>NZ_CP022278.1:0-312055 GCF_002216145.1 Neisseria chenwenguii
TTCAGACGGCCTCAGCCTCTCCGCACGCCTGAAGCTCCTGACCCTGCTTTGGGTCGGCTCAGCGCTGTTTTCCGTGGTGTTAACGCTGCTTTTGTCGTGGCGGCTGGAAGGCGCAGGCACGGCAATTAACGACGCGGGCAGCCTCAGGATGCAGACCTACCGAATCGCCTATCTGGTCAGCAACCGCGCACCTGCGAAACAGATCGACAACCAAATCCGCGAATTTGAAACCACGCTGAAAAAAGTCAGTACCAGCGATGCGATTCATCCGCTGATTCCTGCCGACACGCCGCTGTCGTATATGCTGATTCAGGATATGCTCAACACCGACTGGCAGGCGCACATCCGCCCCGCCGTTATCCGCCACGAATTGCCCGAACAGATTGATTTGTACCGCTTTACCGGCAATATCGAACTTTTCGTGCAGGCGCTGGAAAACGCCAACGATAAAAACACCTTGTGGCTGCGCCGTTTTCAGACGGCCTTGATTCTGATGATTTTCATTGCTGCAGGGTTTATGATTATGCTGCACTACTCTTGGATTATCCGCCCGCTGGAAACACTGCGCGAGGGCGTCGATACCATCGGGCGCGGCGGTTTCGGCGTGAAAATCCCAACCGACCATATCCGCGAGTTTGCCCAAGTCAGCGAAGGTTTCAACCAAATGAGCGCCAGCCTGAAAACGCTCTACACGGATCTGGAAGGCCAAGTGGCACGGCAGACGCAGGATTTGGCGCGGCAAAACCGCGATTTGGCGCTGCTCTACCAAACCACCCGCGACCTGCACCGCACCCACAGTCCGAAAGAGGCCGCCGAAGAATTTCTCGCCCGTACCCTGCCCGCCGTTTCCGCCGCTGCCGGCAGCATTCATTTTTCCGATTCCGGGGGCACGCACAATGATTTGGTCGCCGCCATCGGTTTGGACGATGCGTTTTCAAACGGCCAAACGCCGCCCTACCCGCATTCCGCCGCGTTCCCCATCGTTTACAAAGGCGAAGAGCTGGGCGCGTTTACCCTCTATTTTTCAGACGGCCACAGCCTCTCCAAGGACGAACACGACCTTCTGCGCACGCTTTCCGGCCAGCTCGGCGTTTCCGTCGCCAACAGCCGTTTCGCCCAAGAACGCCGCCAGCTCGCCGTTTTGCAGGAACGCAACCTGATCGCGCAAGGTTTGCACGACAGCATCGCGCAGGCGCTGACTTTTCTCAATTTACAGGTGCAGATGCTCGAAAGCGCGTTTCACGCGGGAGAAAAAGTGCAGGTGGAAGAAAACATCCTCTTTATCAAAAACGGCGTGCAGGAATGTTATGACGACGTGCGCGAGCTTCTGTTAAACTTCCGTACCAAAATCAGCAACAAAGACTTCCCCGAAGCCGTCAACGGCCTGCTGGAACGCTTCTCGCGCGAAACCCAAACCGAAGTCGATACCCGCTGGACAGACGAAGGCGCCGCGCTCTCCAACGACGAAAAACTGCAAGTCATCTTCATTTTGCAGGAAAGCCTTTCCAACGTGCGCAAACACGCGCAGGCCAAACACGTCGCCGTCTCCATCGAAAACCGCCGTGACTTCATGCTGACCGTGCGCGACGACGGCAGGGGTTTCGACACAGGCCGTCTGAAAAATCCCGCCACAGGCCACGTCGGCCTCGGCATCATGCAGGAACGCGCCCGCCGCATCAACGCCGTCCTCACCGTAGAATCCGCGCCGCAACAAGGCACAACCGTAACCCTCGTGTTACCCCAAGAGAAGAGAAACACACTATGAGCATCAAAATCGTATTAATCGACGACCACACCCTGTTCCGCAGCGGCATCAAAGCCCTGCTCTCGCGCCAAAGCGATTTTGAAGTCGTCGGCGAGGCCGCCGACGGCTTTTCCGGCGTCAAACTCGTCGAACAGCTCCGCCCCGACATCGTTTTGCTCGACCTCGACATGCCCGCCATGAACGGCCGTGAAGCGCTGGCGCAAATCCTCAGCACCAACCCCGGCCAAACCGTCGTGATGCTCACCGTCTCCGAAGACGGCGACGACCTTACCGAATGTATGCGCATCGGCGCGCGCGGTTTCCTACTCAAAAACATCAACGCCGATTTCCTGCTCGACAGTATCCGCAAAGCCGTGGACGGCGACAACGTCTTTTCCCCCGAAATGACCACGCGGCTGGTGCAGTCGCTTATCGCCCCCGCCGCCCCGCGCAACGACCAAGCCCTCGCCACCCTTACCCCGCGCGAACTGGAAATCCTCGGCTACCTCGCCGCCGGCCACAGCAACAAAGTCATCGCCCGCCACCTCGAGCTGGCCGAATCCACCGTCAAAGTGCACGTCCAAAACATTCTGCGCAAACTCAACCTCGGCAGCCGCGTGCAGGCGGCGGTATATGCGGTTCAGCATAAAGTGCCGCAGCCCGAGGGAGTTTGAAAAGGGTTGGTAAAGATGAAACAGGCCGTCTGAAGTTTTCAGACGGCCTGAAGTCTTTTTAGGCGAACCAACCCGACCTACCCGTGCATCACGTCTTCAATATCCGCCACTTTTTTCGGCGCGAGCGCGGTGTAGTTTTCACAGCCGTCGGCCGTGACCAAAATATTGTCTTCGATGCGGATGCCGATGTTGCGGAACGCTTCGGGAATGTCGTCGGCAGCGGCGATGTAGAGGCCGGGTTCGACGGTGGTGCACATACCCGGCTGAAGCAGCAGCGGTTTGCCGTTTTGCCAGCGTTTGCCGACGTCGTGTACGTCCAGCCCGATCCAATGGCCGAGGCCGTGCATATAGAAACGCTGATAGGCTTGCGATTCGATGTTGCCGTCCACCGTGCCTTGCAGCAGGCCGAGGTCGGTCAGACCCCGAACGAGTATCCGCAGCGCGAGCAGATGGATTCCGCCCCAATCGGCACCGGGTTTGACGGCGGCGATAACGGCTTCGTTGGCGGCGAGTACGATTTCGTAAACGTCTTTCTGCGCAGCGCTGAAACGGCCGTTGACGGGGAAGGTGCGCGTGATGTCGCCGGCGTAAAAGCCGTATTCCGCGCCGGCGTCGATCAGCAGCAGATCGCCGTCGCGCAGCATGTCCTGATTGGCAACGTAATGCAGGCAGCAGGCATTTTTGCCGCCGGCAACAATGCTGTTGTACGACGGGAAACGCGCGCCGTGGCGCATAAATTCGTACAGGATTTCGGCTTCGATTTGCAGTTCGCCCACGCCGGCGCGGGTTTTCTGCATGGCGCGGATGTGCGCCAAGGCGCTGATTTCGCCCGCTTTTTTAATCAAACCGATTTCGTATTCGTCTTTCACCAGCCGCATCGGATCAAGCAGCGCGGCCAAATCGGCCAGGTTTTCAGGCGCATGGCTGTTGACCTGAATGCGCCGCCCTGCGCTCTGCTGCACGTTGTGCCACTTTTCCATAACCTCGCGGTCGCGCTCGGGATACAGCCCCCACAAGGCATACAGCGTTTTTTTGTTCAACAGCGCCTGACTCAGATAATGCGGCCAGCGGCTGTTGCTCTGCGCCTCGTCGAAGCCGAACGCTTCCTGCGCCGCTTCGGGGCCGTAGCGGAAACCGTTCCAGATTTCGTCCAGCTCGTCTTTGTCGCGGCAAAACAAAATACTTTTCTGCGTCGCACCGTCGAGGATCAAAACGGCCCCGGGTTCGCCGAAACCCGTCAGATAGTGGAAATAACTGTCTTGGCGGTAGGGAAACTCGGTGTCGTTGCTGCGCCGCTGCCCGGGCGCGGCAAAGAGGACGGCGATGCCGTCGCGGCCGATTTGCGACAAAACACGGTGGCGGCGTTCGATAAACGGGGTGGGATTCATAAACATTCCTTTGAGGCCGTCTGGAAAACGGCGCTGTAGACTGATCGGATAAAAGCCTGATTGGCTGTCGGTTTAAAACTGACTGTTTTCAGACGGCCTCATGCCCACTGCCCGCTTGGCGGCCTGCGCTTTTTTCGCCAGCCAGAGCGCGGTCAGACAGCCGCCCATGTCGGCCAGTCCGTCGCCGAACGAGCCTTCGCGCGTGGCGGTAAACGCGGCCTGCGCCAACTCGCTGCCGACGGCGTAAACCAGCGCAAACGCAATCAGGGCGTGGTAGGGAACGGTTTTATCCGCTTCGATAAACGTGCGCGCCAACAGCCAGATTTGGGCGAAAAACAGCGTGAAATGCGCGACTTTGTCGAAATTCGGAAACGGCGGTGCACCGCTGCCCGATTCGCGGAACAGCAGGGCATAAATGCCGGCGGCAAACCAAAGCAGCACCAATACGGTAAATTTGTTGCGCGGCATTTCAGGCCTCCTCGTCGAGCCAGGTTCGGCAGATTTGCGCCAGCCGCACAAACTTGCCGCCGCGCGCGTTCAGCAAATCGCGCCATTGCGCCACTTCTTCGCGGCTCGGGGCTTCGTCGAGGCTGCATTCGTAGAGCCAGAAATCCAGCGTTTCTTCGACGGTGCCGACGGCTTCGGTTTGGATGAGGTTGAGAAGTTCGGACATGGAAAATCCTTGAGATGAGGCCGTCTGAAAATTCAAACGATTGAGGCGTTGCTGCGGTTGTCGGGGGGATGAACCTGCTTTTCAGACGACCTGAAGCTTTGCAAAAAGCGGAAAATCCCGAGAAACGTTTGTAGGGACGGGTTTTACACCCGACCGAATGTTAACAATTCTGAAATATTAAACCTTTTCAGCAGTTTGAAAGTTTACGGGCAGGTGTAAAACCCACCCCTGCAAACAGGTGTTTCTTATTCTTGCAACGATTGCAACTTGATTAAGATGCTGAGCTGAAGGCCTACGGGCTGAGGCTTTGCAAAAATCCAAAAATATCATTTGAAGGTCGTCTGAAACACTCAATCCGTTATTCCCGCGCAAGTACGGAAACAATGTCGGTAAAATTTCAGACGGCCTTTGCGGTTTTTACAACGTTCTCAACTCGTTCGGCAGTTACAAAAAATTTCAGCAAATCATTTGCTGTGCAAAAACCGCGTCGCTTCTTCCCATTCGCCCGCCAAAAGTTGCGGCAGCCCTTGGATGGATTTGGCGACGGCGTCGTCAATCTGCTGGCGGTGTTCGGTGCTGGGTTTGCTTAAGACATAACCGATCACCAAGTTGCGGTCGCCGGGATGGTCGATACCCAAGCGCAAGCGGTAGAAATCCGGTGTACCCAAGCGGGCTTGGATGTCTTTGAGGCCGTTGTGGCCGCCGTTTCCGCCGCCGAGTTTGAATTTGATGCGCCCGCAGGGGATGTCCAATTCGTCGTGCACCACTAAAATTTCTTCGGGCTTGATTTTGTAAAACTGCGCCAGCGCGGCAACTGCCCGGCCGGAACGGTTCATAAACGTGGTCGGTTTGAGCAGCCAGACGTCGCCGCCGCTATGCGCCACGCGCGCGACTTCGCCGAAGAATTTTTTTTCTTCTTTAAATGTGGCTTTCCATTGCCAGGCCAGTTCGTCCAGCAGCCAGAAGCCGACGTTGTGGCGGGTTTGTGCGTATTCCTGACCGGGGTTGCCCAGTCCGACGATGATTTTGATTTTGTTTGACATGGTGTTCTCGTTGATGCCGTCTGTACTTCGACTTCGCTCAGCAGCCGTTAAAATATCAGACGGCCTTTGTTAATCTTGGCTGACGCGTTTGCGCCGCGCTTCTTTCGGGTCGATTAAAAGCGGACGGTAGATTTCGACGCGGTCGTGCGGCCACAAAACGGTGTCGTCTTTCACGGCTTTGCCGAAAATGCCCAGCGGCGCGGCGTGCAAATCGACTTCGGGAAACTTGCCGCACACGCCGCTTTGTAAAACGGCTTCGCGGGCGGTTGTTCCCGCTTTGACTTTCAGGCTTTGCAGAAACTGTTGTTCCGCCGTGCCATAGACGACTTCGATTTCAAGCATAGCGGCGGTCTGCCTCTTTGACGAACGCTTCGACCAGCGTGTTGGAAAGGTGGCTGAATACGGGCGAAATCAGCGCCGACAAAACCGCACTGGAAAAATCGTATTCAAGCCGGAATTCGATTTGGCACATATTGTCACCCAAGTCGATGAATTTCCATGTGCCGCGCAGGGTTTTAAACGGCCCTTCGAGCAGATCCATGCGGATTTCCCGGCCGGGAATGTTGTGGTTGTGGGTAGCAAACGACTGCTGCACGCGCATATAGTCCATAAACAGCCGTGCTTTCAGCTCGTTACCGCTGCGTTCGATAATTTCGGTTTTGCTGTACCAAGGCAGGAATTTCGGGTAATCCTCCACTTTATCGACCAGCTCGAACATCTGCGCGGCGCTGTGCAATACCAAAACGCTTTTTTCTACCGTTTTCATAATCGTGCCATCATCGGGAAAGCTGCATTATAAACGAATTTGCAAGGGTTTTTCAGACGGCTTGAGTGCCCGTAGCCGTCTGAAAAACTGTTTCGACACGGGAAAATATAGTGAATTAAAATAAAAAATCTACTTCGTTGGCTGCGGCTGAGCCTAAAGAGAACGATTCACCAAGGCGCTGAAGCGCCAAGTTCATCTGTCTCGTACTACCTAGACTGCCTGCGCCTTGCCGCCTTGTATCTTTTTTATTTCACTATACAAAACAAAACGGCAGCCGTTAAAGCTGCCGTTTTGTTTTATTTAAGCCCTGTTTTGGGGAGGAACTTCGGGATTGTTTTCCTGCGCGCCTGCTGTTAAAGCAGGCTCGGGCCGGGGCTGCTCCGCCGTTTCCGCAACCGGCTCTTCGCCTTCGGGGCGTAGGTTGTAGCTGTAATCCTTAGGCGGGCTGGGCTGTTTGCCTTCCATGATTTCCAAAACCTGATCGCGGTCGATGGTTTCCCACTCCATCAGGGCGCGGGTCATGGTTTCCATCTTGTCGCGGTTTTCGTTCAAGATTTTGTAGGCAACGGCGTATTGCTCGTCCAAAATGCGGCGGATTTCGGCATCCACTTCCTGCTGGGTTTTTTCCGAAATATGCTGCGAACGGGTCACGCTGCGGCCGAGGAAGACTTCGCCTTCGTTTTCCGCGTACACCATCACGCCCATTTTGTCGCTCATGCCGTAGCGCGTCACCATTTCGCGGGCGATTTGGGTGGCGCGCTCGAAGTCGTTGGAAGCGCCGGTGGAAACGCGGCCGACAAAGATGTCTTCGGCGATACGTCCACCGAACAGAATCGCAATCTGGCTCAGCATCTGGTCTTTATACATGCTTATGCGGTCGCGCTCGGGAAGCTGCCAAGTCAGGCCCAGCGCACGGCCGCGCGGCATGATGGTTACTTTGTGTACAGGATCAGTATGCTCCAGACTTTCAGCCACGATGGCATGGCCCGATTCATGGTAGGCGGTCGCACGTTTTTCGTCTTCGTGCATAACCATGCTGCGGCGCTCGGGACCCATGTAGATTTTGTCTTTCGCATCTTCAAAATCGCTTTGATCGACTTTGACTTTATTGCGACGACCGGCAAACAGCGCAGCTTCGTTTACCAAATTCGCCAAATCCGCGCCGGAAAAACCGGGCGTACCGCGCGCCAGCGAAACCAAATCGACGGAAGCGTCCAGTGGTACTTTTTTGGCGTGCACTTTCAAAATCTGCTCGCGGCCTCGGATGTCGGGCAGCGGTACCACAACCTGACGGTCGAAACGGCCGGGACGCTGCAACGCAGGGTCGAGTACGTCGGGACGGTTGGTGGCGGCAATCACAATCACGGTTTGATTGCTTTCAAAGCCGTCCATTTCCACCAAAAGCTGGTTCAAAGTCTGCTCGCGCTCGTCGTTGCCGCCGCCCAAGCCTGCGCCGCGCTGGCGGCCGACGGCGTCGATTTCATCGATAAAAATGATACAGGGCGCATTTTTCTTGGCCTGCTCAAACATATCGCGCACACGGCTGGCGCCTACGCCGACGAACATTTCTACAAAGTCGGAGCCGGAAATGCTGAAAAAAGGAACACCCGCTTCGCCGGCAATCGCTTTGGCCAGCAGGGTTTTACCCGTACCCGGGCTGCCCGCCAGCAAGATGCCGCGCGGCACGCGTCCGCCCAGGCTCTGATAGCGGTTGGGCGCTTTCAGGTAATCGACGATTTCCTGAACTTCCTCTTTAGCTTCGTCGCAGCCGGCCACATCGGCAAAAGTAACTTTGTTGGCATCCTGATCCAGCAGGCGGGCACGGCTTTTTCCGAATGAAAATGCGCCGCCTTTACCGCCGCCGTTCTGCATCCGCATAAAGTAAAACCATGCGCCAATCAGCAGCAACACGGGCAGCAGGCTGAAAAACAGGCTGGTCAGCATGCTCGGTTTTTCTTCCGGTGTCACTTTGACGCGGACTTTTTTGTCCAATAGGTTTTTCACCAAGTTGTCGTCTAACGGCGCGTTGGTAAAAAATGTGGTTTTGTCGGCACGTTCGCCTTTAATCAAATAGCCGTTTACCACCGAGCCTTCGATATTGACGCTGGCGATTTCGCCGTTGTTTACCTGACTGATAAACTGCGAATATTCAATCTGCTGCTTGCTTTCCTGCTTGCTGTTGATCGCATTGAACGCCGCCATCAGGCCGACGCCCAAAACCACCCAGAGCAGAATATTCTTAAAGGTATTCCCCACTGAACAGGCTCCATTAATTTAAGGGTAAACGAAAGGCAGAATTTTAAAACACGCTGCTGCGGTTGTCAGCGTTTATTTCTGCCCAATAAATAAATCTCACTGGAACGATTGCGCGAAGCATCAGGTTTGCGCGTCTGCACCGTTGCAAAAACATCCCGCATCGCCGCCATATATTCCTGATAACCCGCGCCCTGAAAAACCTTCACCAAAAAACTGCCGCCGCTTTTCAGATGGGAGGCTGCAAAATCCAACGCCAGCTCGCAGAGGTAGAAACTGCGCGCCTGATCGGTTACGGCGTTACCCGACATATTGGGTGCCATATCGCAGATTACAAGGTCTAGCGGACGGCCGTCGAGTAAAGATTCAAATTCCGCCAAAACCGACTCCTCGCGGAAGTCGCCCTGAATAAAAGACACACCCGCAATGTCGTCCATCGGCAGAATATCGAGCGCAAATACCCGACCGTTTTCCCCGACCAGTTTCGCAGCCACCTGCGACCAACTTCCCGGGGCGCTGCCCAAATCGGCCAACACCGTACCCGGCTTGATTAGCTTGTCTTTCTCATTGATTTCCAACAACTTATACGCCGCACGGGCGCGATAGCCGTCTTTCTGCGCCTTGTGTACATAATGGTCGTTGACGTGCTCGCTGAGCCACGCCTTGGAAGATTTGGAACGCACAGCCATAGCGGTTTCCACAAAAATAAAACGACTGCCATTGTACGCGATTTTTCCCCGAGCCTGCGCCAAATCGCGTACAATGCGCGGATTATTATTTCCTATCAAGCAGTAACGAAATGACCGATGAAAAACTTTCCACCAAAGAAATCCTCGAGCTCAAAGCCCGCGCCCACCACCTCAACCCCGTCGTGATGGTCGGCCAACACGGCCTGACCGACTCCGTCATTAAAGAAACCGACGCCGCCCTCACCGCCCACGAGCTGATCAAAGTGCGCGTATTCGGCGACGACCGCGCCGAGCGTATCGAAATTGCCAATGCGCTTTGCGAAGCCGTCGATGCGCAGTTGGTGCAGCATATCGGCAAACTCTTGGTTTTGTGGCGCAAGAATCTGGAAGACTGATTCCACTGCCCGAAATTTGCAAAAGGCCGTCTGAAAACTTCGAATACGTTTGTGTAACCGGATTTTTCAGACGGCCTCCTATTTTCTCTGTATCCAACCCGATTTTTCAGTCTGTACAATCGCCCTTTGCAGGCGTATCCTTGCGGTTGATGAAATACATTCATCAAATCCGAATCTTTCAAAAAGGCCGTCTGAAAGCCTTTATCCACTAAAGGAACCCTGCCATGACCGATTTTACCGTTTGGGAAAGCGCCCCTTTCGGCGCCACCATCGACCACATTCTGCAACGCTACCACAACGTCCACCGCGCCCAGCTTGAAGAGTTGGTGCCGCTGGCGAAGAAAGTGGCCGAAGTTCACGCCGATACGTTTCCTGCCGAAGTGGCCGACATTCTGGCCTATATGCAGGAAGAGCTTTTGATGCACATGATGAAGGAAGAGCGGATGCTGTTTCCTATGATTAATCAGGGCGTCGGACGCAGTGCGGCCATGCCTATCAGCGTGATGATGCACGAACACGAAGAACACGACAAAGCCATCGCCCGTCTGAAAGAGCTGACCGACAATTTCAAAATCCCTGAAAACGCCTGCGGCAGCTGGACCCGACTCTACCGTCTTTCCGAAGAGCTGGTCAATGACTTAACCGACCATATCCATTTGGAAAACGAAGTGTTCTTCCCGCGCGTTTTAGCATCCTAAAAAACAAAACCGTAATGTAAGAAAAGAAAAGGCCGTCTGAAAATCAAATTCAGTTTTCAGACGGCCTCTGCTGTTTCAACAGGTTTTACACTCAGGCAGCTTGCCGTGGATGTCGAATCCGGGCTGTTTGACCTTGAGGAGGAATGTCACCACAAAGGCAAACAGATACAGCACGGCATAAGCAAAAACCACGCCTTTAAAGCTGTAACCCGGCAGCAGTATATCGGCAATTTTCGGTGCAAGCGCATTGGAAAGGCTGGCAGAAAGGTTGTACACGGAAATTGCTGCGCCCTGACATTTTAGGTTCAAGCGTGGTAAAAACCGCCGTCATCGGCACAAACGCCGCGGCAAACCAGCCCAGCAGAATGGCGGGAATCCAAGCCATGTAATATTCGGCCGAACCGACTTCCGCGCCACCGGCAGGGGCGATTGTGTTGTACCACTGCGGCATGTAGTAGAAAATCAGCGTCGAAAGCGCCATGCCGATACAGCCAAACCAGCGAACGACGCGGATCCAACCGAGTTTTTCGCCGACAATCCCCCAAAATACGTTTGAAATCAGCGTAGTGACGGAAAATACCGCCCAGATATCCAACCACTGCGCGGTTGAAAAGCCCAGTTCTTTGGTAAACATCATCGGCATAATTACGGCAAAGCCGAACAGCGACAAAGTGTTGATGATGCGCACCCAACTTGAAAACAGGATATTGCGGTTACTGACCAGCAGGGTCACGGCATTGGTCAGCTCGGCGAATTTCTGTTTCACCGGCAGGCCGTGCAGATGTGATTCGGAATTGACTTTGCGCAGTTTGAACACGGCAATCAGGCCGCAGGCCGCGCAGAAGCCCAGCGCCATCCATAATACATCCATTTCGTCGGTGAGTTTTTCTTTAAAAACAATACTCGGGATTTTGCTGCCGAATACGCCGATACCCAGTGAATAAGTCTCCAAAACCATCCCATCGACGGGCTGATCTGCGATCCTTTAACGTTTTGCACAATCATCACGATAAAAGAATACAGAAACAGCAGATAAGCAAAGCTGCGGATGCCGTAAAACACTTTAATCAGTGTGTAGTTTATGGCGGCAGCTAAACCGTACACCCCAAAGCGGCAGTGTGCCGCTGTTTTCGCTGCCCTTAACCAGCGCAGGCATATTGGCGCGGCTCAAACCGGTTGCCGCCAATACTTCGTCCGACCAATCGTGTTGTTAAAACAATGGGTAAGAGATAATTTGGCCTAGTTATCTAGGACAGCCCCAAGAAAAAGCAGGCCGTCTGAAACTGAATTTCAGACGGCCTGCTTCATCAAACGCCCTACCCTACCCGCAGTTTTCTACCGCCGCCACTTCCAAATGCGCATCGTGAAACGCGTTCAGCGTGCTTCTATGGCCGATGCTGACGATGACGCTTTGCGGCAGGGTGTGGCGGACGGTTTGGTAGAGCTGCGCTTCGGTAGCTTCGTCTAGCGCGGCGGTGGCTTCGTCTAGCAGGATGATTTTCGGGCGGGTCAGGAGGATGCGGACGAAGGCGATGCGCTGGAGCTCGCCCGGAGAGAGACGGTGCTGCCAGTCGTCGGTCTTATCCAGATTTTCAATCAAATGACCCAAACGGCATTGCTGCATGGAGGTTTCGAGCGCGGCGGTGTCGGCGCTGATGCCGGGATAGCAGACGGCCTCGCGCAGGCTGCCCTGCGGGGTGTAAGGGCGTTGCGGAACAAACATCACGGCGCTGTTGTCGGGTTTGGCGACAAAGCCGGTCGCGCCAAACGGCCACAAGCCGGCGAGCGCGCGCAACAGCGAGGTTTTGCCGCAGCCGCTGGGGCCTTTGATCAGCAGCGAGCCGCCGCTTCCGATCTCGGCATTGATGCCGGAAAGCAGAACATCGCCGTTACTGCGGTAGAGGGTCAGGTTTTCCAGCCTGAGGCCGTCTGAAACGGTTTCGGTTTGCGGCGTTTGTGCGGCGTGTTGGGATTCGGTGCTCAATAAAAAGCCGTGCAGACGGTCGAGGCGGGCGCGGTAAGCGGTGAAGTCTTCGTAAAAAAGGCGGAAAAACGACAGCGCTTTTTGCAGACGGGCAAAGGATTGTACGGTCTGCTGGATGTCGCCGATTTTAATCTGCCCTGCAAACAGGCGCGGCGCCTGCAAAATGATGGGCAGAAGCTGGACGCCGCTGCTGAACATATCGTTAAATCCGCTCAGGCCGACGCTTTGGCGGGCGATGCGCCAGCGGTTTTTGATGATGGCGGCGAAACGGCTGCCGAGCGCCTGCTGTTCGCGCGCCTCGCCACTGTAAAACGCCACGCTTTCAGCATGATCGCGTACCCGAATCAGGGCATAACGGTAGTCGCCGTTGAGTTTTTCATTTTCGTAGTTGTAGCGGATCAGCGGATTACCGATCCACATGGCGATAAATGTTGCCAAAATCACGAAAATAAACACAAACCAGACGATTCCGCGCGGAATATCGTAGCCGAACACGGTCAGAATGCCCGCCAGCCCCCACAATACGAAGGCGAATTCCAGTGAGGAAACGACGGAATTGAGCATGCCGCGGATAAATTCGATGGTCGATTTGATGAAATCCTGCGCATCCTGCTGGATACGCTGGTCGATGTTGTCGGGCGCGTGGCGGCGCATTTGCAGGCGGTAATAATTTTTGCCGGACAGCCAGCGCGATACCAAAACGGCGTTGAGTTTTTCCGACCATTTAATCGCCAGACTTTGGTCGAGAAAATCGTTAATCACGCCGTTAAACGTACGCATCAGCACTACGCCGGCGTTCATTGCGGCAAACACCCAAAAGGCATTGACGTCCATGTCCTGCATCGAGCTGTAAAGCCCGTTGGACATAAACGTGCTCAAGACGTTGAGGCGGATTTCGGTCAGCAGCAGAATCATCATCAAAACGACGACGGCGAAGATTTTCAGGCTGTTTTCGGCGTTCAGGCAAAGCCGCAGAATATAGCGGAACTCTTTGCCGAAGCGGGTTTTGGCGGCGAAAAACAGAATCACCGCCGAAGCGGCCAAAACCGCCGCCGATGTTTTCAGCAGCCAAAGCGGCGTGCCGTAAAGCTCGATTTGCCATTTTTCCATGATGGTGTTTTTTAAATCCGGAAGGCTGTCTGAAAAACGGAATTTGATGCGCAAACGGATTTTTGTCGGAATCTGTTTTCAGACGGCATGAAATTGCTTAAATGAAAGTTTTAAAAGTTATTTTCGCTTAAACTTTTGTATTTGTTTTTAAAATTCAAAAGATGCGAACAATTATTTTTTAAAACAATAGAAAAGTGTAATGGTATCAAATATAATCCGCCTTCAAAATCGTTTTACGCTTTTTTATCCGAATAAGTTGATGCAAACTGTTGAATAGAGAAGGTTTATATGAAAAACAAATTAGCCCTTATGCCGCTGCTGATTGTCAGCGCATTTGCCTACGCCGCAGACGAACAGGCTGCGCCGCAGGCCGATTCCGCCGCCGCGCCCGAACAGACCGAGTTGCAGCAGGTCAACGTCCGCGCCGATGCGAACAGAGTGCGTGCGGCCAAGTCTTATTCCATCGCCAGCGACGGCGATTTGCGCGACCGTGTGAATTTAGGTTTATTAGGCAAAGCCAACGCGTTTACTGCTCCGATCACGGTTGTTAATTATGACGAAAAGGTGATTAACAACACTGAAGCGCGCACTTTGGTTGACACCATCGCCAAAAAAGATGCGTCCACATGGCAGTTCGGCGGCGAGAGCAATACGCTGACCGGCCTGTATTTCCGCGGTTATCAATTGGATTCGCGCCAGTTCAGCGTCAACGGCTTGGCCGGAATGTACGGTACACAGGGCACATCAAGCGTTCAGGTCGGTGCGGCGCAACTGATTAAAGGCGCATCGACTACTGTAAACGGCATGGATCCCGAAGGGGCGGTTTCAGGTGCGGTCAACATCGAAACCAAAAAAGCATTGGACGAAGGCAACGGCAAAGTCGGTTTGGGCTGGTTCAGCAACAACCGCGCACAAGGCACGGCCGATGTGTGGCAGCGTTTCGGCGCCGACAAACAGTTCGGTATCCGTGCCAACGGCAAACTGCGCCACGGCGATACGCCGCGCCACGGTTACAGCGAAGACAACAAAGAGTTTGCATTGAATACGGATTATCGCGGCGAGAAACTGCGCGTGCAGTTCGATTCGGTTTACGCCAAACGCAAAACCCAAGGCGGCCGCGCCCGTATCCAAGATATTCAGAACGCCGGCGCCCGCCTGTTTGACGCGCCGAACGGCAAGACCAACCTGCTGCCCTCTTGGAACTGGCAGAACACGCGCGGCCAGACCAATATGCTTACCTTTGAGTGGGATGCGTTTGAAAATGCGCAGATTACCGGCGGTATCGGCTACAACAACGCCCGTTATTACGGCACGCTGATTTCGCCGACTGCGCGCCCGAATACCGACGGATTGGTTTACAACACCGGCACGGCGCGCCTGACCGACCAGTATTTCCGCACTCTGAGCATGAACCTGACGGCACGCGGCGCATTTGAAACCGGCCCGCTCAGCCACAACTGGAGCGCCGCGTTCGACCGTATCAACCGCAAGCGTACAACTTACAGGGGAGCCTCCGCCAGCACGGGCAGCCGCCAAATCGACACCACCCGCGATATTGCGGAACAACTGGCCAAGATGAATTCCAATTACAGCCGCGATTGGGATCCGACTCCGACCGTCGATAACGTCATCAAGGTAAACAGTCTGGCTTTGTCCGATACTTTGGGTTTTGCCGACAATAAATACCGCCTGACCTTGGGCGGACGCTTCCAAGCTGTTGACCAAAAAAACAAACGGAACCGTACAGATGCCGATGCAAGCCGTTTCAGCCCGATGTTTATGGCGGCATGGGTGCCGCAGCCCGATTTGGTGGTTTACGGCAACTATATGGAAGATTTGGAACCGGGCGCGGTCAATACCGACTCCGTCACTGATGAAACCACAATGGCCGATCCGCGTGTCAGCCGCCAGTTTGAAATCGGTGTGCGTAAAAACTGGGGCAACTTCGTTACTACTCTGAACGCTTTCCAAATTACCCGCCCGGGCTATTGGCGCGGAACAACTTCGTCGGGTACGGATTTTGCCCGTTCGGGTGCGAAAAGCGGCGAAGAACAGGGCAAGGAGCGCAACCGCGGTATCGAGTTCAATACCTATGCCAATCTGTTGAACAACACCCTGCGTCCGTCATTCGGCCTGATGTATCTGCAATCGCGCGTTAAAGATTATCCGAACTATCAAGACAATCTGGTCAGCGGCGTACAAGTCGCCAATCCGCGCGTGATTGCCAAAGCCGGCGTGGAATGGGATACCCCGTTTGCCAAAGGTCTGACCCTGAACGGCAATGTCCAATACTTCGGCAAATCCTATCAAGACACGCAGAAACAATATGCCTTCCCGTCTTACACATTGGTTGACGTCGGTGCACGCTATAAAACCAAGCTGGGCAAAAACCAGTTTACCGTCAGCAGCTCGGTGGAAAACCTGTTCAACAAAAAATACTGGCAGGTACAGCGCGGCCAATACGACCGCAGCTTCGCCGTCGTCGGACTTCCCCGTACTTATTGGCTGAAAGCTGAATTGGAATTTTGATTTCTTGCAGCTTTTGCGATAATAAAAAGGCCGTCTGAACATTCAGACGGCCTTCTTTTGAATTCGACAGTATTTTCATACGGCCTCACAGCCCTGCCAGCAGCAATCTGATTTTCTCAAGCGATTGTTTCAGCTCTAATGTGCATTCGTTGTTTTGAACGCCCGTGCTCAAGCAGTTGGTGCCGACGATGGCACAGAAGTGGGCGTAATTTAAACCCAGCTCACGGGCGAGGAAGGCTTCGGGCATTCCGGTCATGCCCAAAACGTCGGCGCCGTCGTTGCGGTAGCGGCGGATTTCGGCGCGGGTCGGCCAGCGCGGACCTTGCAGGCAGCCGTAAACGGCCTGGCTGTAAACGGGTACGTTGTGGCTACCGGCGTGTTCGAGCAGGGTGGCGCGCAGGACGGCGGAGTAGGGTTCGGTGAAATCGGTGTGGACGACGGGGCTTTCGGGCCCTTCAAAATAGGTGGAACTGCGGCTGCTGGTGTAGTCGATGAGGTCGTGTGGCATGACGAGTGCGCCGTTTTCAAAGCTGCCGTTGGCGGCGGTGACGGCGGAAACGGCGGTAATGTCTGTGACGCCGACGGAATCCAGCGCCCAAATGTTGGCGCGGTAGTTGATTTCGTGGGGCGCGATGGTGTGGCCGAAGCCGTGGCGGGCGAGGAACACGATGTCGAGGCTGCCCAGTCTGCCGAAGAGCAGCGGGCTGCTGGTCAGGCCGTAGGGCGTGCGCACGATGCGGCGGTCGGTAATGTTCAGTTCGGGCAGTTTGGCAAAGCCGCTGCCGCCGATGATAGCAAACATGGGAAGTTCCTTTTTTTGGATGAGTCCGTCTGAACACTATTTTTTCAGACGGCCTGCGGTTTATTTATGCCGGTAAAAACGGCTGCCGAAATAGGCCGCCGCACCCTCGCGCAGCAAAACCAGCGTCACCGCCGCCAGCGGCAGGCCGGCGAGCATACCGGCGAACCCCATCAGCTGGCCGAACGCCATCAGTGAAAAAATCACCCAGAAAGGCGACAGGCCGATGCGGTCGCCGACGATTTTCGGCGTGATGATGAAACTTTCCAAAAACTGGCCGACGGCAAACACCGCCCAAACCATCAACAAACCCTGCCACGAACTGAATTGCAGCAGTGCGGCCACAGTCGCCAGCAGCAGGCCGGTAAACGCGCCCAGATACGGAACAAACACCAAAATCCCCGCAATCATGCCGATGGCGAAGCCCGAATCCAGCCCGACCAGCGCCAGCCCGATGCCGTACACCAAGCCCATAATCAGCATGACCATGAGCTGCCCGCGCAGAAATTCGCCCAAAACTTTGTCCATATTGCCGCTGATGCGGGTGTAGGCGTCAATAAAGCGGCGCGGCACAAGCGAGCTGATGCCTTTGCTCCAGCGTTTCCAATCCAATAAAAAGTAATACAGCAGAAACGGCAGCAGTAAGAGGTTGCTCACTCCCGCCAACACGCCGCTGCTTTGGCGCATAATCGTAGGCAGCGCGGTTTTCAGCGTGTTGCTCAATTCGCCCGTGTGCGATTGCAGCCAGGCGACAATCGAGGCGGAATCCAGTCGGATGTAGCTGCCCGCCATGCCGTCGAGCCACGGCAGCAGTCTGTTTTGCACGAAATTCACAATCTGTGGCAGGCGTTCGATGAAATTATTAAACTGGCTCACCAGCATCGGCACGATAATCAGCAGCAGCGCCAGCAGCAGCGCCAGCGCAAACACCATCACCATCATCGAAGCTGCGCCGCGCTTGATGCGTTTGCGTTGGAGCGCTTCGACCAGCGGGTTCAGCACATAAGCCAACACCGCCGCTACCACAAACGGTGTCAGTGTGTTGCCCAGCGCATAAAGCAGCCACAAAAAGGCCGCGGCAACGCAGGCCATAATGATCCACGGCTTCGCGCCGCGCGTTTTTTTCTGATACATTGAGCGTTTTCTTATTCCGTTTTCAGACGGCCTAAAGTGTAACAGAGGCCGTCTGAAAACGTGAAATTAATCAAAAGGCCGTCTGAAAAGTTGTAAACAATCCCAGCCGTTTTGCCGCCAAATCAGGTAAAATACGCCCCATTCAAATCCCCTTAAGGAATCCGACATGAGCACCTCTTTGAGCTACCGCGATGCGGGCGTGGACATCGACGCCGGCGACCAACTGGTTGAAAACATCAAACCCTTCGCCAAACGCACCATGCGCCCCGAAGTGCTCGGTGGTTTGGGCGGTTTCGGCGCGTTGGTTGAAATCGGCAAAAAATACAAAAATCCCGTGCTCGTGAGCGGTACCGACGGCGTAGGCACCAAACTCAAACTGGCGTTCGACTGGGACAAACACGACACCGTCGGCATCGACCTTGTTGCCATGAGCGTAAACGACATTCTCGTTCAGGGCGCGGAGCCGCTGTTTTTCCTCGACTATTTCGCCTGCGGCAAACTCGACGTCGCCCGCGCCACCGACGTGATTAAAGGCATCGCGCAGGGCTGCGAAGAATCCGGCTGTGCGCTGATCGGCGGCGAAACCGCCGAAATGCCCGGCATGTATCCCGAGGGCGAATACGACTTGGCCGGTTTTGCCGTCGGCGTGGTCGAAAAAGAGCGTGTCATCAACGGCCGCAGCATCGTTGCCGGCGACGTAGTACTGGGCTTGGCTTCCAACGGCGCGCATTCCAACGGTTATTCGCTGGTACGCAAAATCATCGAGCGTGACAATCCTGATTTGGACGCGGAATTCGACAACGGCAAAACCTTGCGCGAAGCCGTCATTGCGCCGACCCGCCTCTACGTCAAGCCGATTCTCGCCGCGCTGGGAAAATTCACCATCAAAGGCATGGCGCACATCACCGGCGGCGGCATCACCGAAAACGTTCCGCGCGTACTGCCAGAAAACACCGTTGCCCAAATCGACGCGAAATCTTGGGAACTGCCCAAGCTGTTCCAATGGCTGCAAAAAGCGGGCAATGTGGAAACGCAGGAAATGTACCGCACTTTCAACTGCGGCATCGGCATGGTGATCATCATCGCCAAAGAAGACGCCGACGCGGTGGCTGCGTTTTTGAAAGAACAGGGCGAAACGGTTTACCGCTTGGGCGAAATCCGCGAACGTAACAGCGACGAGCATCAAACGCAGGTTGCGTAAACATTAAACCTATAAAGGCCGTCTGAAAGTTTTTTCATGCTTTCAGACGGCCTTTGATTTTGGTCAAACAAGCTGCAAATCGTTGCCGCAATATTCCGCCGTTATCCGGCTTTGGGCCGCATAAAATTCGGGCCGGCAACGGCATCATCCCGTCGAAAAAGCCAAACAAGCAGACATTCCGACAGATTTGTGCGTTAAATACAGGCTTATACGTTATTTAATGGTGTAGTTTTTGGTAGCCGCATATGGCGGAACATCTTTTCAGACGGCCTTTTATGCGTTTCAAATCCGCTAGGCAGATTTGGTTTCTTCCAGTATTATCGTTATCCATCAGCATTATCGAGCAGTTGCTTTAAAAAGTTCAAAAAGGCCGTCTGAAAATCAAGCATCTATCTAAGTTGAAGTAAAATAAGAAAGATACAAGGCGGCAAGCTGAAGACAGTACAACTAGTATGGGACAGATGAACTTGGCGCTTTCAGCGCCTTAGTGAATCGTCCTCTTTGAGCCCTGCCGCAGCCAACGCTATAGGTTTCTTGTTTTAATTCACTATATAAAAAATCAAATCGGAGTAGGCATTATGTTGACCCAAACCCAACAGGTCGATCTGACCTTGCAACATCTGAAAAACTACGCGCTCGCGGCCTTGACGCCCAAGCAGCGGGAAACGGTTGAAAAATCGGCCGACTGGAAAAAGTTCGGCGAACGGCTGGCGGCGCATTTCCCCAAGCTGATGTATGAGTTGGATAATGTTTACGGCAGCAACGAAGCGCTTTTACCGATGCTGGAGCAGCTGATTTCAAATGCGTGGCAGAGCTATTCCGCGCGCGCTAAGGATTTGAAGAAAACCGATGCGGCGCGCGAGGAAAACCCGGATTGGATTTTGTCCAACAAACAGGTCGGCGGCGTTTGCTATGTGGATCTGTTTGCCGGTGACTTGCAGGGTTTGAAAGCGAAAATTCCGTATTTTCAAGAGCTTGGTCTGACTTATCTGCACCTGATGCCGCTCTTCAAATGCCCCGAGGGCAAGAGCGACGGCGGTTATGCGGTCAGCAGCTACCGCGAGGTGAATCCGGCGCTGGGCACGATTGACGATTTGCGCGATGTGATCGAAGCGCTGCACAAAGCAGGCATTTCCGCCGTGGTCGATTTTATTTTCAACCACACGTCAAACGAACACGAATGGGCGAAGGAATGCGTTTCCGGCAATCCGCTGTTTGACAATTTCTACTACATTTTCCCCGACCGCTGGATGCCCGACCAATACGACCGCACCCTGCGCGAAATCTTCCCCGACCAGCATCTGGGCGGTTTTTCGCAGCTTGAAGACGGCCGCTGGGTGTGGACGACGTTTAATTCGTTCCAATGGGATTTGAATTACAGCAACCCGTGGGTGTTTAACGCGATGGCGGGCGAGATGATGTTCCTTGCCAATCTGGGCGTGGACATTCTGCGCATGGACGCGGTGGCGTTTATCTGGAAACAGATGGGCACGAGCTGCGAAAGCCTGCCGCAGGCACACGCTTTAATCCGCGCGTTTAACGCCGTGATGCGCATCGCCGCGCCGGCAGTGTTTTTCAAATCCGAAGCGATTGTCCACCCCGACGAAGTGGTACAGTACATCGGGCAGGACGAATGCCAAATCGGCTACAACCCGCTTCAGATGGCCTTGCTGTGGAACACGCTGGCAACGCGCGAAGTCAACCTGCTCCAGCAGGCGCTAACCTACCGCCACAACCTGCCCGAACACACCGCATGGGTGAATTATGTGCGCAGCCACGACGACATCGGCTGGACGTTTGCCGACGAAGACGCCGCGCAGTTCGGCATCCACGGCTACGACCACCGCCAATTTCTCAACCGCTTCTTCGTCAACCGTTTCGACGGCAGCTTCGCGCAGGGCGTGCCGTTCCAATACAATCCGGCAACGGGCGACTGCCGCGTCTGCGGTACCGCCGCCGCGCTGGCCGGTTTGGCGCAGGGCGACCCGTTTGCCGTCGACCGCATCAAGCTGCTGTACAGCATCGCCTTCAGCACGGGCGGCCTGCCTCTGATTTACCTCGGCGACGAAGTGGGTACGCTCAACGACAGCGAATGGGAAAACGACAGCAACAAAAGCGACGACAGCCGCTGGGCGCACCGTCCGAAATTCGACGAAGAACTCTACGCCCAACGCCACGACGCTTCGACCAACGCAGGCAAAATCTATCAGGGCTTGCGCCATATGATCGAAATCCGCCAAACCAACCCGCGCTTCGACGGAGGCCGTCTGACCACGTTCAATACCAACAACAAACACATCATCGGCTACCTGCGCAACAACGCGCTGCTGGCATTCGGCAACTTCAGCGAGTTCCCGCAAACCATCAGCACCGCCACTTTGCAGGCCATGCCCGCCAAAGCCAAAGACCTGATCAGCGGCGAAACCGTGGCGCTGAATCAGGATGTGGTGTTGCAGCCGTATCAGGTGATGTGGCTGGAAATCGCCTGAAGTTGAATCGGGTTTGAACATGTTTTAAAGATTAAAAACGGAGGCCGTCTGAATATTCAGACGGCCTCATTCAGGAGCCTACATGCTTCAAGCTGCCGCCGTTTCCACTTTGTTCATGCTGTTACTCAGCCTTGCCAATCTGGCCGAACAAAAGAAATTCAAAATTTCACTGCGGTGTGCAGGCTGGGTTGTCTTCACCGTTCACAGCTATTTAATCAACAAAATGATTGATGCCGGCACTTTCGATTTCCGCTATTTCATTTTTATGGGGCTCGAAGCAGCAGCTTGTATCGCCGTGTCCAACCGGATTGCGGCAAAACGCGGTAACCGTTAAAACCAAAGGCCGTCTGAATTTTCAGACGGCCTTTCATCTATACTTTTCCCGTTGGCCCAAACTCAATTCGCGGCAAACGTATTACATTGATTGATATCCCCACTTTCCAAACCGCGTTTGAGCCAAGTCATGCGGTCGGCGGAGGAGCCGTGGGTGAAACTGTCGGGTACGACATAGCCCTGCGCCTGCTGCTGCAAACGGTCGTCGCCCACGGATTCGGCGGCCCGCATGGCTTCCTCCAAGTCGCCGGCTTCAAACAAATCCTGTTTGGCGGCGTAATGCCCCCACACGCCGGCGAAGCAGTCGGCCTGCAATTCCAGTTTGACCGAAAGCGCGTTGGCCTGCGTTTTGGCGACCTGCTGCTGCATTTGGTTGACTTTCGGCAACACGCCGAGCAGGTTTTGCACATGGTGGCCGACTTCGTGGGCAATCACATAGGCAAAAGCCGCGTCGCCCGAAGCACCGAGTTTGGTCTGCATATCTTTGTAAAACGACAAATCCAGATAGACTTTTTGATCGCCCGGGCAGTAAAACGGCCCCATCGCCGCCTGCCCCATACCGCAGGCGGTTTGCGTGCCGCCGGTGTAGAGCCTTAACGTCGTCGGCGTATATTTCTGACCGCGTTGGCTGAAATAGCTGCCCCACACGTTTTCGGTTTCCGCCAAAACGACTTTCGACATTTTCGCCAGTTTGGCTTCTTCTTCCGCGCTTAGGCTGCTCTGCTGCACCGCGCCGCTGCTCAACGAAGGCGTACCGACAATGCCGGACAGATCCACACCGTAGTACGCGCCGACCAGCAGCACGATGATGCCGATGATACCCGGCGTTTTACCGCCGCCTCCCCCGCCGCTGCCGCGGTGGTCTTCGACATTGGTGCTTTCCCGGCGCCCTTCCCATTTCATGATGTGTTCCTTATTGAAAAATTGAAAACAGTTTCCGCCATTATACGGCAATCCCGTGCGCATTTTGCGTGTTTACCGATAAACGGCGGGTTTTGCCGATGCCTGAGAGGCCGATACTTTTGCAAACATCAGAAATGTCCGTCCGGAGGCCGTCTGGAACGGTTAATCTCTCAACCGACGTCATTCCCGCGCAGGCGGGAATCCACGGTTAAAATCAAGCAACATTTTGTTTTAAAATAAGTTTCAGGAAATCAACTGTAGATTCCCGCCTGTTCGGGAATGACGTCCGTGAAAGTTTCAAACGGCCATCCTGAGTTTTTGCAACGGTTTCAGGCCGTCTGAAAAACCGGTTTGCCGTTTCCTTTTCAGACGGCATTCGGTTTAGAATAGCCCCACACCAACCCGAAAGGAGACAATCATGCAAGTTACTTCTTCCGTCATCGTCAATGGCGAATTTCCCGACAAATACGGCAAGCGCGGCAGCCAATTCAGCCCAAACGGCATGCCGACGTTTTCCGTTCCCTTTGAAATCAGCGGCGCGCCTGAAGGCACGAAATCTTACGCGGTGGTTTTGGACGACAAAGACGCGATTACCGCCAGCGGATTTGTATGGATTCATTGGCTGATTTCCGATTTGCGGCGCACAAGCGTGGCGGAAAACGAGAGCGTTTCCGCCACGGATTTCACGCAGGGGGCGAACAGTTGGGCGAGCGTTTTGGGCAAACTCGAGCCCGCTGAAGCCTCGTTTTACGGCGGAATGGCGCCGCCAAACTGCCGCCACCGCTACGATTTGACCGTGTATGCGCTGGATACGGTGCTGGATCTGCCTGCGGGCTTCCGTTTCAACGACCTGCATTATGCGATGCAGGGGCATATTTTGGATACGGCGGTGGTAACGGGAACATACGACGTCTGACCCCATTTCTATAGTGAATATTAAAATAAAAAATCTACTTCGTTGGCTGCGGCCGGGCTCAAAGAGGATGATTCGCTAAGGCGCTTTCATCTGTCCCGTACTAACCGTACTGTCTGCGCCTTGCCGCCTTATATCTTTCTTATTTTATTTAACTATAAATCAAGGCCGTCTGAAAACCTCTTGCCACACGCAGTCGGGTTTTCAGACGGCCTGATTCATATAACCGTTTTCTCTTTGATTACAACCAAGCATTCTTTCCTTTTTTCAGACGGCCTCGCTAAAGTAGCGCCGAAAATGATTCAATTCGGACTGTTTATGCGCCTTTTAAAAACTCCCAGCGTTTTGCCCGGCTTCAACATCAGCCTCGGCCTGACCGTGCTCTGTCTGTCGCTTCTGGTCGTTCTGCCCTTTGCCATGATGGCGGCGAAAGCGGCGGAAATCGGCTGGTCGGCGTTTTGGACGACGATTGCCGAGCCGAATGTTTTGGCGGCGGTGTGGCTGAGTTTGAAAATGTCGTTTTACGCGATGCTGACGAATATCGTCTTCGGCACGCTGGTGGCGTGGGTATTGGTGCGCTACGATTTTTGGGGCAAAAACATGGTCAACGCGCTGGTCGATCTGCCGTTTGCGTTGCCGACGGCGGTAACGGGCATTGCTCTGGCGACGCTGTATGCGCCGAACGGCTGGATCGGGCGGTTTTTCGCCGCCGACGGGGTGTTCGGCAAACTGGCGGGACATGAAATCAAGATTGCGTTTACCCCGATCGGGATTTGGATTGCGCTGGTGGTGGTAAGCCTGCCGTTTATCGTGCGCTCGGTGCAGCCGGTGTTGGAAGAGCTTTCCAACGAATATGAGGAAGCGGCGGCGACTTTGGGCGCCAACCGCTTCACCACCTTCCGCCGCGTGCTGCTGCCGGAAATCACGCCGGCGCTGATTACGGGTGCGGGCATGATGTTTGCGCGGGCGACGGGCGAATACGGCTCGGTGATTTTTATCGCGGGCAACATCCCGATGGTGTCGGAAATCCTGCCGCTGATCATTACGGGCAAGCTGGAACAGTTTGACGTGCAGGGCGCGTCGGCGGTGGCGCTGTTTATGCTGATGGTGTCGTTTGTGATTCTGTTTGCGCTCAACCTGATGCAGTGGGCCTTGAGCAAACGGGCGGGTGCGAAGGCTTAGGCCGTCTGAAAACCGAATCCGTCCATACCAAAACTTTACGCGGCATGAGGCCGTCTGAAAAAACAAACCATGAAAACCTACACTTCCAACCCCAATCTGACCGAGCCGCGCTGGCTGCGCCTGATGCTGACCGCCGCCGCGCTCGCTTTTCTGCTGCTGATGCTGGTCGTGCCGCTGGTGGCGGTGTTTTATGAAGCCTTGAAAGGCGGCTGGGAACTCTACCTGCAGGCTCTGACCGACAAGGAAGCGCTCTCTGCCGTGCGGCTGACTTTGCTGACGGCGGCGGTGGTTGTACCCGTCAACGCCGTTTTGGGCATTTCGATGGCCTGGCTGCTGACCCGCTTTGATTTCCGCGGCAAACAGCTTCTGACCACCCTGCTCGACCTGCCGTTTTCCGTGTCGCCCGTGGTGGCCGGTTTGATGTTTGTTTTGCTCTTCGGCGCGCACACCGCCTTTGGCGGCTGGCTGGAAGCGCAGGGCGTGCAGATTATTTTCGCCGTGCCGGGTATTATTCTGGCCACGCTGTTTGTGACCTTCCCGTTTGTCGCGCGCGAACTGATTCCGCTGATGCAGGCGCAGGGCGACAGCGAAGAACAGGCCGCGCTGATTTTGGGTGCGAGCGGCCGGCAGATGTTTTGGCGGGTCACCCTGCCCAACATTAAATGGGCATTGATTTACGGCATCATCCTCACCAACGCCCGCGCGATGGGCGAATTCGGCGCGGTCAGCGTCGTTTCGGGGCATATCCGCGGCGAAACCAACACCATCCCGCTGTTGGTCGAAATCTTCTACAACGAATACAACTTCACCGGCGCCTTCGCCCTCTCGGGCGTACTCGCGCTGCTCGCATTGGCCACGCTGGCCGTGCAAAACTTCATTACCAACCGTCAAGAGAAAAAACTCGCCGCCGCGGAGAGAAGCGCATGAGCATTACCATCCAAAACCTCAACAAACACTTCGGCAGTTTCCACGCGCTGAAAAACATCAACCTGATTGTGCCCACCGGCAAACTCGTTTCCCTGCTCGGCCCCTCCGGCTGCGGAAAAACCACACTACTGCGCATTATCGCCGGTTTGGAAAACGCCGACGGCGGCAGCATCTTTTTCGACGGCAACGACGTGACCGCCAAACATGTGCGCGACCGCAAAGTCGGTTTCGTGTTCCAACACTACGCCCTCTTCCGCCACATGAACGTCTTCGACAACATCGCCTTCGGCCTGACCGTATTGCCGAAAAACAAACGCCCGGGCAAAGAAAAAATCAAAGCCAAAGTCGAAGAGCTGCTGGGTTTGGTGCAACTTTCCCACCTCGCCAAATCCTATCCGCACCAACTTTCAGGCGGCCAACGCCAGCGCGTCGCACTCGCCCGCGCACTCGCCGTATCGCCCAAACTGTTGCTGCTCGACGAACCCTTCGGCGCGCTTGACGCCAAAGTGCGCAAAGAATTACGCACCTGGCTGCGCGACATCCACCACGAGCTCGGCGTTACCAGCATCCTCGTAACCCACGACCAAGAAGAAGCGCTGGAAGTTTCCGACGAAATCGTCGTCATGAACCACGGCCACATCGAGCAAACCGGTGCCCCCACCGACATCTACCGCCACCCCGAAAACGCCTTCGTTACCGAATTTCTCGGCGAAACCGACGCTTTCGAAGGCTACATCGAAAAAGGCATGTGGCAATACGGCTGCTTCGGCTGGAAACTCGACGTCCACTACCAATGGCAGGAACAGACTGCCGTCGGCTACATCCGCCCCCATGAATGGCGCACCGCCCGCGCAGACGAAACCCCCATGTTCACCGCGCCCGTCACCAAAATCCACGCCGTCGGCGCCCTCACCCACATCACAGTGAAACACGGCAAACAAGACGTCCACATCACCCTCGGCGGCAGCGACGCCGCCAAACTGGACTTGGCCGAAGGCAAAGCGCTCCCGCTCGTTCCCAAGCAGATTTATATCTTTTCGCAGAATGAGTTGATCGAATATACGATTTGAGCGGATTGGGGAATATGGAAAGGCTGTCTGAAACTTCAGACGGCCTGATTACATTGAACATTGTCAACAATCGGCGCATAATTCCTGCTTTCATCCCATGCCGTCTGAAAAAGGAAACGACCATGCAAAACTACCTGACTCCGAATTTTTCCTTCGCCCCCATGATTCCCGAGCGCGCGCTGGGCAGCCGCGTGTGGGATATCGGGGGGCGCGAGTATATCGACCTGTCGGGCGGGATTGCGGTCAACGCGCTGGGGCACTGCCATCCCGATTTGGTCGCCGCGCTGGCCGAACAGTCGCAGAAGCTGTGGCACATTTCCAATATCTACACCACGCAGCCGGCGCAGGATTTGGCGAAAAAGCTGGTGGAAAACACCTTTGCCGACAAAGTGTTTTTCTGCAACTCGGGTGCGGAAGCCAACGAAGCGGCGCTGAAACTCGCCCGCAAACACGGGCGCGACCGCTTCGGCGAAAACAAACACGAAATCGTCGCCTGCCTCAACAGTTTCCACGGCCGCACGCTGTTTACCGTTTCCGTCGGCGGCCAGCCCAAATACAGCCAAGACTACGCGCCGCTGCCGCAGGGCATCCGCCATGTGCCGTTTAACGACGTCGAAGCGCTTAAAGCCGCCGTCGGCGGACAAACCTGCGCCGTCATCATCGAGCCGATACAGGGCGAAAGCGGCATTCTGCCCGCCACCCGCGAATACCTCGAAGCCGCGCGCGAGATGTGCGACCGCCACGGCGCGCTCTTGATTTTCGACGAAGTGCAAACCGGCATGGGGCATACGGGCAAACTGTTTGCCTATGAGCATTACGGCGTTGTGCCCGATATTTTGAGCAGCGCCAAAGCGCTGGGCGGCGGCTTCCCCATCGGCGCGATTCTGACCACCGACCAAATCGCCTCCACCTTCGGCCCGGGTACGCACGGCTCGACCTTCGGCGGCAACCCGATGGCCTGCGCCGTCGGCAGCCGCGCGTTTGACATCATCAACGCCCCCGAAACGCTCGCCCACGTTGAAACGCAGGGCAAAAAACTGCAAACCGCGCTCGCAGCGTTGGGCAAAAAAACCGGCGTGTTTGAAGAAATCCGCGGCATGGGGCTGCTCATCGGCTGCGTTTTGGCCGGACCCTACAAAGGCCGCGCCGGCGAAATCACCGCCGCCGCCTTGAAACACGGCCTGATGGTTTTGGTCGCCGGCGCAAACGTCGTCCGCCTCGCCCCAAGCCTGCTGTTAAGCGACGAAGACATGGAAGAAGGGCTGAAACGGCTGGAAGCCGCGCTGGAAGGCTGGTTGGAAGCCAATCATTAACCGATATTTTTCAAAAAAAGGCCGTCTGAATTTTCAGACGGCCTCCCAACTTTCAGTTGGTTGTACAAACATTTTATGCCCACTCGGCTCTTCCCGGTCTTCTATAAAATGAATTGACATGATCAAGAGTCAGATCCCATAAAGTAATGGTACAACCGAAACCACCGGAAACCTGTGCCAAGTCTTTGACGGTCAATGTTTTCATGATTCAAACTCCTTGAGAAGGTTTGTCAAACAGACATTACTGCACGCAATGTCTGTTAATTATGACTCTTTTTTGACATTAAAGTTTTGCCTTTTTATGTTAAATTCCGTCGGTCAACCATAACATTCTTTATAAATTTAAAGCAGGCCGTCTGAAAAAACTTTTTCGGACGGCCTCAAATATTGTGTACGACTCCGCCTTTCGGGGCGAACGGCAGTGTCTGCGGAATGAAGAAGAAAATCAGCCTAATTTTGCAACAATCCAGCCTTCCACGCTTTCCAGCGCTTCGGCCAGTTTCGCAACATCGCTGCCGCCTGCCTGCGCCAAATCGGGGCGGCCGCCGCCTTTGCCGCCGATTTGTTCGGCAACGGTTTTGACGAGGTCACCGGCTTTGACTTTGGCGGTGAACGGTTTTGAGACGCCGGCGCAGAGTGAGACTTTGCCGTCGTTTACGGCGGCGAGCAGCACGACGGCGTTGTCGGCTTTGCCGGTGAGGTCGGTAACGATGTCGCGCAATGCGCCTGCTTCGGCGTCGATTCGGGCGACGATGAGTTTGGCGGTCCCCAGGTCTTTCGCGTTGTCAAACAAGGCCGCGCCTGCGTATACTGCCAGCTCGGATTTGGCTTTGGCGAGCTCTTTTTCCAGCGCTTTGGTTTGCGCGGCGTTGGCTTGGATTTTCGCCAATACGTCTTTTTCGGTTTGCGCTTTCACTTCGGCGATGATGTCTTTGACCAAACGCTCTTGGTTTTGCGCCCAATTCAAGGCGTTCAGGCCGGTGATGGCTTCGATACGGCGTACGCCTGCAGCGATACCGCCCTCCGAAATGATTTTAAACAAACCGATGTCGCCGGTACGCGCAACGTGCGTGCCGCCGCAGAGCTCGGTGGAAAATTCGCCCATCTGCAATACGCGCACTTCGTCGCCGTATTTTTCGCCAAAGAGCATCATCGCGCCGGTTTTTTGCGCGTCTTCCATGCTCATGCTTTGCGCGCTCACGGCAACGTTGGCCAGAATCGCTTGGTTCACGCGGCGTTCGACTTCGACGATTTCCTCGGCGGTAACCGCTTGCGGATGGGAAATGTCGAAGCGGGTGGATTCGGCGGTCACCAGCGAGCCTTTTTGTTCGACGTGACTGCCCAATACGTCGCGCAGGGCGCGGTGCATGAGGTGGGTGGCGCTGTGGTTGCGCATATTGGCGTTGCGCACATCGTTGTCAACCTGCGCGGTTACGCTGTCGCCGACTTTCAGACGGCCCGAGGTCTGTAGGCCGAACTGGCCGAATACGGCGGCTTTGATCTTTTGGGTGTCGCGCACTTCAAAGCGGTTGCCGTCTGAAAAGATGAAGCCGACGTCGCCGACTTGGCCGCCGGATTCGGCGTAAAACGGGGTAAGGTCGATGACGACGGCACCGCTGTCGCCTTCGCTCAGTTCATTAACGGCTTCGCCGTCTTTATACAAAGCGATGATTTTGGCTTGCAGCTTGCGCTCGGTGTAGCCTTTGAACACGGTATCCTGGCCGTCGTAAGCCAGCTTGGTATCGGCTTTGAAGTTTTGCGCGGCGCGGGCGCGGGCGCGTTGGGCTTCCATTTCGCGCTCGAATCCCTCTTCATCCAAATCAATGCCCAACTCACGCGCCATATCGGCAGTCAAATCATATGGGAAACCGAAAGTATCGTAGAGTTTGAAGACGTGTTCGCCCGGAATGATGAGTTTGCTGTTGGCGATGTTGTCATTCAGATAGACATCCAGCGCGGCGGCAAACGGTTTGTCCTCTGTCTGAACGTCGGCGTGTTCGATAATGTCCTGCAAGCCGATGACCAGTTTTTCATTCAGACGGCCTGCCTCCTGTGTAGCCAATACGACTTGTTTCGTTCCCGCCGCATTACGCGACGCGGCGGTAAACTCGATGCCGTCTGAAGTTTTCAGTTTCAGCGGTTTGCCGCTGTTTTCAGACGGCAGCAGGCTTTCCAACTTCATAAATTTCATGCCGTTCAATACCTTATTGAACAATTCCAAGCCTGTTTCCAGAGTTTGACCGAAACGCTCTTCTTCGCTGCGCAGTGCTTCGGTAATTTTGGTCTGATACTCTTTCAATTCAGGGTAGGCATCACCCATTTCTTTCACCAAATCGGCAACCAATTTGTAGAAAAACGGTTTTTTCTGACCCAATTTGTAACCGTGGCGCACGGCACGGCGGATAATGCGGCGCAACACATAACCGCGGCCTTCGTTGCTGGGCATCACGCCGTCGGCAATCAGAAACGAGCATGAACGGATATGGTCGGCAATCACTTTCAGGCTCGGCTCGTCCATACTGAACGGTGCGCCGGTTTCCCGCGCCACGGCTTTAAGCAGGTCTTGGAACAGATCGATTTCGTAGTTGCTGTGCACGCCCTGCATCACCGCGGCCATGCGTTCCAAGCCCATACCGGTATCGACGGAGGGTTTGGGCAGCGGGTGCATGTTGCCCTGCTCGTCGCGGTTGTACTGCATGAAGACGTTGTTCCAGATTTCAATCCAGCGGTCGCCGTCTTCCTCAGGGCTGCCCGGGATGCCGCCCCAAATCTCTTCGCCGTGGTCGTAGAAGATTTCGGTGCAGGGGCCGCAGGGGCCGGTGTCGCCCATCTGCCAGAAGTTGTCGGAGGCATAGCGCGCGCCTTTGTTGTCGCCGATGCGCACGATGCGCTCGGGCGGCAGGCCGATTTCGTTGAGCCAGATGTTGTAGGCTTCGTCGTCTTCAGCGTAAACGGTGGCCAGCAGTTTTTCTTTGGGCAGGTTGAGCCATTCTTTGCCGGTGAGGAAGCCCCAGGCGAAATGGATGGCGTCGCGTTTGAAATAGTCGCCGAAGGAGAAGTTGCCCATCATTTCAAAAAAGGTGTGGTGGCGGGCGGTGTAGCCGACGTTTTCCAAGTCGTTGTGCTTGCCGCCGGCACGCACACATTTCTGCGCGGTGGTCGCGCGGGTATAGGGGCGTTTGTCGAAGCCGAGGAACACGTCTTTAAACTGGTTCATGCCGGCGTTGGTAAACAGCAGCGTGGGGTCGTCGTGCGGTACGAGCGAGGAAGAGCGCACGATTTGGTGGCCGTGCTGTTCGAAATATCGGAGGAATTTTTGGCGGAGTTCGGAAGTTTTCATGGTGTGTTCCAATCGGTTTAAACGTTTTCAGACGGCCTTATCCTTCCGGCAGGCCGTCTGAAGAATCCAAGTAAAAGAATGGCGTGTATCTTACCGCAAAACTGCCGCTCAAACCATATCCGCAGGCCGTCTGAAACATATAACCAAAGCCGATAAGATAAGTAAAATCCATTCTTTCCGCTTTTTTCAGACGGCCTTTATGATGCACGCCTCACAAACCCAAACGACTGCCGAACCATGAGCCATTTTCCGATTTTCGCCGACCTGCGCGACCGCGCCGTTTTGCTGGCGGGCGCAGGCAAAGTTGCCGAACGCAAAGCCCAAAGCCTGTTGGACGCAGGTGCGAAAGTGCGCGTGGTCGCCAAAACTCTCAACTTCCAATTTCAAAAATGGGCGGACGAAGGAGAAATCATCTGGCTGGGCGGCGAATTTTGCGAAGAACAGCTTGACGACGTTTTCCTGATTACCGCCGCCACTTCCGACCATGCCTTCAACCGCCGCATTTTCGACGCCGCCGAAGCGCGCGGCAAGCTCTGCAACACGGTCGATACCGCGAATTTGTGTTCGTTTATCGTGCCCGCGCTGGTTGACCGCGGCCCGCTGAAAATCGCCGTTTCCAGCGGCGGCACATCGCCCGTATTGGCGCGCAAATGGCGGCAGATCATTGAAACGCTGGTGCCGCTGCATACGGGCAGAATGGCGGAAATTGCCGGAAAATGGCGCAGCCATATAAAAAGCAGAATCGAAGGCACGGAAAACCGCCGCCGTTTTTGGGAAAACCTGTTCGACAGCCGCTTTTCCGCCCTGACCGCACAAGGCGATACCGAAGCGGCGGAAACCGAATTGACCGCGCAACTCGAAAACTTCGCCCCGACGCGCGGCGAAGTGGTGCTGGCGGGTGCCGGCCCCGGCGATGCGGGTCTGCTGACGCTGCACGCCTTGCAGGCCGTCCAAGCCGCCGATGCGGTTTTCTACGATGCACTGGTTTCAGACGGCATCATGGCGATGGTGCGCAAAGATGCGGAAAAAATCAGCGTCGGCAAACGCGCGGGGCTGCACCATGTCCAGCAGGAAGAAACCAACCGCCTACTGGTGGAATACGCGCAGAAAGGGCTACGCGTGGTGCGGCTCAAGGGCGGTGATCCGTTTGTATTCGGGCGCGGCGGCGAAGAAGCGCAGGTCTTGAAACAGGCCGGCATTCCCTACCGCATCATCCCCGGCATCACCGCCGCGCTCGGCGCCACCGCCTACGCCGGCATCCCGCTGACCCACCGCGGCTGCGCCCAAAGCGCGCTGTTCGTCACCGGCCACAGCAAACACGACGGCAGCGAACCCGACTGGCGCACGCTGGCCTTGAGCAAACAAACATTGGTGGTTTACATGGGCACGCTCAAAGCCGCCGAAATCACGGAAAAACTCATCGCCCACGGCCGCAGCGCCGATACCCCCGTCGCCGTCATTTCCAACGGTACGCTGCCCGAACAAAGCGTGTTGTCAGGCCGTCTGAAAAACCTGCCCGAACTTGCCGAAAAAGCCCCGCGCCCCGCGCTGATGGTCATCGGCGAAGTCGCGGCGCTGCGGGAAGAATTGAAATGGTTCGGCGAACGTGGGCGGACGTAACCGCAGGGTTTGTTCACACACTAAAAATCAGGCCGTCTGAAAATTTTCAGACGGCCTGATTTCTTCCCTGCCGTTACCGGCGCCAAGCAACTTACCCACAGGTAAAAAATATAATATTCTTTAAAAACAGATTATTAAAATAAATATTTCCCAACCGGAAAGATACGGCTTGAGTTATCCACAGCCAACCCTATATACCGTTTATCAGAAAATATTTCCACAAAAGGATACCGAAAGATGAGATTCGACAAACTGACCGCAAAATTCCAACAAGCCCTGCAAGAGGGTCAAAGTCTGGCGCTGGCTGCCGACAACAGCTATCTGGAAGCGGGGCATGTTTTGAAAGCCCTGCTCGACGACCCAAACAGCGGCGCATCGGCACTGCTGGCGCATGCTGGCGTGAACGTGGCGCAGGTAAAAACGCAGTTGCAGCAAACTTTAAACAGCCTGCCGAAAGTATCCGGCCAGGGCGGCGAAGTGCTGCCCAGCCGCGAGTTGCAGGCGGTGTTGAACCTGATGGACAAGGCCGCTGCCAAGCGCGGCGATGCCTATATCGCCAGCGAACTTTTCCTGCTGGCGCTGGTTCAGCAAAACGACGCCACCGGCAAAATCCTGAAAAACGCCGGTGCGACCGAACAGAATATCAACGCGGCGATTGATGCCGTGCGCGGCGGGCAGACGGTGGACGACGCCAACGCGGAAGACCAGCGCGAAGCCTTGAAAAAATACACGCTGGATTTAACCCAACGAGCCCGCGAAGGCAAGCTCGATCCGGTCATCGGCCGCGACGACGAAATCCGCCGCGCGATTCAGGTATTGCAGCGCCGCACCAAAAACAACCCCGTTTTAATCGGCGAGCCGGGCGTGGGCAAAACCGCGATTGTAGAAGGCTTGGCGCAGCGCATCGTCAACGGCGAAGTGCCCGAATCGCTGCGTAACAAACGTTTGCTGGTATTGGATTTGGCCGCGCTGATTGCGGGCGCGAAATACCGCGGCGAATTTGAAGAACGCTTGAAAGGCGTGTTGAACGACTTAGCTAAAGACGACGGCAACACTTTGATTTTCATCGACGAAATCCACACCCTCGTCGGCGCAGGCAAAACCGACGGCGCGATGGATGCGGGCAATATGCTCAAACCCGCGCTGGCACGCGGCGAGCTGCACTGCATCGGCGCGACCACGCTGGACGAATACCGCCAATACATTGAAAAAGACGCCGCGTTGGAACGCCGTTTCCAAAAAGTTTTGGTCGGCGAACCGAGTGTGGAAGACACTGTCGCCATTCTGCGCGGTTTGCAGGAGCGTTACGAAATCCACCACGGCATCGACATTACCGACCCGGCCATCGTCGCCGCGGCGGAATTGAGCGACCGCTACATTACCGACCGTTTCCTGCCCGACAAAGCCATTGATTTAATTGACGAAGCCGCCAGCCGCATCAAAATGGAACTGGATTCCAAACCCGAGCAGATGGACAAACTCGACCGCCGCATCATCCAGCTCAAAATGGAAAAAATGCACGTCGAAAAAGAAAGCGACGACGCCAGCAAAAAACGCCTGGAACTCATCGACGAAGAAATCGACGGCCTGCAGAAAGAATACGCGGATCTAGACGAAATCTGGAAAGCCGAAAAAGCCGCATCTGCGGGTACGGCCGACATCAAAAAACAAATTGATGATTTGAAAGTCAAAATCGAGCAGGCCAAACGCCAAGGCGATTTTGCCCGTGCTTCCGAGCTGGAATACGGCGAATTGCCCAAACTCGGCCAACAGCTCAAAGCCGCCGAAGGCTCGGCCGATAAAAAACAGACCAACAAACTGTTCCGCACCGAAGTCGGCGCCGACGAAGTGGCCGAAATCGTGTCGCGCATGACCGGTATTCCGGTGAGCAAAATGATGGAGGGCGAGCGAGAGAAACTCTTGAAAATGGAAGAGGTATTGCACGACCGCGTGGTCGGCCAAGACCAAGCCGTGCGCGCCGTTTCCGATGCCATCCGCCGCAGCCGCAGCGGCCTTTCCGACTCGAACAAACCCTACGGCAGCTTCCTGTTTTTAGGCCCGACCGGCGTAGGTAAAACCGAGTTGTGCAAAACGCTGGCCGGATTCCTGTTTGACAGCGAAGACCATTTAATCCGCATCGATATGTCGGAATACATGGAAAAACACGCCGTCGCCCGCTTGATCGGCGCGCCTCCGGGCTACGTCGGCTACGAAGAAGGCGGCTATCTCACCGAACAGGTACGCCGCAAACCGTACAGCGTAATTCTGCTCGACGAAGTGGAAAAAGCGCATCCCGACGTGTTCAACATCCTGCTGCAAGTGCTGGACGACGGCCGCCTCACCGACGGACAAGGCCGCACGGTGGACTTTAAAAACACCGTCATTGTGATGACTTCCAACATCGGCAGCCAGCACATCCAGCAGATGGGCACCGCCGATTACGACGCGCTCAAAGAAGTGGTGATGGAAGACGTGAAAGAGCATTTCCGCCCCGAGATGATCAACCGCATCGACGAAGTAGTGGTGTTCCACGGCCTCGATCAGGCCAACATCCGCAGCATCGCCAAAATCCAGCTCAAAGGCTTGGAAAAACGGCTGGAACACATGGGGCTGCATCTGGAAGTGGACGAATCCGCGCTCGATACCGTCGCCAAAGCCGGTTTCGACCCCGTGTACGGCGCCCGCCCGCTCAAACGCGCGATTCAGGCCGAAATCGAGAATCCGCTCGCCAAAGCGCTGCTCGAAGGCCGCTATGCACCGGAAAGCACAATCCGCGTGAAAGCCGAAAACGGAAATCTGGTGTTTGCCTGATTCGGGTTTGATTTGAAACAGAGGCCGTCTGAAAATGTTCAGACGGCCTTTATTTTGTCAGTCACTTTCCGCCTGCCGCTTTCCATATTCGGATATTGGGCAGGCGCTACCCTACTCTTTCACCAACCGCCGCTCGTAAACCGCCTGCGCCAGCGTGCCGGCATCGACGTATTCGAGTTCGCCGCCCAGCGGGATGCCGCGCGAGAGGCGGCTGACTTTGTAGGGCAGGTTTTTGAACAGTTCGGCGAGGATGTAGGCGGTGGCGTCGCCTTCGGCGGTGAAATTGGTGGCGATGATGATTTCTTCGACTTCGCTTTCCTGCAATCGTGTGACGAGTTTGTCGAGCGCGATGGCGGAAATGTCCATGCCCTGCGCGGGGCTGATCTGCCCCATCAGGACGAAATACAGGCCGTCGTGGCAGTTGGCGATTTCCATATTGGAAACGTCGGCGGGCATATGCACAATCATCAGACGGCGGCGGTCGCGGCTTTCGTCGGCGCAGATGTCGCACAAATCGGCCTCGCAGAAGGTATTGCACATTTTGCAGTGGTGTACCAGCCTCAGCGCGTTTTGCAGCGCATCAACCAATTCCTGCGCCTCTGTGCGCTTGTATTGCAAAAGCTGGTGCGCCATGCGCTGCGCGGATTTGGGGCCGACGTTGGGCAATACTTTCAGGGCGTTGGTCAGGCGGGTAAAGGCATCGGGTTGTTTGCTCATGTTTTTTTCAGACGGCCTAAGTGGAACAATCGGATTGAGACCATTGCAAAAAATCAAAAAGACCGTCTGAAATCTTCACGGACGTCATTTCCGCCTGCGCGGGAATGACGCCGTTTGAAAACTCAATCTTTTCAGACGGCCTTCAGGCAGATGTTTCTGATTTTTTCAAAAATCCCGTGCAAATTATAAACGAAAAAACGGCCGGGTTTCCCCGACCGCTTTGCCGCGCTGCGTTTATTCGCCGCCAGCGTTGACTTTCTGCGCGCCCTGTTCGCGCTTGAGGTTTTTGCTCAGATATTGCAGCAGGGCGTCAAACGCATTGTTGGTTTCATGCGTCAGCAAAGCCTTTTTGGCAGCGGGGATTTGCGAAGCGGCATTTTCCGGCGCGCTGATACTCTGCACTTCGATAATCACGGGCGCGGGCAGACCTTGCAGCAGCGCGTAGGCCGGTTTGCCGCCTGCGGGGCGGGCTTTGACCAGCTCGGCGTAGGCTTCGGGCGGCATCGAACCGCGCGCCTGTTCGGCGGTCAGTTTTTCCACACCCGACCAGTTTACTTGGGAGGGTTTGCCGGCATTGAGCGCAGCCAGCGCTTCCTGCGCTTTTTTCTCGGCCAGTTTCACCGCTTCGCTGCGCAGATAGGCGGTGCGCACTTCTTCCTTCATTTCGGCAAACGGCGCGGTTTTCTCTTCGCGCACTTCTTTGGCGCGAACAACCCAAACGGTGTTCGGATCAACCGTTACCGGCTCGGAATTGTGTTTTTTCTTCAAAACGTCGTCGCTGAAAATCACGTTGAGCAATTCGTCGGACATCCCTGCGGCTTTGCCGTTGGATTTGTTCAGCCATTCGTCGGGTGCGGTCAGTTTCAAATCCAGTTTTTCCGCCACTTCGGCCAAGCTGTTGGGATTGTTGAACGCTTCTTCGGCGAGTTTTTCTTTGGCTTTGTTGAATTCCGCCGCTGCTTTTTTCAGCTTCAGGTCTTCGGCAATCTGCTCTTTTTCCTGAGCGTAATCCACTTTGTCCTGGATGTTCAAAATGGTAATGATGTGATAGCCGAAGGCCGTCTGAACGACTTCGCTGATCTGCCCTTTGGGCAGGGTAAAGGCCACGTCCTCAAATTCCTTGCCTAAGCCGCCGTCTTTGGGCAGATAGCCCAGATTGCCGCCTTTTTCTTTGGATGCGGGGTCTTTGGAATATTGTTTTGCCAACGCGGCAAATTCAGACGGCTTGGCTTTCACTTGCGCGTAAACTTTGTCCGCCTCTGCTTTGGCGGCGGCGCGGGCAGCGTCGTCGGCATCTTGCGCAACGGGGAAGAAAATGTGCGCGATTTCGCGGCGCGGCGTCATGGTTTTGGCTTGTTCGTCAAAGGCTTTGCGGACTTCCTCTTCGGAAACGGTCTGTTTGGCCGCCAAGTCTTTGTTGCTCAAGGCCACATATTCGATTTTGACTGCCTGCGGAATCAGATAATCTTTTTTGTGCGCATCGTAATAACGCTGCAAGGCCGCATCGTCCACCTTAATCTGCGCGGCGAAGGCTTCGGGGCTGAAGGTCGCCGAGCGGATGGTGCGCGTTGCCTGCGTCAGGTTGATGACTTGCGAAGCCTGCGCGTCGCTGACGATGGTGCCGTTTTGCACCAGATTGATCAGGTTTTGCAGGCCGAACTGCTGGCGCACATCTTCGACAAACTGGTCTTCGCTCATGCGGCGCTGCTCAAGATACTGCGTCAGCATCGCCTGGCTGAATTTGCCCGAAGCGTCGTGAAACGCAGGGTCATCGACAATAATCTGTTTGACTTGTTCCTGAGAAACCGCAATCCCCATCAGCTTCGCGCCCTGCGTCAGGTAAGCGCGCTGGACGAGCTGTTGGAACACCGCATCGCGCGACTCGTTGCCGCCCTGCGCCTGAATGTTTTGCATGGCAGCGTTCAGCTCATGCTCGCTGACTTTCTGGCCGCCGATTTTGATGATGTAGTCCGCGCCCGGATTGGCCACGGTGCTGACACCGAAGCCGACGAAGGTCACGGCAATCAGACCCAAAAGAATCTGCGCGGGTACTTTGAATTTTTCTACGGTATGGAACATATTGTTTTCAATCAAACGGATAAACGAAAGGCGTGTATTGTAGCGTGTTTTCAGGCGCGGCGCATCTTTCGGACGGCCTGCGGCTGAAATCACTAAGGCCGTCTGAAAATATTCACTCCGCCCGTTTTTCAGACGGCAAAAACCGCCCGATACGCTACTTCCGAAAAGCCGGCGTAAAACTGCCCGTCTTTCGCCAAAACCGGCCGCTTGATCAGGCTCGGGTTTTCCGCCATCAAAGCCACCGCCCCGCCCTGATCCGCCGCCGCAGCCTGCGCGGCCGCATCAAGTTTGCGCCAAGTCGTGCCGCGCTTGTTGAGCAGCGTTTCCAACGGAATCTGCGCAAGCCACGTTTCAATCAAATCCGCCGTCGGCGGTGTTTTCTTAAAATCGAAAAATTCATAGGCAATGCCGTTTTCCTCCAGCCAGCGGCGGGCTTTTTTCACCGTATCGCAGTTGGGGATACCGTAGAGCTTCGTCATTTGCGTTCCTTATAGCAAACAAAACAGCTGCATTTTAAACCCGCACGCGTGCAGTTTTCTACCGCCAAACAAATGCGGTAAAATGGCCGCAGCCTAATTCCCCGATATAACAATCACTTATAAAACCATCATACAGAAAGACAGCAGCATGAAAAAAATCCTCTTCCCTGCGCTGGCCGCCCTCGCCCTCACCGCCTGTTCAGACGGCAAACCCGACAACAAACTCTTTGAAAAAACCATCAACCGCATCGCCGAAAAACAAGGCGTCTGCCTGCCCCTGATTCTCAACGTACAGCATCCGCAGGCCAACGCCGCGTTCAGCCAAACCTTCCTCGGCGCGCCCGAAATCCGCCTGGCGGAAAAAGACCAAAACGGCAAAGCCATCAACCAAACCGCCATCAAACAGATGGATTTGATGGAAGACGAAGATTTTTACGAACAAAGCGACATCGAAATGCCCGCACCCGGCGGCAAAACCGTCAGCGGCCGCCGGTACACTCTGACCGATGAAGGCAAAGAACGTGTCCGCACCACGCGGCCCGACACCCCCGATTTCTGCATAGGCCGTTTGAAAGTCAAAAAAATCAACTGGTTCACCGAACCTTCCCCCGCCAACGGCATGACCGTTTCCCGCGTTTCCTATCAAGCCGAATTTATTCCCGAAAACTGGCTGGAAGACCTGATTAAAGCCGGCGGCGGCAAAATGCCGCTGGAAAGCGAACAGTCCGAAACCGCCACGCTGGTGAAAACCGGCGACGGCTGGCAGGATGCCGCCGCGGTGAAACAGCAATAAACCGTCCCGTTTTCAGATAAAGTTTCAGCCAAAGTTTCAACAGCCTGCCCGGCCTGCAAAACATGCGGACAAATCAGGCCGTCTGAAAAAACTACCGCCCTTTCATCAGGAAATCCCATGTCCGCCCAAGCCCTCTTTTCCAAACAACGCGACCTCGCCGTTGAAACCTTTCTCGCCAAACAGCAACCCGCCGTGTTTTTCGCGCAATACGGCGTGGCGGTGGAAGTGCTGCTCGCGGCCTTGTGGCAGCCGCTGGCGGGCGAAAAAGATTTGTGTCTGCTGGCCACGGGCGGGTTCGGGCGCGGGGAACTTTACCCTTATTCGGATTTGGATTTGGCCGTCGTCTCTGCCGTGCCGGTTTCAGACGGCCTCAAGGAAAAAATTGCGGATTTTGTGCAGACTTTGTGGGACATGAAACTGATGCCGTCTGTAAAAAGCGGCAGCACGGAAGAATTGTGTCAGAGCGTGGCGGAAGACATCACGGGCGACACGGCGTTTATAGAGGCGCGTTTTCTTTTCGGCAGCAAAGACTTGGCGGCGCAAACGCTGGCGCGGATGAATGCTCAGCGCGACGTCGGCGCATTTGTCGAAGCCAAGATGCTGGAAATGCAGCAGCGTCATGCCAAATCGCAGGGTTCGGGCGCAGTGTTGGAACCGAACGTCAAAACCTGCCCCGGCGGCCTGCGCGACATCCACACCATGCTGTGGCTGGCGAAAGCGCAGGGTTTGGACACCAAACTTTCTTCGCTTGTCGGACAGGGCATCCTCACGCGCGACGAGGCGGCGATGCTGACGCAGGGCTACAGACAGCTTTCCGTCATCCGCATCCATCTGCATTTGTGTGCCAAACGCGCGCAAGAGCGGCTGATTTTCGATTTACAGAGCCAAACCGCCGACAGCATGGGTTTGCAAGACGGCGGCGGACAGCGTAAAAGCGAAAAACTGATGCGGATTTTCTACCGCGCGGTCAAGTCCGTGATGCAGCTCAACGGCATTCTGCTGCCCATGCTGCAAAACCGCATCGGCGGCGGCGAAGCGCAGCTTGGCGAAGAAATCGACGCGGATTACCGGCGCACCGGCCGGCAGATTGCCGCCAAAGACACCGAAATTTTCCGCCGCGACCCGATGCAGATTTTCAATATCATCCGCCTCTTGCAAAGCCGCAGCGACATCACCGCCATCGAACCGCAAACGCTGCGCGCGTGGTGGGGCGCGAGCCGCGACATCGGCCGCGCGTTTTACGGCAATCCCGCCAACCGCCGCCTGTTTGCCGGATTTTTCCGCCACGGCGACGGCCTGACCCACATCCTGCGTTTCCTCAACCTCTACGGCGTATTGGGGCGCTACCTGCCCGCATGGGAAAAAATCGTCGGCCTGCTGCAACACGATTTGTTCCACATTTATCCCGTTGACGACCACATCCTCACCGTCGTCCACAATATGCGCCGCCTCTCGCTGGAAGCGCGCAGCCACGAGCACCCGTTTGCCTACGCGCTGATGCAGTCGTTCGGCGACCCCGCCGTGCTCTATCTCGCCGCCTTTTTCCACGACATCGCCAAAGGGCGCGGCGGCGATCATTCCGTCGAAGGCATTGAAGATGCGAAACAATTTGCCGCCGACCATTTCTTGAGCAGCGACGAAGGCGAACTTTTGGCCTGGCTGGTCGAACACCATTTATTGATGTCCGCCGTTGCCCAAAAAGAAGACACGCAAGACCCCGAAGTCGTCGCCGCGTTCTGCCGCCGCGTCAAAACCCACCGCCGCCTCGCCGCCCTCTACCTGCTCACCGTCGCCGACATCCGCGGTACCAACCCGAAATTGTGGAACACCTGGCGTGCCAGTCTTTTAGAAAGCCTGTTCCACGCCGCCGACCGCCACCTTTCCGGCAACGGCGGCAGCCCCGACGACGTATTCGACCGCCGCCAGCGCGAAGCCGCCGCCCTGCTGACCCGCGCCGGTGCGCCCGAAAAACAGCAGCAGAAACTCTGGAAAGTATTGGGTTCGGCCTATTTCGTCCGCCACCAAACCCGCGAAATCCTCTGGCACACCGCCAACCTCGTCCACGATTTCAAAACCCCGCTCATCCGCAGCCGCATCCTGCCCAAAAGCGACACCTTTCAAGTCATGGTGTTCATGCCCAACGGCGCCCGCCTGTTTGCCCGTCTCTGCCGCATTTTCAGCCGGCACGGCTTCGACATCCTCGCCGCCCGTGCCTTCATCACCGAACACGACTATATCCTCGACACCTTCATCGTGCAGATTCCCCCCGGGCACGACCCCGGCGACTACCCAGACATCCAAAGCGCGCTCGAAGCCGAGTTAAACAGCTTCATCCACGGATACAGCGTACTCGACAGCCAAAACTACGACTACCGCATCAGCCGCCGCGGCCGCTACATGGCCGCCGCGCCGCTGGTCGCCATCAGTCAGGAAGAAGACTATCCCGGCTGGTTTACCGTCGAAATCACCGCCGTCAACCGCGCCTACCTGCTCGCCGACATCGCCGAAGTCTTCTTCGCCCACCAAGTCAGCCTGCGCTACGCCAAAATCGCCACCCTCGACGAGCGCGTCGAAGACAGCTTCATCGTGTACAGCACCGTTTTGGACAACCCGAAAAACCAGCTCGCGCTCAAACAGGCGCTGTTGGAACAGTTGTCGGTGTGAATGCGGAAAGGCCGTCTGAAAAACGACAGCGGTTTTCAGACGGCCTTTTTGATTCCATCACTGTAGGTCGGATTCTTGAATCAGACTGGAAATAACCCCGAAGCAGCTAAAGAGCCTAATCTCCGCAATAATAAAAACACCTGTCTAAATGCCGTCTGAAAACAAACTGTTCCCAATGTTTACACGGAGCCCGCCATGAAATTCCGCCATCTTACCCTGTGTCTCACCGCAACCGCCCTCGCCGCCTGCGGGCAAAAATCCGACGCGCTGCAACAAAGCGCGCCCGCCGCGCCTGCTTCTGCCGCACAGCCCGCCGCTGTATAATCCGCCCCCGCTACACCGCAAGCCAAACCTACTGCGTCGCAGCCATCGTCGGCAGCAATCTGCGCGCACAAGGCGGTGATCTGAGTGCGCAAACCAGCGGTCTGACCGGCAAACGCAGCGGGTTCGACATTGAAATCAAACTCTCCGCCGACGTATTGTTCGACTTCGACAAAGCCGTATTGAAACCCGAAGCCGACCCCGAACTTGAGCGCGCCGCCAAAGTGATTCGCGAAAAAGGCCGGGGCGAAGCGCTCATCGTCGGCTACACTGATGCCAAAGGCAGCGACGGCTACAACCCAAAACGCTCCAAAGCGCGCGCCGACGCGGTAAAAGCATGGTTTGAAGCACACGGTGTTGCCCTGCCGATACGGACCGAAGGCTGCGGCGCCGCCGATCCCGTCGCGCCGAACACCAGTCCCGACGGCAGCGACAATCCGGAAGGCCGTGCGAAAAGCCGCAGGGTGGAAGTCTTGGTCAATAAAACCAAGCAGCTGGGCGAATAAAAAAACAGGCCGTCTGAAATTCAGACGGCCTGTTTCATTTCAACAGCCAAAGCTCAATATTCCACGCGCCAAGCGGTTTCGCCGCCTGCGCGCATCGGAACAAGCACTTCGCCGTCGCAGAACGGCAGGCTTTCGGGCACTTTCTGCACGTCTTTTACCAGTGTGATTTTGCGCGGGTTTTCCGGCAAACCGTAGAAACGGGCACCGTTTTGTGAGGCGAATGCTTCGAATTTGTCGAGCGCGCCGGCGTTTTCAAACACTTCGGCGTAAAGCTCGACGGCGGTGGCGGCGCTGAACATTCCGGCGCAGCCGCAGGCGTTTTCTTTGGCGGATTTGGCGTGCGGCGCGGAATCGGTGCCGAGGAAGAATTTGTGCGCCTTATCGCCCGTTACCGCGGCGACAAGGGCTTGGCGGTGGGTTTCGCGTTTCAACACAGGCAGGCAGAAATGGTGCGGGCGTACGCCGCCGACCAGCAGATCGTTACGGTTGAGCAGCAGATGCTGCGGGGTGACGCTGGCGGCCACGTTGTCGCCCGCTTCCGAAACCAGACGCGCGGCTTCGGCAGTGGTAATGTGTTCAAAGACCACTTTTAATTCAGGCACTTGTACCAAAACGGGTTTCATAATCCGTTCGATAAACGCGGCTTCGCGATCGAAAATGTCAGTGTCGGCATCGGTGACTTCGCCGTGCACCAAAAACAAAATTCCCTGCGCGGCCATTTCTTTCAAAACGGGAATGAGTTTGAACAAATCGGTCACGCCCGAATCGGAATTGGTGGTCGCGCCGGCTGGGTAGAGTTTGAACGCGACGATGCCCGCCGCTTTGGCCTCGCGCACGAGCTCGGGCGTGGCGTTGTCGGTCAGGTAGAGCGTCATCAGCGGCTCAAACGCGCTGCCTTCGGGCAATGCGGCGAGAATACGCTGTTTGTAGGCTTCGGCATCGGCCACGCTGACAACCGGCGGCTTGAGGTTGGGCATAATCACGGCACGCCCCATCTGGCGGGCGGTGTAGGGCAGAACGGCCTTCAGCGCCTCGCCGTCGCGCAAGTGAAGGTGCATATCGTCGGGCTGGGTAATGGTCAGGGTTTGCATGGTTTTTCCTCGGTAAACGGGTTTGGTTTTTCAGACGGCCTGAAACCGCTGCAATAATCAGAATGGCCGTCCGGCTCTTCGGCTACGCTCAGTGCCAGAACTTTCACGGACGTCATTCAGGCGGATTTTGCAAAGGTCTCAGCCTGCGGGGTTGGACGGATATTAAAAAGGCCGTCTGAAAGATTTGGTGTTTTAAAATTTTCTTGATGACGCAAATACAAATACTTAGCCGCCATTCCCGCGCAGTTCAGAACTTTTCAGACGGCCTTTCCCATTCAATTATCTGTGTCCCACCACCAGCGTAAACACGCCCGCGTCTTCCGTCGATTCCAGCAAAATATGCCCCGTCTGGCGGCAGAACGCCTCGAAATCGCCCGGTGCGCCGCCGTCGGTGGCCAACACGGTCAAAACGTCGCCGGCACCCATTTCCGCCAGCGCCTTTTTCGCTTTCAAAATCGGCATCGGACACTTCAATCCGGTGACGTCTAAAGTTTGGTTCATCAGAATTTCCACCTGTTTAAGATTAGGTTAATTATAGCCTATCCGCTTGCGCCTGCGTTTGCGCACCCCTAAAATGGCTTCGTTTTTCAATACGGAGAGCCTTATGCGCCGCCTCAGCCTGCTGTTACTGGCCTTTGCCGCCACCTCTGCATCCGCCCTGCCCGTCAGCGAGAAAAATACGCTGACCAACACCCGCTACAAAGAAAGTGCCTCGGAAAAAGCCTCACGCGAATTCAAAGAAGCTGACGCCGCCCTGCCCGCGCTGCCCGACACCAAATCAGGCAACTGGTTCGACATCTACGTCAGCGAAACCTACGCCAAACGTCCGAAAATCCTGCTCGACAGCATCCAAATCATGCCTGCGCCCGACACCAGCATCCGCTACGTTTTAAACACCCAATCGGCTCAAGGCCACGACAACCTGACCTACGAAGCCCTGTTTTGCGCGCGTTCGTCGTTTACCTATAAAGAAGACAAACGCTCGTCCTACAAAATCTTCGGCTACGGCGATTCCGTCAACAAACGCTGGATTCAGCCGCGCAACGCCGGCTGGAAAAACATCGGCACCACGCTGGAACGCAACGACGACCCGCGCGCCGTCATTTACAACGCCTTCTGCGTGGACGGCATCCCGCGCGACGCCGCGCAGGCAGTCAGCCGCCTGAAAGAACGCGCCGGCCGCCACAAGCTGCGCCTGCGCAATACCGACAAATAACGCCGTTTTCTTGATTAGGCCGTCTGAAAAACCGGATTTTCAGACGGCCTTAGTTTTAAGAAAAATGTTAAAATCCGCTGCATTCAAATCTTAAGGCTTTTGCGAAAACAGCCATTTCCCGCCGTTTGCAAGCTCCCCCCAACCCTGTAAGGAAAACCCATGACCACGCCCACCATCGAACACGTCCAAGCCGTCGCCTTCGACCTTGACGGCACATTGTGCGATTCCGTTCCCGACCTCGCCGCCGCCGCCGAAGCCATGCGCGGACACCTCGGCTTGGCGCCGCTGCCCGCCAAAGTCGTCGAAAGCTATGTCGGCGACGGCCTCGCCCCACTCGTTCACCGCGTCATTACCGACAGCCGCAACAACGAAGCCCAAGCCGAAATTTGGGAAAAAGGCTTTGTTTTCTTTATGAAATACTACCGCGACCACCTCAGCGATTTTACCCGCCCCTACCCTGAAACCGCTGCCGGTTTGGCGCTGCTCAAATCGCTGGGCATCCCGCTTGTCGTCATCACCAACAAAAACGAAATCCTCGCCGCCGAATTATTGAAACAGCTCGGTCTGGCCGACTACTTCAGCCTGATTCTCGGCGGCGACAGCCTGCCCGAAAAAAAACCCAGCCCGCTGCCGCTCGTCCACGCCGCCGAAGTTTTGGGCATAGACACGGCAAACATGATGATGGTCGGCGATTCCAAAAACGACATCCTCGCCGCCAAAGCCGCAGGCTGCCTGAGCGTCGGCGTCAACTTCGGCTACGGCGACATGACCGCCCTCTCGCAAGACAAAGCCACCAAACCCGACTGGATCATCGGATCGCTGCCCGAAATCTACGAAAACCTGCAACCGCAGAAAGACAAAGCGGATGAGGCCGTCTGAAAAGCAGTTTTCAAAAACCGATCCGATTTAAATCCGAGCAATCCTGTTTTCAGACGGCCTTTTCCGAAAATCAGGCCGTCTGAAAAAAACGAAACTCATGAAACCGCAAAAATCCCTGCGCGCCCGCGCGATGGACATTCTTTCCCGCCAAGAAACCAGCCGCACCGCACTCAAGCGCAAACTCGCGCCCCATGCGGAAAGCGAAGAAGAGCTGGAAAAAGTGTTGGACGAATTTGCCGAACGCAACTGGCAGTCAGACGAGCGCTACGCCGAAGCCTATATCCACAGCAAAAGCCGCCAATACGGCAAGCTGCGCCTCAAACAGGCGCTGGCCGCCCAGGGCGTCGGCGAAGACGTCAGCCGCCCGTTCATGCCCGACCGCGACTGCGAGCTGCAAAACGCCGTTACCGTATTACGGAAAAAGTTCAAAATAAAAGCTGTTGATTTAAAAGAAAAACAGAAACAGATGCGTTTTCTGGCCTACCGCGGTTTCGATACCGAAACTATTCAGACGGCCATAAAAACGGCTTGGAATGAAGATTGGGAATGACGCACCGGCAAAAGAATATTTCTCTTTTTGCAAAGTTCCCACCCAGACATTTGCAGATTTGATTTTTGCAGAAGTCCCGGCCATTTCCTGTTTTGAAAAAACTTCAGGCCGTCTGAAACTTCAGACAGCCTGATTTATTGAAATCCGGTTCAAAACTAAACAATTTCCAGCTTGGCAAACGATTTTACGGTTTCGTCCACCGCTTTGACGCGCACGAGGAATTCTTCGAGCTGCGCGAGCGGTAAGGCGCTGGGGCCGTCGCATTTGGCCTGGTCGGGATTGGTATGCGATTCGAGGAAAAGGCCGGCCAAGCGGGTGGCCATGCCGGCGAGTGCCAGATCCAATACCTGCGAACGGCGTCCGCCCGAGGCTGCAGCGCCTGATTCGCGGGTTTGCAGCGCGTGGGTCACATCGAAAATAACCGGGGTATCGTTGCAGGTTTTTTTCATCACGCCGAAGCCGAGCATATCGACGACGAGGTTGTCGTAGCCGAAATTCGAGCCGCGTTCGCATAAAATCAGTTGGTCGTTGCCGGCTTCTTTGAATTTTTCGATGATGTTTTTCATCTGCGAGGGGCTTAAGAATTGCGGTTTTTTGATGTTGATGACGTTGTCGGTTTTCGCCATCGCGACCACTAAATCGGTTTGGCGCGCCAAAAATGCGGGTAACTGAATCACGTCGCACACTTCCGCCACGGGCGCGCATTGGTAAGGCTCGTGCACATCGGTGATGACCGGCACGCCAAACTCGCATTTTACCGCTTCAAAAATTTTCAAACCTTCGTCCAAACCCACGCCGCGGAATGAGTGGATAGACGAACGGTTGGCCTTGTCAAACGAGGCTTTGAACACATACGGAATGCCGAGTTTGGCGGTTACTTCGACGTAGCGTTCGCAGGCTTTGAGCGTGGAATCCATGTCTTCCAGCACGTTGATGCCGCCGAACAGGGTAAACGGCAAATCGTTGCCGACTCGGATATTTTTGATTTGGACATTCATGGTCGAATCCTTTTTGAGGCCGTCTGAAAAATCAGGGAAATCGGTTTAAACGTTTAGGCCGTCTGAAAATAGCCAACCGTTTCAGACGGCCTGTTTCTTTTTACAACACCGTATGCGGCGGCTCGTAAGAAATTACATCGCGGATTTTGTTGTTTTCGTCCACCAGCACCACTTTCGGCTCATGCGCTGCGATTTCGGGTTCGGAAAGCATGACATACGACATGATAATCACGATGTCGCCTTTCTGCACCAACCGTGCCGCCGCACCGTTGAGGCAGATAACGCCGCTGCCGCGCTCGCCTGCGATGGTATAGGTTTCCAGACGTTCGCCATTGTTGTTGTTGACGATGGCGACTTTTTCATTGACGCAGATTCCGGCCGCGTCGAGCAAATCCAAATCTACGGTAATACTGCCGACATAGTTCAAATCGGCTTCGGTAACGGTGGCACGGTGAATCTTGCCGCCGAGCATGGTGCGGAACATGGGTTTCCTTTAAAAAATCTTATTGTAAAGCGTTTTTCAGACGGCCTGAGACGCTGATGAAAACCACAGGCCGAAACCTTTGCAAAACCCACAAATATTCGAAAATGCTCATCCGTCATTCCCGCGAAGGCGGAATTCAGATCGACCAGCTTAAGAAATATTTAGAAATTACAGAAAGTTAAAATTCTGGATTCCCGCCTTCGCGGGAATGACGGGCATAGATTTTCGGGTTAAAACCGAGTTTTGCAAAGATTCAGGCCGTCTGAAAACAAAACCGCTATTATAACCCCATTTGCGCCTTCATCCAGCGCAAATATCCGCGCCAGCCGCCTGCCACAGCCTGTATGACGATTTGCGGACAATCGTAGCTGTGGTTCGCCAAAATCAGTTTTTCCACCGCACGGTAATGGCAGCGCGAAGATTTGATTACCATGCGGATTTCCTCATCGCAACACACCTCACCCTGCCACACATAATGGCTGACGATGGTTTCGTATTGCACGCAGGCGGCGAGCCGGTTTTCCAGCAGTAGCAACCCGATTTTCTCGGCCTCCTCGCGCGTGGGCATGGTAGTTGTGATGATGACGGGTTTGAATTGGGGCATTTTCAGACGGCCTTTTGTCAAAGATTGAAGTGGATGGGAGCACGAAATTTCGTCCATACGCCGTGCGTATTGAAACAGCCTTTTTTAGCCGCATCCACGGCGGCTATGTCTAATTTTTTATAGCCACTGCTTTTGATAATCTCAACCGATTCAACTTTCGATTCGGGGGAAACCAAGATACCCAGAACGACCGTTCCCCTCTGTCTTAATTTTATCGCACTCGCAGGATAATGGGGTTTCGTTCGACAACCCTCCTGTTTCCCTTTTTCCATTTCCGTAATTGCCTGATAATCCTCAGCACGGGGAACACTGTCTTAGGCATATACGGGCTGGGTTAAACCCAGCATTAAAGCCAACAGCAATCCTTGTTTCATCATTCTTCTCCTTTGTTTGACGGACATGATTATTTTGGTAGCGGATGGCATGATAAGTTTCAGACGGCCTGTCCTGTATTTAGGCCGTCTGAAAACAGAATCAAAACTTATTTAAAATTCAACACCGGCCAGCCTTTTTCCTGAGCTTCGGCCAATAATTCCGCATCGGGGTTTACAGCTACGGGTTCGTTCACATAACGCAAAAGCGGCAGGTCGTTTTTGGAATCGCTGTAAAAATACACTTTGCCGTAGCTTTCCAGCGTTTCGCCGCGTGCGGCCAGCCATTCGTTCAGGCGGGTAATCTTGCCTTCTTTCAGGCTCGGCGTGCCGATGTAGTTGCCGGTATAGCGGCCGTCCGAACCGGTTTCGAGTTGCGTGCCGATAACGTTTTCAATGCCGAATGCGCGGCAAATCGGTGTGATGATGAATTCGTTGGTGGACGAAATGACCAAGAGTTCGTCGCCTGCGGCACGGTGGCTGTCCACCAGCATTTTCTGCATGGGTGTAATGTGCGGCGTGATGAACTCGGCCATAAATTCGCGGTGCATTCCGGCCAATTCTTCCATGCTGTATTCTTTCAGCGGCGCAAGGTGGAATTTGAGAAATTCGTCGATATTCAGGCAGCCGTTGCGGTAGTCTTGGTAGAATTTTTCATTTTGCGCTTCGGTATATTCGATGTCGACTAGGCCTTTTTTCATCAGGTATTGCGGCCATGAGTGGTCGGAATCGGTGTTGATTAGGGTATTGTCGAGGTCGAAAATGGCAAGGTTTTTCATGGATTTTCCTGTGATTTTAAAAGTTGGCGCAACAGCGGCAGCGTGATGCGCCGACCCATGGCGACGGCGTAATGGTCGAGGGTGTCGAGCATTTTGACGAGGCTGCCCAAATCACGGCGCCAATGGTTGAGCAGGTAGGTGAAGATTTCGGGATCGACGGTCATCTGGCGCGCGGCGGCCATGCTGACGAGGGCGTCGGTTTTTTCTTGGTCGGTCAATGGTTTGACTTCGTAAACAAGGCAGTAGCCCATGCGCGTGCGCAAATCTTCGCGGATGACAAGCTGCTGCGGGGGATATTCCGAACCGAGCAGCAAAAGGCCGCTTCCGCTGTTGCGGAAACGGTTGAACACGGCAAACAGCAGCGCCTGCTCGTCGTTGCTGAGCCGCTCGATTTGATCGACGGCAAGGCAGTCGGCCTCGAGCGCGTCTTCGGGCAGCGGCGAAACGGCGGCATCGATATAAAGCGCGTTTTTCCCCGCTGCGAGTGCTTCGGCAACCCACGCCTGCAAAAGATGGCTTTTGCCCGCGCCCTCTTCGCCCCAAACATAGACGAACTGCCCATGTTGCGGCTGGTGTCGCAACACGTAAACCAGCTCGGCATTGGATGTACCGAGGAATTTGTCAAAACTCGGGTATTCGTGTTTGGCGAAATCAAAAATAAGCTGGTTCACGGGCGTATGGTCAGGATAAATCGGAATCGGGCTATTTTACGTTGCTTTGGCGGGGGCTTTCAATCATAAGGTTTTTCAGACGGCACGGCGGGCTTGGCTGACAGGCCGTCTGAAAATTCGACGTTTCAAAATCCGCCTGTTTCAAAGGCCGAACTGCGCCAGCTTTAATCATCTTAAAAGGCCGTCTGAAAACGCCATTGCCAACCCTCCTTAACAAAACCGCAAAAAAACGGAAAACGGTTTGCACACGCGCCGTTTCGCTGCTATGTTTGCGCATTCCGCCCGCAGCGGTTTAACGCTTTTTCAGACGGCCTTTACCAGGAAAATATTGTGATTGCCACCGTTATCAACTTCATCCTCCACATCGACCAGCATCTGACCGCGCTTTCGGCGCAATACGGCGCATGGATTTACGCGATTTTGTTCCTCATCATTTTCTGCGAAACCGGCCTGGTGGTGACGCCGTTTCTGCCCGGCGATTCGCTGCTGTTTGCCGCCGGCGGGATTGCGGCGGTGGGTGGAATGAACATCCACATTATGGTTTTGCTGCTGCTGATTGCCGCCGTAATCGGCGATGCGGTTAATTTTATGATCGGCAAATTCTTCGGCGAAAAGCTGTTTGCCAACCCCGATTCCAAAATTTTCCGCCGCGCTTATTTGGACAAAACCCACGCGTTTTATGAAAAACACGGCGGCAAAACGATTATCCTCGCCCGTTTCGTCCCCATCGTGCGCACGTTCGCGCCCTTTGTCGCCGGCATGGGGCATATGCACTACGCCACGTTTATCCGCTACAACATCATCGGCGCAGTGGCTTGGGTGGTGCTGTTTTCCTACGGCGGCTACTATTTCGCCAATATTCCGGCGGTCAAACAAAACCTCAGCCTGGTTTTGGCAGCGATTATCGTGGTTTCCGTTTTGCCGGGCGTCATCGAAGTCATCCGCGCGCGCCGTGCGGCAAAAAAGGGGCAAAACTGATTTTTCTGAGACCTTTGCAAAAATCGGAAACGTCCGCCCAAAGGCCGTCTGAAAAAAACATGAAAAGGAAAGTTTGATGAAAAACAAAATATTAAGCTTAATTTTAGCCGTTGGTCTGCTTGGAGCAGCAGTACCTGCCGCAGCGGCGGATGACGGGAAAACCGTAAGTGCTGTAAGTGCCGCATTTAAGGCAGAGGCACATAAAGCACTTGCAAGTCAGGTTAGCTATCCTGTCGAAGCGGAGGAAGCAGGTATAGAGGGTGTGGTTGGCGTGCGGATTTGGGTTTCGCCGAAAAATATTGTCCGTCGGGTTCAGGTTATCCGCAGCAGCGGTTCTCCCATATTGGACAACGAGGTTGTCAAGGCGGCATACAGAACGACTTTTCCGGTAAAAGGTTGGACGGAATTCGAAACTAAAATTAATTTTAGTTTAAAGGATGAGTAGAGTGTGATGACAAGAAAGCGCAAGCGATAACCTGCGGTTTATGCTAATTCGGGTTTCGTGCAAAAAGGAAGATAATAAACCGACGTGCTGCAACAGATACACAAAAGGCCGTCTGAACAATTCAGACGGCCTTTGTTACGCCAAAATTACTTCTTCTTCAACTGTTTGGCTTTTACCGCCGCAATCGTGCCGTCTATGCCTTTCTGTTTGATCAATTCGCCGAACTGGTTGCGGTAAACCGTTACCAAACTCGTGCCGTCTAAGCGGAAGTTGTAGATTTTATACACCGGACCGACCTGATAAAGCTGGTAGGCCACTTCGTATTTCTTGCCGCTTTTGGTTTGCAGCTCGGAAAAGACGTCGAATTTATTGCCGTTGCTGGTCATTTTCGGCAACAGTCTGACTTTCACGTCCGCCGCGCCAATCAGCGCCGAGTGTGAATACATCGAAATAATCATTTCTTTAAACGCCGCGATAAATTCCGTTTTCTGCTGGGGCGTAAACTGTTTCCACGGCGCGCCGACCGCCAGCGCGGAAATGCGCTCGTAGTCGAGGTAGCGGTCGGCATAGCTTTCCACCTGTTTCACGCGCTGAGCTTCGCTCAAGGAAGTATTGCGGGCGATTTTCAACACGGTATCGATGTTCTGCTGCATCTGCGCCTGCGCAGGGTGTTCCGCGGCGGCCGCATAAGGCGCAACGATGGCCGCCGGTGCGGCAAACATCAGCGCAAAGAGGGAACGGTTCATAGCATTTCCTTGTTTTAAAACATTAAAGACGCGCGCATTGTACGCCTTAGCCGATTTAGAAATGTTTAACGGAATGTAAAAAACAGGCGCGGCAAGGCCGTCTGAAAAAATGGCGGGGAAGCAAGTTTCGTAAATACAGCCTTGCAGTCTTGTTAGGTACAGGCCGTCTGAATTTCGTTTGCTGAATGCAGCAGTTCAACTACGTTCGCCAACCATCGAAATTCAGACGGCCTCTGTTTCACCTTAAATTAAGTATTGTTATACTTAAAACAACCAACACAACATTTCCCCTTTTAAGTATAATCATATTTATTTTTCAAAGGCACGCTATGAGTACATTAAAAGACCGTTTCATCAAAGCAAGAGCCGCGAAAGGTTTCAGTCAGGCGAAATTGAGCAAACTGGTCGGCATTTCGCAATCCGCCGTTGCCGCAATCGAATCGGGCAGAAACAAAAAGCCGACCAATATCGCCGCCATTTCCGAAGTCTTGGGCGTCTCGCCGCTGTGGCTGGAAACCGGCAAAGGCGAAATGTACGCCGCGCCCCAAGCCGATGCCGTTTCGCCCGAGACCGCGCCGCCCTCCAAACCCACCGAATCCCGTTTAGGAAACGCCATGCAAAACTTCCCCAAATCCTCCAAACTCGACCACGTCTGCTACGACATCCGCGGCCCCGTTCACAAAGAAGCGCTGCGCCTTGAAGAAGAAGGCAATAAAATCCTCAAGCTCAACATCGGTAATCCCGCTCCGTTCGGCTTTGAAGCGCCCGACGAAATCCTCGTCGACGTCATCCGCAACCTGCCCGCCGCGCAGGGCTATTGTGATTCCAAAGGGCTGTATTCCGCCCGCAAAGCCATCGTTCATTACTACCAAACCAAAAACCTGCGCGACATCACCGTCAACGACGTCTATATCGGCAACGGCGTTTCCGAGCTGATTACCATGTCGATGCAGGCGCTGTTGAACGACGGCGACGAAATCCTCATTCCCGCGCCCGACTATCCGCTCTGGACAGCCGCCGCCACCCTCGCCGGCGGCACCGTGCACCACTATCTTTGCGACGAAGAAAACGGCTGGTTCCCCAATCTGGCCGACATGGAAGCCAAAATCACGCCGAAAACCAAAGCCGTCGTCGTCATCAACCCCAACAACCCCACCGGTGCCGTGTACAGCAAAGAAATCCTGCTCGAAATCGTCGAGCTCGCCCGCAAACACGGCCTGATTATTTTTGCCGACGAAATCTACGACAAAATCCTCTACGACGGCGCCGTCCACCACCACATCGCCGCCCTCGCCCCCGATTTGCTGACCATTACCTTCAACGGCCTCTCCAAATCCTACCGCGTCGCCGGCTTCCGCATGGGCTGGATGGTGTTGAACGGCCCGAAAGAGCGCGCCAAAGGCTACATCGAAGGCCTGGATATGCTCGCCTCCATGCGCCTCTGCGCCAACACGCCCATGCAGCATGCCATTCAGACGGCCTTGGGCGGCTACCAAAGTATCAATGAATTCATCCTGCCCGGCGGCCGTCTTTTGGAACAGCGCAACAAAGCCTACGAACTGGTCACCCAAATCCCAGGCATTACCTGCGTGAAGCCCATGGGCGCGCTGTATATGTTCCCAAAAATCGATACCGGAATGTACGGCATTCATGACGATATGAAATTTATCTACGATTTGCTGGTGCAGGAAAAAGTGCTGTTTGTACAAGGCTCCGGCTTCAACTGGCCGAAACCCGACCACTTCCGTATCGTTACCCTGCCGTATGTTTACCAGATTGAAGAAGCGATGATGAAACTGGAACGGTTTTTGAAAAACTACCGGCAATAAGGGGCTGGGAAAACAAAAGGTAAAGAATTTGCGCCCCTTGATGGAGCGCAATATATAAGGCCGTCTGAAATTCGGTTTGGCAATCCGCACCAAAACGGCTATGCTTCTGCGTATGCGGAATGTTTCCCATATTTTTGAAAGGATAAACTCATGACCCAAGTCGCTTTCCAAGGTAATCCTGTAAACGTAGCGGGCGCATTGCCTGCCGTCGGACAAACGGTACCGGCATTTGTTTTGACTGCGGCGGATTTGTCGGACAAAACGCTCGCAGATTTTGCGGGAAAACGTAAAGTGTTGAACATTTTTCCGAGCGTGGATACGGGCGTTTGTGCGCAATCGGTGCGCACGTTCAACCAACGCGCGTCTTCGCTGGATAATACAGCGGTACTGTGCATTTCGGCGGATCTGCCGTTTGCGCAAAGCCGTTTCTGCGGTGCGGAGGGTTTGGAAAATGTAGTGACTTTATCGACCTTCCGCAGCAGCTTCGCCGAAGATTACGGCGTGAAACTGGCCGACAGCCCGCTTGCGGGCCTGACCGCGCGCGCGGTGGTGGTTTTGGATGAAAACGATAAGGTGGTTTACACCCAGCTTGTCGGCGAAATTACTGAAGAGCCTGATTACGACGCGGCTTTGGCGGCGCTGTAAGCGGTTGGCTTCTGAAAAATAAGGAGGCCGTCTGAATATTTCAGACGGCCTTTTTTTGCGGATTTTTTGTTCTGTTTTTCAGACGGCCTTAAGCAAAATCCTGCTTTATTTCTGCGGGAATTGTTTACAATCTATTTACGCTACATCGAATTACAAATATACTGCCCTCAGAATCAGACCACTCCCGTAGCGGGAAGCGGCATCAGGCCGCTGCGTTCTTATTCCATACCGTTTTTTCACATCTTTTTCTACAAAGGAAAGCGACATGGATTTGCATTCACACGACGAAACCAAACACCCGGAAACGGCCGAAACCCTCAGCGGTCAGGTGCCTGTTACCGATTTCAAGGGTTTGTTGATTACTGTCGTTTCTGCCATTGTGTGTTTCGGCATCTACAAAATCCTTCCCTACGAACCTAATGCCAACAAAGGTATCGCGCTGCTGATTTTTGTGGCGGCGCTTTGGTTTACCGAAGCCGTCCACATTACGGTCACGGCGCTGATGGTGCCGGTGGCTGCGGTGTTGCTCGGTTTTCCCGGAATGGACATCAAAAAAGCGATGGCCGGTTTTGCCGATCCGACGATTTATATTTTCTTCGGCGGCTTCGCGTTGGCGGCGGCGCTGCATATGCAGCGGCTCGACCGAAAAATCGCCATTACGCTCCTGCGCCTCTCCCGCGGAAATATGAAGGCCGCGGTTTTGATGCTGTTCGGCGTGACCGCGTTTTTGTCGATGTGGATCAGCAACACCGCCACCGCGGCCATGATGCTGCCGCTGGCGATGGGCATGATGGATCATATGGATAAGGAAAAAGAGCGCAAAACCTTTGTGTTCGTTTTGCTCGGTATTGCCTATTGCGCCAGCATCGGCGGTTTGGGCACGGTCGTCGGTTCGCCGCCCAATATGATTGCCGCCAAAGCGCTGGATTTGGACTTCGTCGGTTGGATGAAACTCGGCCTGCCGATGATGCTGCTGATTCTGCCGCTGATGCTGTTTTCTATGTATGTCGTTTTAAAACCCAACCTCAACGAACGTGTTGAAATCAAAGACGAATCCATCCCTTGGACGCTGCACCGCGTAATCGCGCTGCTGATTTTCCTGGCTGCCGCCGTTGCGTGGATTTTCAGCTCTAAAATCAAAGCCGTCTTCGGCATCGGCAACCCCGATACCGTCATCGCCCTGATTGCCGCGATTGCCGTTGTTGTGTTCGGCGTTGCCAGCTGGAAAGAAGTCGCCCGCAGCACCGACTGGGGCGTGCTGATGCTCTTCGGCGGCGGCATCAGCCTGAGCGCGCTGTTGCAGTCTTCCGGCGCATCGCTGGCACTCGGCCAACAGGTCGCCACAACCTTTGCCGTTACCCACCCGCTTTTGGTGATTTTCGTCGTCGCCGCGTTTATCATCTTCCTCACCGAATTCACCAGCAACACCGCCTCCGCCGCACTGCTCGTACCGATTTTCGCCAGCATCGCCGCGCAGATGGGGCTGCCCGAACAGGTCTTGGTCTTCGTCATCGGTATTGGCGCCTCCTGCGCATTCATGCTGCCCGTGGCCACGCCGCCCAACGCCATCGTGTTCGGCACCGGCCTGATCAAACAGCGCGAAATGATGAGCGTGGGCATGGTATTGAATATATTGTGTGTTTTCCTCGTCGCGCTTTGGGCTTATTTCTTTTTGATGTAACACCCGCCGCTTCATCAAGCCTCAAGGCCGTCTGAAAAATTTGTTCAGACGGCCTTGAATTTTGCGGCCGGCGCGCCATTTGCAAGAAATCTTCAACGAAAGGAAACCCTCATGATTATCCTCCACACCAACAAAGGCGACATCAAAATCGAGCTGGATTTCGAGAAAGCGCCCGTTACCGCCGCCAACTTCGAGCAATACGTCAAAGACGGTTTCTACGACGGCGTAATTTTCCACCGCGTCATCAAAGGCTTTATGATTCAGGGCGGCGGCATGGATGAAAACATGAACGAAAAAGCCACCCGCGCGCCGATTGAAAACGAGGCGTCCAACGGTCTGCCCAACGAAAAATACAGCCTCGCGATGGCGCGCACTTCCGACCCGCATTCGGCCAGCGCGCAGTTTTTCATCAACACTGCGGATAACGGTTTTCTGAACTTCCGCTCGAAAGAAATGTACGGCAAAACCGTGGTTCAGGAATGGGGCTACGCGGTTTTCGGTAAAGTCGTGGACGGCTTTGACGTGGTCGATGCCATCGAGGGAGTGAAAACCAAACGCCACGGCTATCACGATGATGTGCCGTCTGAAGCGGTGGTGATTACCAAGGCGGAAGTGGTTTGATTTTTTGACGTTTTGATTTGATTTCGAGAGCAGCCCCGGAGGGCTGCTTTTTAATCACCATCAGTATAGTTTCTGATGTATTCCGCAAATCTACCGATTTATCCGACAAATCAAGGCAGACTTGATTTAAGTCAAAGCTCTAATTTCTAACCCCCCTATAATCACGTTTAACGAAATTTAAACCAACCGGCCAAAACTTTCACTTTGTTTAAAACCGGTTGTTTTATTTATCCGTTAAGTTTTCATTTCCTTTCTTATCTCTTTCCTCTTGATGTGTGTGTTTGGGTGTGGCTGTGTAGCCACCCCCTCTTTTTTTGCCTTTTGCTTTTGCATATCGTGAAGTAAAATCCGTAGCAGCAAATTCTCAAACAAACGAAAGCATCCGAAATGAGCAACAAACTCACACCGCCCGCCGAATTGCCCGATGCCGCCGACCTGCGCGCGGTTTTGGCCTACAATATGCGCCTGTTCCGCGTCAGCAAAGGCTGGTCGCAGGAAGAACTCGCGCGCCAATGCGGGTTGGACCGCACTTATGTTTCCGCCGTCGAGCGCAAGCGCTGGAACATTGCGCTTTCCAACATCGAAAAAATGGCGCAGGCGCTGGGTGTCAAGGCGTACCAACTGCTGCTGCCGCCGCAGGAGCTGCTGAAAATGATGTCGGAACAGCGGGATACCCAGGCAGCCGGGCCGTCTGAATATTTTTCTTAAAATAAGCTGCCGCACGGGGTTCACCCCCTCCATCCGCCTGTCAAAACCAAAAGGCCGTCTGAATTTCAGACGGCCTTTGCAAACAGCTAAAATTACAGACTGTTGGTAAATGTACGGGTAATCACATCGCGTTGTTGTTCCGGTGTCAGCGAATTGAAGCGGACGGCGTAGCCGGAAACGCGGATGGTAAGTTGCGGATATTTGTCGGGATTGGCAACGGCATCTTCCAAAGTTTCGCGGGTCAGAACGTTAACATTTAAGTGTTGGCCGCCTTCCACTTTCGGGCGTGCGTGTACGTCAACCGGAATTTCTTTGTAAGACACTTCGCCCAAATCGGCCAAAGCAACCACTGCATCTTCTGCGAAACCGCTTTCTGCTTTGGCGGCCAGACAGCGCACTTCGTTGGTTGCATCGTCCAAAAGCCAGAAGGAATTCAGCAATGCAGGTTTTGCAGCTTGTGTAATTTGAATACCTTTAATCATAGTCGGATTCTCTCTTTCGTTTAACGTGGATAAAATCTATTCGGTAAACATTCTATACCTATCAGTCAGCTCGTTTTTGATATAAATCAAATTACGAAGCCCTACATCAAAACAATCCAACACCTTGTTGCAACTGGATAAAATGTCTTAAATCTGAACGTTTTTCCTTGTCATGCAATAACGGAATTTTACGGAACAACTTTATGCCGTCTGAAAAAAAAATCTGCTGGATTTTCTGTAACGTCATCGATAATTTCGGCGACGCCGGCGTATCGTGGCGGCTCGCGCGCGCCCTGTGTGACGAGCTCGGTTTCACCGTCCATCTCTGGACAGACGACGCATCCGCCCTCGCCGCGCTCTGCCCCGACCTGCCGCCGTTACCGTGTACGCATCAAAACATCGCCGTCCACCGCTGGCTGCCGAACCACGCCGAAGACGCAGGCCGTCTGAAAACGCCCGACACCGTCATCGAAACTTTCGCCTGCGACCTGCCCGAAAACGTGCTCGGCATCATCCGCTGCCACCGCCCGCTGTGGCTCAACTGGGAATACCTCAGCGCCGAAGACAGCAACGAGCGCCTGCACCTCATGCCCTCGCCGCAAGAGGGCGCGGAAAAATATTTCTGGTTTATGGGCTTTAGCGAAAAAAGCGGCGGCCTCATCCGCGAGCGCGACTACCCGACGCGGATTCGGTTCGACAAAACCGTTTTCAGACGGCATCTCGGGCTACCCGAAAAAACCGCGCCCGAATGGCTGCTGTTCGGCTACCAAAGCTCCGTTTGGGCAAAATGGCTGGAAACTTGGCGGCAACACGGCCGCCCCATGACCCTGCTGCTCGCCGGCAGCCAAATCATCGAAAGCCTCAAAGCCGCCGGCAAAATTCCCGCCGGCGCGCTCTCGCAAAACGGCGACGTTTTTCAGACGGCCTGCCTGACCCTCGTCAAAATACCCTTTGTCGCCCAAGACGGTTTCGACAAACTGCTGCACCTTTCAGACGGCCTCATCGTGCGCGGCGAAGACAGCTTCGTGCGCGCCCAATTTTCAGGCAAACCGTTTTTCTGGCACATCTACCCGCAGGAAGAAGCGGCGCACCTCGACAAGCTGCACGCCTTTTGGCATAAAACCCGCCTGCATTATCCGCAAGAGCTGTTTACCGCCCACCAAGCCCTATCCGGCGAACTCAACGGCGCGAACACCCTCACCGATGCCGAACGCCTAAAATCCTGGCAACTGCTCGAAAGCCGTCTGAAAACATGGCGGCAAAGTGCGGAAAATTGGCGCGAATACCTGTTTTCCCAGCCGACGGCGCTGGAAAAACTAGCCAAATTTACCGCACTTAAGCTAGAATAGCACGTTTATTTTCAACCGAATCCGATAGGAAAACCAAGCATGAAAACAGCACAAGAACTGCGCGCCGGCAACGTATTTATGGTCAACGGCGAACCGATGGTCGTTCAAAAAAGCGAATACATCAAAGGCGGCCGCTCTTCCGCCAAAGTCAGCATGAAACTGAAAAACCTGCTGACCGGCGCCGCCACCGAAACCATCTATAAAGCCGACGACAAATTTGATGTTGTGATTCTGTCGCGCAAAAACTGTACTTACAGCTACTTCGCCGACCCGATGTACGTCTTTATGGACGACGAATTCAACCAATACGAAATCGAAGCCGAAAACATCGGCGACGCGCTGAAATTCATCGTTGACGGCATGGAAGACGTTTGCGAAGTTACCTTCTACGAAGGCAATCCGATTTCCGTCGAGCTGCCGACTATTATCGTGCGCGAAGTGGAATACACCGAGCCTGCGGTTAAAGGCGACACTTCCGGCAAAGTAATGAAATCTGCCCGTCTCGTCGGCGGCACCGAAATCCAAGTGATGGCCTACATCGAGTCCGGCGACAAAGTCGAAATCGATACCCGCACCGGCGAATTCCGCAAACGCGCGTCTTAATATCCGTTGTAATCATAAAGGCCGTCTGAAAACCCATAAGGTTTTCAGACGGCCTTTCATTGCCCAAACCGTTTCCGGTACCAAACCCACCTATCCGATTACGCCGCAACCACGCTCATTTTCAGACATAAATTCCGTATTCCTGAAAATGCTTGACACAGCGGCAGACGGACTTTGCCAACCGTAAAAAAGGTGCAAAAACAGGTAATTTCGGGTAGGATTACCGAATTTCATGCCCGCAGCGGAGGCTGTTCAGACGGCCTTTATCAGGACATTGCCCCAAATATCATCCGGCTCAGATTCACAATAAGGAGACAAAATGAAGCCTGTAAACATCGGTCTTTTAGGTTTAGGTACGGTCGGCGGCGGAACAGCCGCCGTGTTGCAGAATAACGCTGCGGAAATCAGCCGCCGCTTGGGGCGCAACCTGCGTATCTCGGCCGTTTGCGATTTGAGTGCGGAAAAAGCCAAAGAAATCTGCCCGGATGCGGCGTTTGTCAAAAATCCGCTCGATTTGGTCGCGCGCGAAGATGTGGATATTGTGGTCGAGCTGTTCGGCGGCACCGGCATCGCCAAAGAAGCGGTTTTGGCCGCGCTGCAAAACGGCAAACACGTCGTTACCGCGAATAAAAAGCTGTTGGCCGAATACGGCAACGAAATCTTCCCGCTGGCGGAAGAAAAAAACGCCGTCGTGCAGTTTGAAGCCGCGGTGGCCGGCGGCATCCCCATTATCAAAGCGCTGCGCGAAGGCCTGGCGGCGAACAACATCAAATCCATCGCCGGCATCATCAACGGCACCAGCAATTTCATCCTCACCGAAATGCGCGAAAAGGGCAGCGCGTTTGCCGACGTATTAAAAGAGGCGCAGGCGCTGGGTTATGCCGAAGCCGATCCGACGTTCGACATCGAAGGCCACGACGCCGGTCACAAAATCACCCTCATGAGCGCGCTCGCGTTCGGCACGCCGGTCAATTTTCAAGCCTGCTACCTCGAAGGCATCAGCAAACTCGACAGCCGCGACATCAAATACGCGGAAGAGCTCGGCTACCGCATCAAACTCTTGGGCATCACCCGCAAAACCGCCAAAGGCATCGAATTGCGCGTTCACCCGACCCTGATTCCCGAAAGCCGCCTTCTGGCCAACGTCAACGGCGTGATGAACGCCGTGCGCGTCAACGCCGATATGGTCGGCGAAACCCTGTATTACGGCGCGGGCGCGGGCGCATTGCCGACCGCCAGCGCGGTGGTGGCCGACATCATCGACATCAGCCGCCTCATCGATGCAGATACCGCCCACCGCGTGCCGCATCTGGCATTCCAACCCGCCCACGTCGAAGCGCAAACCATTCTGCCGATGGACGAAATCACCAGCAGCTACTACCTGCGCGTCCAAGCCGAAGACAAACCGGGTACGCTGGGCAAAATCGCCGGCGTGTTGGCGCAAAACAATGTTTCCATCGAAGCCCTGATCCAAAAAGGCGTCATCGACAAAACCACTGCCGAAATCGTGATTCTGACCCACAGCACGGTGGAAAAAAACATCAAAGCCTCCATCGCCGCCATCGAAGCGCTCGACTGCGTCGAAACCCCGATTACTATGATCCGCATGGAAAGCCTGCATGACTGAGCCGCAAACCGAATTGTCGGCAGAGGAAAAAGCCGCAAAGCTGAAAAAAGCCAAAGCCAAAATCCGCACCATCCGCATCTGGGCGTGGATCATCATGGCGCTGTTTCTCTCGCTGTTTTTCCTGTCGCAATGCGCCTTGAGCAAACCCAAAGCCAAAGCCGCGATTATCGAGTCGTGTATCCAAAACATCCCGTTTGCCGAAAAATGGCAGGCCGATTTGAAAGCGCGCGGGCTGGAAGGCAAAAGCGACGCCGTGATTCAGGACTACTGCGTGTGTATGTGGGACGAGCCGCTGGAAAAACTGACCGAAAAACAGATTCAGTCTTTCGGTAAAATCAGCGCGGAAGAACAGCTCAAACTGCTCGGCGGCGCCGCAGCGTTTGAAGCCCGCGACAAACAATGCGTGGCGGGGCTGAAAGTTAAGTAATGTTTTCCTGCCAACCGGCCGGGGCCGTCTGAAACTTTTCAGACGGCCCCGGCCTTTTTGCGGCAGACGGAAAATCTATTTACAATGGCGTTTTCAAAATAATTGCGGGTTTGCCGAAACCGCCGCTGCGGCGGAACCGTCTGAAAACACGAAAACGAACATGAAAACCGAATCCCATTGGGCGGCGCAGCAGGAGCGCGGCAGCCGTTTTTTCCTGCGCCTGACCACGTTGATGGTGCGTTGTCTGCCCGCTTCCTTAATGAATCCGTGCATTTGGTTTGTTACCGCCTATTTCTACCTGACTGCGCCCGCGCCGCGGCGGAATATCCGTCTTTACCAAACGCGGCTTCAGGCGGCCTTTCCCGATGCCGTGCTGCCGCGCCGTGCGGCGGTGTTCCGCCAGTTTGCCGCGTTCGGGCGCGCGGTGTGCGACCGTTTTGCCGTGTGGCAGCATAAAATCCGCTATGAAAATTTGCTGATTGATGATGCCGGCGGCGTTTCCGTGCTGCTCGACAACCCGCAGGGGCGCGGGCGGATTTTTGCCTGTTCGCACTTGGGCAATACCGAAATCTGCCGCGCGCTGGTGTCGCACCACCGCCGTTTTACGCTCAATGTGCTGGTGCACAGCCGCCACGCCGCGGCATTTAACGAGGCGCTGGAAAACGCAGGTGCGGACAAAATCCGCCTGATTCAGGTGACGGATTTGGATGCCGCACTGATGATGGAACTCAACCGCCGCATCGACGCGGGCGAATGGCTGGCCGTCGCCGCCGACCGTGTGCCCGTGCGCGGAGAAAAAACTGTTGCCGTCGATTTTTTAGGACACCGCGCGCAAATGCCGCAAGGCGCATGGCTGCTGGCGGCGCTGCTGAAAACGCCTGTATACACGCTGTTTTGTATCAGGGAAAACGGCCGCTACCGCCTGAGTACGCGGCTGTTTTTGGAAAATACCGACTGGAAGTACGGCGAACGGGCGGCGCGGGTAGCGGAGGCTGCGCAGCGTTTTGCTGACGAAATGGCGGCGGAATGTGCGAAAAATCCGCTGCAATGGTTTAACTTTTACCGTTTTTGGGAAGAATAACGCATGGCAAAACATGTTTACTGCCGCCATTTCACCGAAATGGAAGTGCCTTTTTTCGACGTCGATGCCATGCAAATCGCCTGGCACGGCCATTATGTGAAATACCTCGAAGTCGCCCGCTGCGACTTTCTCGCCGCCGTCGGTTATGATTACGAAGAAATGGGGCGGCAGGGCTATATGTGGCCGATTGTGCAGATGAACCTGAAATATGTGCGCCCTGCCCGTTTCGGCCAGAAAATCCGCGTCGAAACTGCCGTGGTGGAAATCGAAAGCAGCCTGAAAATCAACTACCTCATCACCGATGCCGCCACGGGCGAAAAGCTGACCAAAGCCTCGACCACGCAGGCTGCCGTGTCGCTGGCAACGGGCGAAATGCAGTTTCAAACGCCGCAAAGCTGGCTGAACGCGGTAAAAACGCATCCGACTTTTCGTGAGGCGGAATAAGGCCGTCTGAAAACCACGGGCACCCGCCCGAAAAACCAAAGGAACGCTATGATGAAAAAACGCTTGACCGCCGTCTCCCTGACCCTGTTCAGCCCGATGCTGTGGGCGTTTTCCGCTGCAGAGTTGGCGCAGACGCTGCAAAAGCCGCAAAACGTGCAGGGGGATTTTGTGCAGGAACGCCATCTGAAATCGCTGGCCAAACCGATGAACGCGCGCGGTACGTTTGTTTTGCAGCCCAAACGCGGCCTGCTTTGGAATATGCAGAAGCCGTTTGAAACCCGTATGCGCGTGCGCGCCGACGGCATCACGCAATGGAACGGCCAAAGCTGGGTCAAACCGCAGGGCAGCGCGGTCGGCCAGTCGCAGCAGGTCAAACTCTTCCTCGACCTGCTCGGCGGCAATACGCAGGGGCTGGAAAAGCAGTTTGACATGAAACTCGGCGGCAGCGAAAAGCAGTGGATGTTGCAACTGACGCCGAAAACCGCCGTGATGAAGCAGATCTTTACCCGCATTGATATTCAGGGCGACAGTGCGGTGCGCCGTATCGAATTAAACGAAAAACAGGGCGACCGCACAATCATGCGCTTTCAAAACGTGAAAACCAATCAGGGCTTGGATGCGTTTGCCAAACAGGCGCTGTAAGGCCGTCTGAAAAACCGCCTGTTTTTGTTCCATGAAATTTCCCCGCATTCTCTACACTTTGCTGATGGCCGCCGCCGCTGTGTTTTTCGCATACACGCTGGCGGCGAAGCCGTGGCTGCAAACCGATCTGACCGCGCTGCTGCCGCAGGAAGCGCGGCCTGATGTTTTGCTGCAAAAGGCCGATGCGGTGCTGGAAAAGGAATTAAACGGGCAAGTGGTGCTGGCGGTCGGTTCGGCTGATGCAGACACGGCGTTTCAGACGGCCTCTGCATTGGCGCGGCAATGGCAGGCAAGCAGCGTATTTGCTTCGGTTCAGGACACGCTGACGCCCGACATCGGCGGCCTGCGCGGAGAAATCAGGCGGCTGGGGCTGGCGCTGCTGCCGTCTGAACAGCAAACCCTGCTGCGCGATAATCCGCGCGCGTATTTTCAGGTGCGGGCGGAAGATGCGGCCAATCCGTTTGCCGCTTCGCTGCTGCCGCTTTCCGACGACTGGCTGGGTTTCGGCCGTTTCGCCGCGGGCAAAGGGCAGCCGCAGAGCCGTATCCGCTGGAACGCCGACAACGGTATGCTGTTTACCGAACACAGGGGCAAAACCTGGGTCTGGCTGCGCGGCAGGCTGCCCGAAGGGGCGGCGCCCGATGAAAAACTGCTGAAACTGTTGGACGACAGCAAACAAACCGCCGCCGCGCAGAAAGCGGAGGTTTTATACGCGGGCGGCGCGGTGTTTGCCGCCGAAGCGAAAACCTCGGCGGAAGCGGAAAGCCGTTGGATGGGTATCGCAGGAATGCTGCTGACGTTTGCGCTGCTGCTGCGCGTATTCCGCAGCGCGCGCGTGTTTTGGCTGGTCTTGCCGCTGGGTGCAGGCGTGCTTGCGGGCTTGGCGGCGGCGCTGGCGGTGTTCGGAGAAATTCACGTTCTGACGGTGGTCATCGGCACGAGTTTGGTCGGCATGCTGGTTGATTTCCCGCTGCACTGGCTGGCGCCGGCGGTGTGCAGGCCGTCTGAAAAATCCGTTTCAGACGGCCTGATTCAGAAGCCCGTGTGGCAGGCCGATGAGGCGATGCGCCATGTTTTGCACGGCTTTTTGATCAGCCTTGCCGTAACGGTTTCGGGTTATGCGCTGCTGTGGCTGACACCGCTTTCGGTGTTGCAGCAGACGGCAGTGTTTTCGGGAGCGGCACTGTTGGGGGCGTTTGGCGCGACGGTGTATTGGCTGCCGCCGCTGTTCCGCCGCTATCACGGGCGGGACGTGCCCTTCGGCAGGCTGATGCCGCCGCTGCTGGCGAAAATCCATGCGCTGCACGCGCTTTTGAAAAAGCCGGCTGCCGCCGTTTTGCTGCTGATTTTGGCGGCGGCGGGGCTGTGGCGCAGCGACTGGCGCGACGACATCCGCCAATGGGCCGCTATGCCGCCGGCGCTGTTGGAACAGGCGCGGCAGCTCGGTGAACTCGGCGGCATGGATTTTGGTGCGCAGTATGCCGTGGTGGAAGCCGCAGACGAAGACGGCCTGCTCGAGCGCAGCGCGGCAGTCAACCGCGTTTTGCAGCCCTTAATCAGGCAGGGCGCATTGGCGGAGGTGCAATCGCCCGATCAATGGATTGCGCCGCAGCAGACGCAGCGGCAGCTCCAACGGCATTTGCGCGCGCTGGCAGACAAGCCCGAAACGTGGCAGCCGCTGGCAGAGCTTGGTGTGCCGCCTAAAACCGTTCAAACCGCCTTGCAGGAAGCGGCGGCGCAGGCGCCTGTTTCACTTTCAGACGGCCTCAAGGCGCAGATTGCCGAGGCGTGGCGGCCGCTGTATTTGGGGCAGGTGGAAACGGGGCGGCAGGCAGCGGTGGTGCGCTTGGGCGGCGTGAAGGATGCTGTGGCCGTGCGGACGGCTTTGGCGGGAATGAACGGCGTGCATTGGGCGGACAAACGCACCCATCTGAACCAAATGTTCCAAGAGACCCGCAATCAGGCCGCATGGCTGAAACTAGCCTCGTATGCGGCGGCGTGGCTGCTGCTTTGGAAAATTTTCGGTACGCGTAAGGGCGTGAAGATTTTGGCTGTGCCGCTGGCGGCGGCGGCGGGAACGGTTGCTTTGCTCGGCTGGACGGGCATTCCTGTCAGCCTGTTTGCCATGTTCGGCCTGCTGTTGGTTTCCGCCATCGGCGTAGATTACGCCGTTTACGCCGCCTCCGCCGCACCCCCGCCCGCCGTGCGGCTGGGCGGAATGCTGCTGGCGGCGCTGACGACGGGCATTTCGTTCGGCCTGCTCGCGTTCAGCGGCACACCCGCCGTGGCCGCATTCGGCCTGACCGTCGCCGTCGGCGTGGTGCTGGCGGTGTTGGCGGCGGCGGTGTTGCTGGATGAGGCCGTCTGAAAAAATGCCGTGATGACGGTCGGACGGCAGATGCCGCAGCAGGTCGGATTCTTGAATCCGACCTACGGCTTCAGTACACCCTCGGCGGATGCAGAAATTAAGATTTATCAGCTTCATGAACCCGGCCGACGGCAGAATATTTTAAGGAAACCCCATGTTGAAAAAATTCATGCCCATCTTTGCCGCTGCGTGGCTGTTGGCGGCCTGCACGTTTTCAGACGGCCTTCCGCGCCCGCATCTGCCTCAGACGGCGGTGTCGGCCGACGGGCGCTGGTTTCAGATGACCGAGTCGGATAAAGCGGGTAAGGTCGTGCAAACCAGCCTGTTGGCGGTGGCGCAGGAGACTGAAGGGCTGCGTTTTGTGCAGACCGATGCGCTGGGCGTGCCGAAATCGCGCCAGATTCTGACCCGCAAGGGGTGGAAAAACGACGGATTCGTGATGCCTAATGCGGCGTCGCGGCAGGTGTTTGCGGCGATGCTGCCGTATTTGGTATCGGCGGACACGCTGGCGCTTTATCCCGACGCGAAACAGATGCCGTCTGAAAACGGCGCGCTGTTTCGCTATAAAAACCGCGACTTATGGCGCGTGTCGAAGCAGGGCGACGGTTTGAAAGTGGTGCTGCCCGACGGCAGAAGCTGGCTGGTTATTCCTGCGGACGAAGAAAAATGAGTGTTCCTGTTTACTTGAGCAAACCTGCGCTGGTCAGCGCATTGGGCAGCGGTTTGGAAACGCATCTGGAAAAACTGCTTCGGGCGGATCCGCCTGCCCCGCTGACGTTTTCCGAGCATTGGGTTAAAGGGAAAAATTTAGCGTTCGGCACGGTCGGCAGGCCTTTGCGCCCGCTGCCCGAATCATTGGATAAAGCGCATATCAGCCGCACCAACCGGCTGCTGTGGCATGCACTTGCGCAAATTGAGCTGCTGATTGAAGCAGCCAAACAGCGTTACGGTGCATCAAGGGTGGCGGTGGTCATCGGCACATCGGTGAGCGGGGCGGACGAAAACATTCCGATGTTTGAACAGCGCGCGGCAGGCAAAGATTGGGCGGCGCTGCCGTTTAACCAGCAGCAGCACGCGATGGGCGCGCCGGCCGATTTTGTCGCCGATATTTATGGTTTGGGCGGTTTGTGTTATGCCGTTTCCACTGCCTGCACGTCGGGTGCGCGCGCCTTAATCAGCGCTGCGCGGCTGCTGCGGGCAGGTTTGTGCGACGCGGTGGTGTGCGGCGGCGTCGATACGCTCTCGCCGCTGACCATCAACGGCTTCGCTTCGCTGGAAGTGCTTTCAGACGGTATCGCCAATCCGTTTTCCGCCAACCGCAACGGCATCAATATCGGCGAGGCGGCGGCGGCGTTTGTGATGACGCGCGATGCGGATTTTTCAGACGGCCTGCTGCTTTCGGGATACGGCGCAAGTTCCGACGCCTACCATATGTCGTCACCGCGTCCGGACGGCAAAGGTGCGGTCATGGCGTTTGAGCAGGCGCTGCAATCCGCAGGAATCGGCGCGCAAGACGTCGGCTGGATTAATTTGCACGGCACGGGTACGGTGCACAACGACAGTATGGAATCGGCAGCGGTGGCGCAAGTGTTCGGCAGCCGCACGCCCTGCACTTCGACCAAACCGCTGACCGGCCATACGCTCGGCGCCGCGGGCGCGCTCGAAGCCGCGCTGCTGTGGGGTTTCGTCAGCCGCCGCTTCAACCCCGCCGGCCGTCTGCCGCACCACGTTTGGGACGGCATTCGCGACGAATCCCTGCCGGAAATCGCGCTGACGGGGCAGGATGCGCATTGGGCGGCAGATAAGCCGCGCATCGGCGCAAGTTCGTCGTTTGCCTTCGGCGGAAGCAACTGCGTGGTCGTTATCGGCGAAAAATAACCCGCAGCCATGCCGCGGATTATTTCGAAAATTTCTGTAAAAAAACAGCAATAGTCTCAGGCCGCCTGAAAACCCAAAAGTTTTCAGGCGGCCTGTTTCATACCTGCTTCCGTTTTACGCTTTGGCCTTGTTACGGCCTTTATGCGGTGCGTTTTTCGTTTTCACTTTGATTTTCACACTCTTGCCGCGGGCGGTTTTCTTGGCGGCTTGTTGGGCTTTGGGCTTGGCTTTTGCCGTTTTTGCCTTGACGGCTTTTTGTTTTACAGCCGCTTTTTTGCCGCGTACTGATTTTTCGGGCACGGTTTCGGCAACTTTTTCTGCCTTGTTTTTACGGCGTTTTCTGCCTGCTTTACCGCCGCTGATCAGGGTCAGGTCGATTTTGCTGGTATCCAAATCGGCACGGGTAACTTTGACGGTCACACGGTCGCCCATGTTGAAGCGTATGCCGCTGCGTTCGCCTTCTATCGCCATGATTTCGGGGCGGAAATTGAAGTAGTCTTCGCCCAAATCGCTGATGTGCACCAAGCCGTCGATGTGGATGTCGTCCAGGGTGACGAAGATGCCGAAAGTGGTCATGCCGGAAATTTTTCCGCTGAACACCTCGCCCACTTTGTCGCGCATATAGTAGGTTTTCAGCCAGTTTTCCACGTCACGGCCGGCGTCGTCGGCACGGCGCTCGCAGAAGGACGTGTGTACGCCCAATGCCTGCCAGCTTTTTTCGGACGTGTATTTTTTGCCCTGCAACACGGCTTTAATCGCGCGGTGTACCGTCAGATCGGGATAGCGGCGGATGGGCGAGGTGAAGTGGGCGTAGGCTTCGTAAGCCAGCCCGAAGTGGCCTTCGTTGGCCGGCTGGTAAACGGCCTGCTGCATGGAACGCAGCAGCATGACTTGAAGCAGCTCGGCATCGGGGCGGCCGGTAAATTGTGCCGCCAGCCCGGCGTAGTCTTTCGGCGTGGGGTTGTCGCCGCCGCCGAGGTTTAGTCCCAAAAGGCCGAGCTGTTCGCGCAGGGTCGCCAGCTTTTCGGGCGTCGGCCCCAAGTGGTTGCGGAACAGCGCGGGATGTTTGTTTTTCAACAGAAAATCCGCCGCGCAGACGTTCGCCGCCAGCATACATTCTTCAATCAGCTTATGCGCGTCGTTGCGCACGACGGGGACGATTTTTTTGATTTTGCCGTTGTCGTCAAACAGCATCTGCGTTTCCACGCTTTCAAATTCGACCGCACCGCGCCGAAAGCGTTTTTTCTGCAATACTTTGAATAATTTGTACAAAGTTTCAAGCTGGGTTTTGTGCGGATTGTCAGCGCCGTCTGAAAGCCATGCCCAAACCTGATTGTAAGTCAGCCGCGCGTGCGAGCGCATCACTGCGGGGTAAAACTTGTATTCCTTCACATTGCCAGCGTAGGTGACAATCATGTCGCACACCATACACAGCCGTTCCACATCGGGATTGAGCGAACAGATGCCGTTGGAAAGATTTTCCGGCAGCATCGGAATCACGCGGCGCGGAAAATACACACTGGTACTGCGTTCCAGCGCATCAATATCGATCGCATCGTTCGGGCGAACATAATGGCTCACGTCGGCAATCGCCACCACCAGCCGGTAATTGCGTCCCTGTTTTTCCGCGTAAACCGCGTCGTCGAAATCGCGCGCCGTTTCGCCGTCTATCGTCACCAGCGGCAAGTCGCGCAGATCCACGCGGCCTTTCAAATCGCTTTTGCGTACGGCAGCCGGAATTTTTTTCGCCGCCGCGGTACAGGCTTCGCTGAACCGGTGCGGCAGATGGTGTTTGCGCACGGCGATTTCGATTTCCATACCGCTGTCGGCGTAATTGCCCAACACCTCGGTAATCCGCGCCACGGCGGGGCGGTGGTGCTCGGGATAAGTGTCGATTTCCGCCACCACGACCTGACCGGATTCTGGCTTGAATTCAGCCACGCTTTCCGGTTCTAAAACAATGCTTTGCACCAAGCGTTTGTCTTCCGCTTCCAAAATCGCCACGCCGCGTTCGATATAGAAACGGCCGACCACTTTCGACTGCCTGCGTTCGACAATATCCAAAACCGTGCCTTCGCGGCGGCCGCGACGGTCGATACCCGCAGGGCGCACGGTTACGATATCGCCGTGCATCACGCCGCGCATCTGGTGTTCGTACAAAACAAAATCACCGCCCGAAGACGCCTCCAGCGGCACGGCAAAACCGAAACCGTCTTTGTGCGCCTCCACACGGCATTTCACCAGCGCCAGCTTTTCCGCCACACAAACCGCACCGCGCCGGTTGATCAAAACCTGACCGTCACGTGCCATCGCTTTCAGACGGCGTTCGAAAAATTCGTATTCGTCATCCGTAATCGACAATTCCCGTGCCAGTGTTTCGATTTTCTGCGGCACGCCTTTCTTTTCCAAAAGCTCGATAACCCATTCGCGGCTGGGCAGCGGATGGGCGTAACGCTGCTTCTCCCGTGCAAGAAACGGATCTTTTTCTCGTAAATTTAGTGATTTAATTTTTTTGTTCATTTTTAATGTTGACATTCTTTGTTGTAAATATATAATAGCCACTTCGTTTTGCGCGGCAGCCCCAAACTGTAACGCAATTCGGCAGATAAAGCAAAGCCCGGGTGGCGGAATTGGTAGACGCGCCAGCTTCAGGTGCTGGTGTCCTCACGGGCGTGGAAGTTCGAGTCTTCTCCCGGGCACCAAATCTCAGGATTTGGTTGCAGCTTTGCTTGAAATGCCCAGGTGGCGGAATTGGTAGACGCGCCAGCTTCAGGTGCTGGTATCCTCACGGGTGTGGAAGTTCGAGTCTTCTCCTGGGCACCAAATCCCAATAATCCGGTTTCAGACCGGATTTTTTATCAGCGGATTGCGGAAAACGGCGTTTTCCCGCTATAATTCCGTTGCCACAGAGAGGTGGATGAGTGGTTTAAGTCGCACGCCTGGAAAGCGTGTATACGTGAATAGCGTATCGAGGGTTCGAATCCCTTCCTCTCTGCCAGATTCAAACAAGCCCGCCTTTACGGCGGGTTTGCTGTTTTTCAGACGGCCTGAAACGTCAATGGCCGTCTGAAACCAAAACAACCGCTTTTCCAAACCCTTCCCTGCTTTCGACAAACCGGTGGGCTTCGGCAACCTGTTCAAGCGTAAAAACTTTTTCCGGTTTGACATCAACCCGGTAAGTTTCGATATAGTCAAACAAACGGCGGATACGCGCTTCGGAAACGAGGCCGGAATAAAACGCAGTCAGGTAGCTGTCGTTTTTCAATTCGACAATCGGATCAAAATCTTCGAGAAACCATTTCCCGCCGAGCTGGCCGGTGGCGCAGACGATACCGCGTTCGGCAATGTGGCTGAAACTGTCTTTCAGCGTAGCCGTGCCGACGAGATCCAGAATTTTGTGATACGAATCCGACGTTTTCAGACGGCCTTCCTGTTCCAAAACCACTTCGTCGAATCCCGCTTCGTGCAGCTTGGCGGCTTTTTCGGGCGAACGTGTCGAGCCGTGCAATACCACATTCGGAAATTTTGCCTTAACCAGCTTGGCAAACGCCACGCCGACCCCGCCTGCCGCGGCGCGCACCAAAATTTTGTCGCCCGCGCCGATGCAGAGTTTTCCCATCGAACCGAACGCGGTGTAAAACGTCTCGGGAACGGCGGCCAGCGATGCCCAGTCCAAATCGGTTTCCACGCGGTAAATCTGCGCATTCGGCAGCAACACAAATTCCGCATAGCTGCCGTCGAAATCCCGCCCCATTTCCCCCATCAGCGACACCACGCGGCAACCCGCGGGAAGCCGCGCCTCGTCGGTCGTTTCGGCAATTTCGCCCGCGCATTCTATCCCTAAAATACGCGGAAACTTCACGCTCGGCGACTTGCCCTGCCGCGTAAAAATTTCAGAGTGATTAATGCCGAAGCCTTTCACTTTGACCAGCGACCAGCCCGATTTGACCGCGGGAACCGGCACATCTTCCAACACCAGCACTTCCGCGCCGCCCGGGCGGTGCACTACATTTGCTTTCATGTTTTTCCTTTCAAACCCAAAACATTCGGCCGTCTGAAAATCCGGCCTATTTTTCAGACGGCCTGATTAATCCGCCGCCGCACGACTTCGCGCGCCTGCGGGTTCAGCCGTTCAAACGCCGCCAAAACCTGCTCGGGCGTGGCCTGTTCCTGCTCGAACATCGCACGGACAAAATCGTCGGCCGGCCGGTTTTGAATTTCAGACGGCCTGCCGTTCTGCACCAGCGCGCCGTTGCGCATCACGCCGATGCGGTCGCCCAAGCGCAGGGCTTCGTGCATATTGTGGGTGACGAACACAATCGTAGTTTCATTCTGGCGGTGGATGTCGAGCAGAATATCCTGCAAGGCCGTGCGCGAGAGCGGGTCGAGGGCGGAAAAGGCTTCGTCCATCAGCAGCACGGCGGGGCGGGCGGCGATGGCGCGCAGAATGCCGACGCGCTGCTGTTCACCGCCGGAAAGCTCGTGCGGATAGCGGCCGAGGTATTCGGCGGGCGGCAGACCAACCATTTCCAGCAGCGATTCGGCACGGCTTCGGCGTTCGCTTTTGCGCCAGCCCAAAATGTCGGGCATCAGCTCGATGTTTTGGCGCACGGTCATGGCGGGGAACAGCGCAATCTGCTGAAGCACATAACCGATGCGGTGGCGCAGCGCGCGGATGTCGTAATCCTTAATCCGCCGCCCGTCGAAATACACATCGCCCTCATCAGGCGCGACCAGCGCGTTAATCATTTTCAGCGTCGTCGATTTGCCGCTGCCCGAGGCGCCGACGAGGACGAACAATTCGCCGCGCCGTATCGGTAAATCCAAACCGCACACCGCCGCCTTATCGCTGAAATATTTTGTTACCTGTTTGAATTCTATGATGTTTTCACTCATTTTCAGACGGCCTTTATCCGTGTCAATACTTCGCGGAACGTTGTAGGCCGTCTGAAAATCAGTTTCTCCAAATCAGGCGACACTTCGGCCAACTCACCCGCGGCAATGGCGGTATAGGTGGATACCCACGCTTCGATTTCCCAATCGGGCGTGCCGGGATAGGCGGCACAGCGCGAGGCGAAGGCTTTGGCTACCGTCTCGTTATGAAATCGGAACGCCCTGCCCGTGTGCGCCGATAATTGTGCGGCGATTTCCGCCAGCGTCAACGCCTCGCTGCCGCTTAAGGTATAGGTTTGGTTGACGTGCTGCGTGTTGCCGTTTGCCAAATCCGCCAGAACGTTGGCGGCGGCTTCGGCCACGTCCCATTGCGAAACGCAGGTTACGCGCCCGTTTTCAGACGGCCCGCTGATGATGCCGTCCGAATCCGCCAGTTCGGCCATCATTTCGCTGTAAAAATTGTCGCGCAAAAACGTGTAGCGCAAACCGCTTGCGCGGATAAACGCTTCCGTCGCCGCGTGGGTGCGCGCCAGAGTAAACGTGCTGTTTTCCGCCGCTCCGGCGAAGGAAAGATAAACGATGTGCGCCACGCCCGCCGCTTTCGCCGCACGCACCATGCTTTCATGCTCGGCCTCGCGGGTCGGGCTTTCGGCGGCGGAAACCATAAACAAAACCTCCGTGCTCGCCAGCGCCGTCTTCGCCGCCGCTTCGTCGCCGTAACTGCACACGCGCACTTCGCAACCGGGCAAATCCGGCGCTTTGGCGGGATTGCGCAAGGGCAGCAGCAAGGGGAAATGCTGTTCGGCCAAACGGCGGGCAACCATGCCGCCGATGTTGCCACTGGCGCCGGTTACTGCGATTTTTTTCATGCTGGTTCTCCTGATTAAGCGGGTTTTCAGACGGCCTGAGCAGTTTGAGGCCGTCTGAAAAGTTTGAAAACGGCCGTAAGATGAGGACGAAATTTTCAGACGCCCTCCGCCCTATTTTACCAACCCCTGTTCCTTCAAATAATCCCGCGCCACGTCGGCGGGTTTTTCGCCGCCGCGTTTGACGCGGTCGTTCATTTCAATCATTTCCGCTTCGCTGATTTTGCCCGCCAAGCGGTTAAGCGCGGCGGTTACTTCGGGATGCGCCGCCACAAATCCGCTTTTCATCAGCGGCGCGCCCTGATACGGTGGGAAAAGCTGCAAATCGTCGCGCAGCATTTTCAGGCGGTATTGGCGGATTTCGCTGTCGGTCGAGTAGGCGTCGATGAGGTCGATCCGCCCTTCTTGCAAGGCGGTGTAGCGTAACGCAGGTTCGACGGTGGAAACGTGGGCGATGTTGATGCCGCGCGCAGCCAGCCCTTTGCCTCCGTCGGGGCGGTCGGTAAATTCCAGCGTGAAACCGGCGCGGATATTGGCTTTCACTTTAGCCAAATCGGAAATTTTTTCCAAGCCGTATTTAGCGGCGTATTGCTCGGGAACGGCCAGCGCGTAGGTGTTTTGATAGCGCATCGGCAGCAGCAGGGTCAGTTGGAACTGCTGTTGCAGCAGGTTTTTTCCGGTTTCGTAGGTTTCGGCGGCGGTGCGTTTTTGCGCTTTTCGGGGTTCGGGCAGTTTGACCAGACTTTCCAATACCGTGCCGGTAAACTCGGGGTAAATGTCGATTTCGCCGCTGTTTAAGGCGTTGAACAGAAATGTGGTTTTGCCGAAATTCGGTTTCAACACCACTTCTGCCTGCGGATCGGCCGATTCGATCAGCTGTTTGTAGAGGTTGATCAGAATATCCGGCTCGCTGCCGAGTTTGCCCGCAATCACGATTTGCTGTTTTTCAGACGACCTCACAGTCGAAAACAGCCCGAATGCAGCAGCCAGCAAGGCCAAACCCGCCAGCAGCGCGGTTTTGCGGCGGCTGCGGGCAAACAGGGCAATCAGCCCGCTCACACCCACCGCAAGCAGCGCCGACAAAGCCGCGCCGATAAAAGTGAGCGCCATGTTGTGGCGGTCGATGCCCAAAAGAATCAGCGAGCCCAAACCGCCCGCGCCGATCAGTGCCGCCAGCGTAGCCGTGCCGCTAATCAGCACGGCGGCGGTGCGGATGCCGGAAATAATCGCGGGCAGCGCAATCGGCAATTCCACCCGCCAAAGCTGCTGCACACGCGACAGGCCGAACGCGGTTTCCGCCTCTTTGACTGACGGATCGATTTCGGAAAGACCGAGATAAGTGTTTTGAAAAATCGGCAGAAGCGCGTAGAGCGTCAGCGCAATCAGCGCCGGCAGCGTGCCGATGCCGACCAGCGGAATCAGCAGACCGAGCAGCGCCAGCGACGGAATCGTCTGCAACACATTGGTCATCTGCAACACTGCTTCCGCCGCGCGCTTTTTCGGACTGAGCCACACCGCCAGCGGCACGGCAATCGCAACCGCCGCCGCAAGCGAGAGCAGCGAAATGCCTAAATGTTCGACCAGTGCGGTGAGCAGTTCGCCGCGCCGTTCCGACAGGGTTTGGATAAAGGTTTCAAACATGGTTTTGGAAAAAAATGGGGAACAGGCCGATATTACAGGCCGCAAGCCGGATGCGGAACCCCGCGCAAGAAAAGGCAGGTAAAGCGCAACGGCATAACGGCATGACGGCATCGCGTTGCAAAAAAAACACAGGCCGTCTGAAAAAACGCCGCCGCGGAATGCAGGCAGAGTTTTTTCAGACGGCCTCAGTTTACATACATCAGTGTATTTTTATACGCAAATTTTCCAAGCGGGTATTTTGCTGACAATCCTTTCGGCATTTTTATTTGTTTTTGTCGTGATACTGACATCAGTTAACAAATGAAAGCTTAAGATACGCCCCATCGCAGCAAGGGTTGCTGTCGAACAAACCAACACTCAGGAAAGAGTTCACATCATGAAAAAATTAATCGCCTTCGCTTCACTGCTGACCGTATCCGCCGGACTGATGGCTGCCCCGATGCACCGCCACGAACCGCGCGAACCGCACCGCCCGGTACATGCCCACGAGCATAAAGCGCCCAAACACGAAATGCGCCGCGACTTCCGCCACGACCGCCGCGAAGCACGCCGTGATTTCCGTCAGGAACGCCGTCTGAAAAGACACAAAGCCGCGCAAGCACGCAAATTCCACAAACGCCATGCACCTGCACATCTGCACCGCCACCGTTAACCGGAAATCAAAACAGGCCGTCTGAAATTTCAGACGGCCTGTTTTTTATAGTCGTTTCAATTTAGCCCAAACAAGGCAGCAAACCTCAGACAGTACCGTTATCAGGCTAAATCGGAGCGGCTGTAAATCCGGATCAGCGGGAAAACTGCGTAAACAAACGCCGCAAAACAATTACAGCCAAAACCGCGCACAGCATAAAAATTACGCTGGAAATGCCGTGCCACATACCAAACGAACCGCCCGCCAGCGTCAGCAGCCAATGCTCCGTATGGGTTTTGTGCGCTTCAATAACCGGCGCAACCAAAAATTGATTGGCTGCCAATCCGGCCAGCAAACTGCCCGTTAGCCAGATCGTCGTCCGGCTGCCGTGTTTGCTGATTTGCACCGCCAACACTGGTGCCCACACCGCTATTCCTATGTAGGAAAGCACTGCAAACAACTGCCCCGCAATCGCACCTGCCTGCATTTTCGGCAGATTGTGAAACAGTACCGGCGCGGCGATATAACCGGCCATAATCTGCATTCCCAGCCAAACGGCAGCGAGGGCGGTTGTCAGTTTGCTCATGATTTTTCCTTAACGGATTAAGTTTTCAAAATGTAAGAATGCCGTCTGAAAACAGTTTTCCAAACATTTTCAGACGGCATTCCCCGGTATTTTCTCCCATCAAATATATTCGACCGAAATAATGTCGTATTCGCGCACGCCGCCGGGAGCCTGCACTTCGGCGACATCGCCTTCCTCTTTGCCGATTAAGGCGCGGGCGATGGGCGAGCCGACGTAGATTTTGCGCGCTTTGATGTCCGCTTCGTCTTCGCCGACGATTTGGTAAGTGACCTGCTCGCCGCTTTCCAAATCTTCCAGCGTGACGGTTGAGCCGAAAACGATTTTGCCTTCGGCGTGTATTTCGGCGGGATTGATGATTTGGGCAATGGAAAGTTTGCGTTCCAACTCGGAAATACGGCCTTCGATAAAGCCCTGACGCTCTTTGGCTGCTTCATATTCGGCGTTTTCCGACAAGTCGCCGTGCGAACGGGCTTCGGCGATAGCTTCGATGATTTCGGGGCGGGCGACACTTTTGAGGTGTTGCAATTCCTGTTTGAGCAACTCGGCGCCGCGTATGGTTAACGGGATTTTCTGCATAAAGGGTTCTCCTGAACACCCGCCCTATTTTTTCATCTCTTTGGGGCGGACTGGAAATAAAAATACAAGCCGCCCGATTCGGCGGCTTGCGGTAAATTTAATGGCAGTATTTTACCAAAACGCGGAAAAAGCGCAATGGCAGGCGTGTTTTTCGGCGGTATTTTTATCGGGAAGCGTTACTTTTCGGCATCTTTTCTGAAACAAAGGCCGTCTGAAAAAAATTTTTTCAGACGGCCTGAACGGCTGTTTCGAATACTCCGGTTTATTGATCGACAAATGCGCGTTCAATCAGGTAATCGCCGCGCTGGCCGGTTTTTGGGGAAACGGTCAGACCGAAACTGTCGAGAACGGCGGCGGTGTCGCGGTTCATTGCGGTGCTGCCGCAGATCATGGCACGGTCGTCTTGGGCGTTCATCGGCGGCAGGCCGATGTCTTCGAAGAGTTTGCCGCTTTTCATCAGATCGGTCAGACGGCCTTTGTGTTCGAATTCTTCACGGGAAACGACGGGATAGTAAATCAGCTTTTCACGCACCATTTCGCCGAGGTATTCGTGTTCGGGCAATTCTTTGGTGAAGCGGTCGTAATAGGCCAAGTCTTTTTTGTAGCGCACGCCGTGTACGAGGATGACTTTTTCAAAGGCTTCGTAAACATCGGGATCTTTGGTGACGCTCAAAAACGGGGCAATGCCGGTGCCGGTGGAAAGCAGGTAAAGGTGCTTGCCGGGATTTAAATCGCCGAGTACGAGCGTTCCGGTCGGTTTTTTGCTGACGAGGATTTCGTCGCCGACTTTCAAATGCTGCAAACGGCTGGTCAGCGGGCCGTCGGGCACTTTGATACTGAGAAATTCCAAATGTTCTTCCCAGTTGGCGCTGGCGACGCTGTATGCGCGCATCAGCGGCTTGCCGTCCACCATCAGACCGAGCATGACAAACTGGCCGTTTTCAAAGCGCAGCGAGTCATCACGGGTGCAGGTGAAGGAGAAATACGAATCCGTCCAATGGTGTACGGAAAGGACTTTTTGGGTATTGAATGCAGCCATTTGGATTTCCTGTGAATGGAGGCCGTCTGAAAACAGACGGCAGAAATTAAGTAAAAAACGGGCGGAGCGGCGGGTGTAAAACAGGAGTATTCTAAACAGAAAAATTTCTCATTTCAATGTTTGTGCCAATCCTTATTTTCAGACGGCCTGCAGGGAGGCGACTGCCCTGCTCCTTCCGTCATCAGAAACAGATCAGCCAATGCGGCCAGGCGAAGTGTATCCCTCCCCCAGAAACGGCGTTTGAGGACGTGCATCCAGCGTATCGGCTTCACCGTCCGTACTACAGTATCCCGGACTTCGGGCGGCATGTCCGCCAGCATTTTTCCCCAGTATGCAGCCGCCTCGCCGAGCAGATGTTGCTTTCTGAGTGTCAATGAAGTCGAGTGCAGATAGCAGAGCCAGTCGCGGGTTTGGCACTCGGTATCGGAAAGAAATTCGCCCGGGTCGTCTTCAAAGTCGATGAAACCGATTTTGCCGTCTGAAACCAGCATATTGCGGGCAAACGCCTGACTGAGGTAGCCGCCTTTGGCATGCACGTCTGCGATGGCGGCCAGACCTGCCCGCCATGCGTTCAGACGGCCTTCTTCAGCCTCTTTTTCGATTCTGGAATCAAGCTGCCTGCCCTCCAGACCGCTAATCATGATTGCGTCGGGGCGGCGCAGCAGCAAAGCGGGAACATTGATTCCTCTCGAAGCCAGATCTTTCAAACGGCGCACTTCAATATCAAGCGCCCGGACACCGCCCAAACTGGGGACGGGTTTCAATGCACCCAGATGCAGCGGTTTGGTCACCATGCCCATCAAGGTATATTTCCACGCAGCGTTATGCGCTCCGGCTTTGCGCACCCAGACAATCCGCCCGCCCGGCAGCGCATAGCGCTTGATGCCCGTTTTTTGTATGGCAGTAAAATGATTCATCCAGACCTCAAGACGGCCTTGATTATCCGTTTGGGTGCGCACGGCCTTTCCTTATTTCTCCAACGTCTCGCTGATAAATTCTTTAACGATTTCGGCATTGTTGGGTAAAACCCGTACCCGCTGCGGCAGGTTTTCCAAGCCTTGCAGCGCGGCGGGACGCGGTACGGCGACATTGCCGACGGCTTCGCGGATGGTGGATTCGAATTTCGCGGCCAATGCCGTTTCAAGGCAGACGACGGTTTCTCCGTTTTGGCGCACTTCGCGGGCGACTTTGACGCCGTCGGCGGTGTGCGGATCGATGAGTTCGCCGTCTTGTCCGTAAACTTGGCGGATGGTTTTCAATCGGTCGGCGTGTAGCGATTTGCCGGATACGAAACCGTATTGCTGATGCACTTTATCAAGCAGGAAGCTCAAATCAAAGCCTTTTCCTGCGCCGACTTCCGCCCACAGTACCTGAATCCCGCTGCTGTTGCGTCCGATCAAATCAAAGACGAAGCGCTCGAAATTCGAGGCTTTTGAAATGTCCATCGACGGGCTTGAGGTAACGTGGGTATGGTCGGCGCTGCGCGGGCGGTAGGCACCGGTTTTGAAAAACTCATCCAAAACGTCGTTTTCATTGGTCGCAACAATCAGACGGCCTACCGGCAAGCCCATCTGGCGGGCGATGTGGCCGGCGCAGATATTGCCGAAATTGCCGCTGGGTACGCAGAAGCTGACTTTTTCGCTGTTGCTTTGCGTGGTCTTGAAATAGCCCGCGAAGTAGTAAACCACTTGGGCGACGATGCGCCCCCAGTTGATCGAATTGACCGTACCGATATGGTATTTTTCTTTAAACGCCGCATCGTTTTGCACGGCTTTGACGATGTCTTGGCAGTCGTCAAACATCCCCTTAACGGCGATGTTGTGGATATTTTCGTCTTGCAGGCTGAACATCTGCGCGCGCTGGAACGCGCTCATTCTGCCTTCGGGCGAAAGCATGAAAACATTGATTCCTTTTTTGCCGCGCAGCGCGTATTCCGCCGCCGAACCGGTATCGCCGCTGGTTGCGCCCAAAATGTTCAGTTCCCTACTCTCTTTTGCCAACACATATTCAAACGCATTGCCCAAAAACTGCATCGCCATGTCTTTAAACGCCAGCGTCGGACCGTTGGACAGCGCTTGGATTTTGAGGCCGTCTGAAAGCGTGCGCACAGGCGTGATTTCCGCGTTGCCGAAGGCTTCTGCGGTATAGGTGCGGTTGATGATGTCGCGCAGGTCGGCGGCGGGAATGTCGGTGGCAAACAGGCTGATGATTTCAAACGCCAGCTCGGGATAATTCAGGCCGCGCCATTTTTCCAGCGTGGCCGCGTCGATTTGCGGATAGGCTTCGGGCAGCATCAGACCGCCGTCGGGCGCAAGCCCCATCAGTAAAACTTCGCTGAACGATTTGTGTGCGGTCGCACCGCGGGTGCTGATGTATTTCATGGTTTTCTTCTCTGCAAACTCGTGAAAAAGTTTCAGACGGCCTCCCGGTTGCAGAGGCCGTCTGAAAGGATTATTTGGCGGGATAGAGGCGTTTGACGCAGGCGGTTACGGTTTTGGCGGTTACCGTTGCCAAGGCTTGGGTACGCGTATTCGGATTGAGAACCTGCATCATTTCGTTGGCACTCAGCTGGTTGGGCGCTTCCTCGCTGGCACAGCCGCAGATTTTGCTTTCCCACTCAGCCTGTTTTTCGGCCGACATCGCCAGCGCGATCATGCGCCATTCGTTGCGTTTGTTCAATTCGGTACGGCATTGGTTTTCAACCGCCATTTTGACCACGCTGCCGCCGATGCCCGTGCCGCCGCCCAAACCGCTCAAACCCGCGCCCGTACCGGTATCGGCACACGCGCCCAATAAAGAAGCAGACAAAATTACCGCCGAAACTTTTTTCATTTTTATATCCCTTACAAGTAGAAAAAACAGACTGCGTAAAAAAATCCCGCACATTATAGCGCAAGGCAAAGAATGATGTTAGGGGCTATAATTCCCAAATGCCGTCTGAACAACGAAAGCCGCCGCCATGACCGATTTATTTACCCGCCAACCCGACGCCCCGCTCGCCGAACGCCTGCGCCCGCACACGCTCGACGACGTGATCGGCCAGCAGCACCTCATCGGCGAAGGCAAACCGCTACGGCTCGCCGTCAAAAGCGGCAAGCCCCATTCCATGCTGCTTTGGGGACCGCCCGGTGTCGGGAAAACCACGCTCGCGCGGATACTTGCGCAGAGTTTCAACGCCCAGTTTCTGCCCGTTTCCGCCGTCTTTTCCGGCGTCAAAGACATCCGCGAAGCCATCCTCAAAGCCGAAACCGCCCTCCAGCAAGGCCGCGCGACGATTTTGTTTGTCGATGAAGTCCACCGTTTCAACAAAGCCCAGCAAGACGCCTTCCTGCCGCACGTCGAAAGCGGCCTGCTCACTTTCATCGGCGCGACCACCGAAAACCCCTCGTTTGAAGTCAACCCCGCCCTGTTGAGCCGTGCCCAAGTTTATATCCTCAACCCCTTATCCCCCGCCGATTTGCAGCAGCTTATCGAAAAAGTCCTCGCCCTGCCCGACTACCAAGGCATGGAAATCACCCCCGAAGCCGCCGCCCTGCTGGTTCAAACCGCCGACGGCGACGCGCGCAGATTATTGAATTTATTGGAACAACTCCTCCGCGCCGCCCAAACACGCCGTCTGAAAACCTTGGGCGAAACCTTTCTCGCCGAAAGCCTCGGCGCCCAAATCCGCCGTTTCGACAAAGGCGGAGAAAGTTTCTACAACCAAATCTCCGCCCTGCACAAATCCGTTCGCGGCTCCCACCCAAACGCCGCGCTCTATTGGTTTTGCCGCATGCTCGACGGCGGCGCCGACCCCCGCTACCTCGCCCGCCGCATCGTGCGCATGGCATGGGAAGACATCGGCCTCGCCGACCCGCGCGCGTTTACCATCGCCAACGAAGCCGCGCAAACCTACGAACGCCTGGGCTCCCCCGAAGGCGAACTCGCCCTTGCCCAAGCCGTGCTTTATCTCGCCGCCGCTGCCAAATCTAACGCCGGCTACAAGGCGTATAACCAGATGACGGCGTTTGTCAAACAAAACAGCAGCGACGAAGTCCCCGTCCACCTGCGCAACGCTCCGACCAAACTCATGAAAAAACTCGGCTACGGCCGCGAATACCGCTACGCCCACGACGAACCCAACGCCTACGCCGCCGGCGAAACCTATATGCCCGACGGCATGGCCGAACCCGATTTCTACCAACCCGTACCGCGCGGTCTGGAAATCAAAATCGGCGAAAAACTGGATTGGCTGCGAAAATTGGATGAAGAGACAGGGGAATGAGGAAAGGCCGTCTGAAAAAGGAGTGATTTTCAGACGGCCTTTGATTATATTCTAAAGACATATACAATTTGCGCTGCACATAACCTTGTAGAACGCCAAACAGCCCTCTCCCTAACCCTCTCCCACGGGAGAGGGAATATACTTACTTGACCGCAAAACATTTCAGAAGGCATAACAGCCCCGTAAGTCGGATTCGAGAATCCGACATCACATCCGTCCAACCGTGTCGGATACAGATATCCAACCTGCCTCCAATTTTTCAGAACTCGTAGATGTGAACGGTAAAACCAGGCTGACCCAAGCCGTCTGAATCGGGGCCCCACATCGGCATACAGCGCCTCGGCGCCCGTTACTGCCAAGACAACGGCGCCCAAGCTGACAAAGCCACCCCAGCCGTGATGGGCGATAAAGTTCAAACCATAATACGGATTAGCCGCTGCCAGAATCTGCGGCATCCGGATAATCTGACAAACCTCAAGAACAGCCAGCGTGCCGAACCAAAACAACATCACCGATCCGAAAAACGCGCCGATTTTCTGCGTGCCGTAACGCTGGATGAGAAACAGCGCCAGCAAAGCCGTTACCGCCACCGGCAAAACCCACGCCTCTGCCGCCGGATTCAAAACCGTCCGGCCTTCGGCCGCCGACAAAACCGACATCGCCGTCAGCCCTTCAAACATCACCCAAACCGCAGGTTTGCCGCGCAAAACGACCAAAGCCTGCTGCATCATAATGGCCGTTCCGCCCTCGCCTTTGCTGTCGGTGCGCAAAACAAACACCACATATTCAAGGTAACAATCAGCAGCAAAGCCCATAAAATCAGCGAAACGAAGCCGAGAACATTGGTTTCGTCCACGGGTAGCCTTGCGGCGGTCAAACTTTCCCGCAGCGTATAAAGCGGGCCGGTGCCGATGTCGCCGTACACAATATCCAAGGCCGCCAAAGTTGCCGTAGCGCTCAAATTTTCATTCCGCATAGATATAACTCTTTGTTCACAATACAATAAAGTTTACGCCTGTTTGCCGAAGAAAGTACCTCCCGCAGGAAAGCAGAAACGGCGGAAAAACACACCCGAACTCAGCCGCAACGGCAGGCCGTCTGAAAAACAGGATAATTTTCAGACGGCCCCCATGCCGGCACGTCCCGAGCGCATCCGTCCGCACGTTCTGCGTTATAATTGCCTGCACCGTCTCAAAAATCTTCAGGAGTATCCCATGCCCAAAACCATCATTCACACCAACAATGCCCCCGCCGCCATCGGCGCATACAGCCAGGCCGTGCGCGCGGGCGATACGGTTTACATAAGCGGCCAGATTCCGCTCGGCCCCGCAACCATGACCGTGGTCGGCGGCGGCGATTTCCGCGCCGAGACCATGCAGGTGTTTAAAAACCTGCAAGCCGTAGCCGAAGCGGCGGGCGGTTCGCTGAACGACATCGTCAAGCTCAACGCTTATCTGACCGATTTGGCCAACTTCACTGTGTTCAACGAAGTGATGGCCGAATTTATCGAACAGCCTTTCCCCGCGCGCGCGGCGGTGGGCGTCGCCAGCCTGCCCAAAGGCGTGCAGGTGGAAGTGGAAGCAGTTTTGGTGTTGAACGCTTAAAACCGTTTTTTCAGACGGCCTGAAATGATTTAAGGCCGTCTGAAACCCCGCTCGGCGTTGTAATTTTTCAGACGGCCCTTTGTTTCACCATGCCGTCTAGTGCTTCGACTACGCTCAGCAACCGAAATTCGACAAAAATCAAAAAAAATATCCTATGGCACACTACGCAATCGGCGACGTTCAGGGCTGTTTCGACGAACTGGCCGCCCTGTTGGCAAAACTCGGTTTCAACCATGGTACGGACACGCTCTGGCTCACAGGCGACATCGTCAACCGCGGACCCAAATCATTGGAAGCGCTGCAATTTGCCATGCAGCACGAAAGCAGCGTACAAACCATCCTCGGCAACCACGACCTGCATTTACTCGCCGTCGGCTACGGCCACGGCACGGTCAAGCACAGCGACACCATCACCCCGATTCTCGACCATCCCGACCGCAAAAAAATGCTGGCCTGGCTGCGCCACCAACCACTGATGGTGCGCGAAGGCAGTCACGTCATGGTACACGCCGGCATCCTGCCGCCGTGGCGCATCGCCGAAGCTGAGGCCTATGCGCGCGAAGCCGAAGCCGAACTTCAAGGCAAAAAACACGAAAAATTTTTCGAGAAAATGTACGGCAACAAGCCCGCCGAGTGGCACGGCGACCTCAAAGGCTATGACCGCCTGCGCGTGATTGTGAACGTCTTCACGCGGATGCGCGCACTGGAAAAACGCAACCGCCTCGATTTCGACTACAAAGGCACGCTCGCGGATATGCCGTCCGATCTCATGCCCTGGTTTGAAGCGCCGGAGCGCCAAAACCTCGACCACACCATCGTGTTCGGCCATTGGTCTTCGCTGGGTTTTATGAACTGTAACAACATCTTATCCCTCGACACCGGTGCGCTTTGGGGCGGCGAGCTGACCGCCGTCGATCTGGCCACACACGAAATTACCCAAGTCGCCGCCATCAACGGTTTGGACTGGCGTAAAACATTGAAATAGCCGAAAAACCAGCACATCCGAATCCTGTGGATTTTGTACTATGAAAACGGCCTATACCCTTGTTTATAGAGCCTGCTTAAATATCCAAACAAAACAGCCCGCTCATCAAGCGGGCTGTTTTATCGCCGTGAAATACGGCGAAGGTAATCCGGCTGCTGCACAGATTTTCAAAACGGATTAGTCAGCCAAAGTAACCGTACCGTTCATCAAAGCTGCGTGGCCGGGGAAAGTACATACAAATTTGAACGAACCATTAGCCAATTTAGCAGGATCGAAAGTCACTTTGGCTTCTTCGCCGCCGCCGATCAGTTTCGTGGCTGCAACAATGCGGGCATCGCCTGCTTTAACATAATCAGCATCCGGACCTGCGGAAGAACCATCTGCAACAACGCCTTCGATATCTTCTGCTTTCGCAATCACGAGGTTGTGACCCATGCCGGCTTTAGGCTGGGTACCGGTGTGTTTGAGGGTAACGGTAAATTCTTTACATGCTTTGCTGACTTTGATGTCTTTGGTGTTGAACTGCATGGCATCGTTGGCTTCGACAGTTGTCGCGCAGTTACCGGCATCGGCAGAAGCGGCTCCGGATGCCCCTTCGGCAGCAGGAGCAGCGGCAGATGCATCGCTGCCTGCAGCAGGTGCAGCTTCGGAAGCGGCGGCAGGCGCAGATGCTTCAGCTGCAGGAGCGGTTTCGGCAGGTTTGTCGGTTTTACCGCAAGCAGCCAAACCGATTGCAGCAGCGGAAATCAGAGCCAAATAAGTTTTCATGTAATATCTCCTAGTGTTGGTTGTTTGATACGAACTTAAATCATTCGAGCATTGGCGCAGAACTTGACATGACACAAAACTCGCTTTCTGCGCGGATACTTATAAAGTATGCGGGTTTCCTTTATGAAAAACTTTGACTTAAGTCAAAGTTGAACAAAGCATTTACAACAACTTACAAATGAAGGCATTAGTGAAATGCAGCCAAATTAAAATCAGGCGAATTTATTGACATATTTTAAAACTAAACTTCAGCGGCTGTATTTCTTAACCAGATTTTCCAGCGCCTGCGCCAGCTTGGGATGCCGGCCTTGCAGTTTAAGGGAAGCATCTTCCAGATTTTCAAGTGCCGTTTCGCTCAATTTCAACGTATTGGCTTTTTCCGCGACAGGTGTTTTCGGCTGCAGTTTGACGTTTACCGCTTCAATATCGCTGCGCAATTCGCGCAGTTGCGGCAGCAGCGAAGGCAGGATCATTTTCAGGCGCGATGCTGCCATGCCGTTGGCCGCCAGCAGTACCAAACGCCCGTTTTCCACACAGGCCGTCTGAAAATGCGGACGCAAATTTGCAGGCAGGATTTGCTTGACCTGCCTGTCTAATATTTGCCACTGTCGTGATTGTTGCAACAAAGCATCAAGTGCATTGTCGCGTCTGCCTAATTGCTTGAGATTCATGTTTCAGACGGCCTTACAAACAGAAGCAATATGTCAAAAGCGCTTGAAATACGGTAAAACCGCCTTTATTTCAGACGGCATTATCACTTTCACTAAGGCGCTTGTGTTAAAATTCGGGTTTCGCCCATTATATACAGGCGCAGGAACATTATTCATGCTGACAAACATTGCTAAGAAAATCTTCGGCAGCCGCAACGACCGCCTGCTGAAACAATACCGCAAATCGGTCGCCAAAATCAACGCGCTCGAAGCCGAAATGCAGGCTTTGAGCGACGAGGCTTTACAGGCCAAAACCGCCGAGTTCAAACAACGCCTCAAAGGCGGCGAAACGCTCAACGATATTCTGGTAGAAGCCTTTGCCGTCTGCCGCGAGGCTTCGCGCCGCGTCTTAGGCATGCGCCACTTTGACGTACAGCTTATCGGAGGCATGGTGCTGCACAACGGCAAAATCGCCGAAATGCGCACGGGCGAAGGTAAAACGCTGGTTGCCACATTGGCCGTTTACCTCAACGCCCTGAGCGGCAAAGGCGTACACGTCGTGACCGTCAACGACTACTTGGCCGCGCGCGACGCAGGCATTATGGAACCGCTTTACAACTTCCTCGGCCTGACCGTCGGCGTGATTGTTTCCGATATGGAACCGTTCCACCGCCAAAGCGCATATGGTTCGGACATCACTTACGGTACCAACAACGAATTCGGTTTCGATTACCTGCGCGACAATATGGTTACCGATCAATACGACAAAGTGCAGCGCGAGCTGAATTTTGCCGTTGTCGATGAAGTGGATTCGATTCTGATCGACGAAGCGCGTACGCCGCTGATTATTTCCGGCCAAGCCGACGACAACGTCCAGCTTTACCAAATCATGAACGCCGTTCCGGCGCAACTTATCCGCCAGCAAACCGAAGAAGGCGAAGGCGATTACTGGGTCGATGAAAAAGCGCACCAAGTCATCATGAGCGAAGCCGGCCACGAACACGCCGAGCAGATTCTGACCCAGATGGGGCTGTTGGCCGAAAACGACTCGCTCTATTCCGCCGCCAACATTTCGCTGATGCACCACCTGATGGCGGCATTGCGCGCGCACAGCCTCTTCCACCTCGATCAACACTACGTCATCCAAGACGGCGAAATCGTGATTGTGGACGAATTTACCGGCCGTCTGATGGCCGGCCGCCGCTGGTCGGAAGGTCTGCACCAAGCCGTTGAAGCCAAAGAAGGCGTGGAAATCAAGCGCGAAAACCAAACGCTGGCTTCCATTACCTTCCAAAACTACTTCCGCCTCTACACCAAACTTTCGGGCATGACGGGTACAGCTGACACAGAAGCCTTTGAATTCCAAAGCATTTATAATTTGGAAACCGTCATTATCCCGACCAACCGCCCGATTCAGCGCAAAGATTTCAACGACCAAGTCTTCCGCACCATAGACGAAAAATTCGAGGCCGTCGTCAAAGACATCCAAGAATGCCACACCCGCGGCCAGCCCGTCTTGGTCGGCACCACCAGCATCGAAAATTCCGAACTGGTTTCCAATCTGCTGACCCAAGCCGGTTTGCCGCACAATGTTTTGAACGCCAAAGAACATGAACGCGAAGCCCTGATTGTTGCCCAAGCCGGTAAAGTCGGTGCGATTACCGTTGCCACCAACATGGCCGGCCGCGGTACCGACATCGTTTTGGGCGGCAACCTGAAACACCAAACCGACGCCATTTCGGCCGACGAAACCCTGAGCGACGAAGAAAAAGCCGCCCGTATCGCCGCGTTGGAAAACGGCTGGCAGGCCGAACACGAGCAGGTGATTGCTGCCGGAGGCCTGCACATCATCGGCACCGAACGCCACGAAAGCCGCCGCATCGACAACCAGTTGCGCGGACGTTCCGGCCGCCAGGGCGACCCGGGTTCGAGCCGTTTCTATCTTTCGTTTGAAGATCCGCTGCTGCGCCTGTTTGCACTCGACCGCGCCGCCGCCATCCTCAACCGCCTCGCGCCCGAGCGCGGCGTCGCCATCGAACACGGCCTTCTGACCCGCCAAATCGAAGGCGCACAGCGTAAAGTCGAAGGCCGCAACTTCGATATGCGCAAACAGGTTTTGGAATACGACGACGTGGCCAACGACCAGCGCAAAGTCATCTACTACCAGCGTAACGAAATCCTGACCAACAAAGACGTCAGCGATTTGACCAAAGACATCCGCAAAGAAGTCATCAGCGACGTCGTCGATATGCACATGCCGCCCGACAGCATGGAAGAGCAATGGGATATCCCCGCACTCGAAGCCCAGCTTGCCGGCGAGTTCCGCCTCCATGCCGATATCAAAGCCTGGCTGGAAGCCGACAATACGCTTGACAATCAAGATGTTAAAGAACGCCTGATTGAAACAGTCGAACGCGAATACGCCGAAAAAACCGAATTGGTCGGCAAGCAGACCATGGCCGATTTCGAGCGCAACGTCATGCTTCAGGTTATAGACAGCCAATGGCGCGAACATCTGGCCGCGATGGACCACCTGCGCCAAGGCATCCACCTGCGCAGTTATGCGCAGAAAAATCCGAAGCAGGAATACAAACGCGAAGCCTTTACCATGTTTGAAAACCTGTGGCGCAACATCAAGCACAATACCGCCGCCCTACTTGCCTCGGTTCAAATCGAACGTAACGAAGACGTAGCGGAAGAGGCCGTCGAACATCTGCCGTCTGAAATGCAAACCACACATTCAGGCGCGCCGGCTATGGAAGATCTGCTCGGCGAATCACAAACCGATTTGGTCACAGAAGCCTTCGACCCGACCGGCAACGACTTCAGCCCCGAAGCCCTCGCCGCCGCCGGCCGCGTGGTTCACCGCAACGATTTGTGCCCGTGCGGCAGCGGTTTGAGATACAAACAATGCCACGGCAGACTCAGTTGATGAAATGCTGACAAAGGCCGTCTGAAAACCCGATGATTCAAGCCAATCGGGTTTTCAGACGGCCTTTCGCATCAAAACGACCGTTTCCGCCCGCCAACGGTTTCACTATATAATCCCCGTTCCCTTTTTAAAAAACAACGCCTGCCGCCTATGGACGCCCTCAATACATTCCTCGCCGAACTGTTCACCCGCCAAGCCTTTACCGCCAAACTCCTGGCGCGAAACTACAACCAAATCTCAGGCTGGATCGAACTCGGCTGCGTCATCGCCCTGATGGCGGCAACATTCTGGCTGACCGGCGTCATCATCAAACGCCATATGCGCACCGCGCAGAATTTCCAGCTTCTGCGCCACATCGGCCGGCGGATTTTGTGGCCCATCCTGATGCTGGCCGGCGGAACCGCCGCCCTCCTCGCCTGCAACCTTTACGGCTATCAGGCCGTTTGGCTGCAACTTTTGGTTTTGGCCGCGCGCTGGATGATCTTAATCCGCATCAGCGTCGCCGTCGTCCACGCCGCCCTACCGCAAAACAAACTGACCGACTGGCTCGAGCGCGCCGTTTCTACCGCATTATGGGTCGGTTTCGTCTTATGGATTTCCGAAGTTGACGACAAAATCATTGATTTCCTGAAAAACATCCAATTTTCCGTCGGCTCCACCAAACTCAATTTATTCAACATTATCAACGGCCTGATCTGGGTTGCCATCCTCATGGTGTTTGCCATGTGGCTGGCGCGCTCCATCAATGCCCGCCTCGCCCAAAGCAGCCTCGACAACAATCTGCGCATGATCCTCGCCAAAGTCATCAACACCGCTATGATGGTTTTGGCCGTCCTCATCGCCCTGCCCTTGGTCGGCATCGACCTTACCGTCTTATCCGTCTTCGGCGGCGCACTCGGCGTCGGCATCGGTTTCGGCCTGCAAAAAGTCGCCAGCAACTACGTTTCCGGTTTCATCATCCTCGGCGACCGCTCCATCCGCATCAACGACCGCCTCACCGTCAACGACTTTACCGGCTACGTCACCCAAATCACCTCCCGCTTCGTCGTTTTACGCAACGCCAACGGTACCGAAGCCCTGATTCCCAACGAGAATTTCGTTACTTCGATGGTGATCAACGAGTCCTATACCAGTAAGGAACTCCAGCAATCCCTGACCGTACAGGTCGCCTACCACTCCGACCTTACCCGCGCCCTCGAAATTCTCAAAAAAGCCGCTGCCAACCAAGAGCGCGTGATTAAAGACCCCGAGCCGCTGGCCGTCGTCACCGATTTTGCCGACAACGGCATCAACCTCTACCTCGGTTTTTGGGTACGCGACCCCGAAAACGGCTTCCTCGGCCTCAAATCCGCCATCCTGCTGGATATTTGGAAACAGTTTAACGAAAACAACATCGAATTCCCGTTTCCCCAACGCGAAATCCGCATCCTCAATGAAGCCCAAAGCCCCAGCGACATCGCCATGCTCAAAGCCGGCATCCGCGCCCAGCGCAACACCGAAACCGATCCCGCCCTCGAAGACGGCAGCGGAGGCGACTGATGGGCAAACCGCTGAAATACCCCGTTTCCGCCCTCGTCGTTTTACACGACGGCGCGGGCAATATCCTCCTCATCGAGCGCACCGCCCCGCAAGGTTTCTGGCAATCCGTTACCGGCAGTCTCGAGCCCGGCGAAACCATTGCCGAAACCGCCCGCCGCGAAGTCCGGGAAGAAACCGGCATCAAACTTTCAGACGGCCAATTGCTCGACTGGCACGAATCCACCGTTTACGAAATCTACCACCACTGGCGCCACCGCTATCCCGCAGGCGTTTTCGAAAACCGAGAACACATCTTCTCCGCCCGCATCGGCCGCGACACCCCCATCCGCCTCCGACCCGAAGAACACGTCCGCTACGGCTGGTTTCCCGCTGCCGTCGCCGCCGAAAAAGTTTTTTCCCCGTCCAACAAACGCGCGATTTTGGAATTGGGCAAACACCGATAAAAGACCGTCTGAAAATGTTCAGACGGCTTGTTGTTTGCTATACTTCCGCCGTTCAAAACCCCATTGATTAAAGGAAAACCCAAATGGCAGACTTCAACAAAATCCTCACACCCGGCGACGTGGACGGCGGCATCATCAACGTCGTGAACGAAATCCCGCAAGGCAGCAACCACAAAATCGAATGGAACCGAAAACTCGGCGCCTTCCAACTCGACCGCGTCGAGCCCGCGATTTTCGCCAAACCCACCAACTACGGCTTCATCCCGCAAACCCTCGACGAAGACGGCGACGAGCTCGACGTTTTGCTGATTACCGATCAGCCCCTGGCCACCGGCATCTTCCTCGAAGCCAAAGTCATCGGCGTAATGAAATTCGTGGACGACGGCGAAGTTGACGACAAAATCGTCTGCGTTCCGGCCGACGACCGCAACAACGGCAACGCCTACGACAGCCTCGCCGACCTGCCCGCGCAGCTCATCAAACAAATCGAATTCCACTTCAACAACTACAAAGCCCTGAAAAAACTCGGTTCGACCCAGGTCACCAAATGGGGCGACGTTGCCGAAGCCAAAGAAGTCATCAAAGAATCCATCGAACGCTGGAACAAACAAGCCTGATTGGTTTAAACAGCAAGGCCGTCTGAAATTCGGTTACCGAGCGCAGCCGAATTTTCAGACAGCCTTAAAAACAGCGTAAAATACCGTTTTCCACACATCGCAGGAACCGTCACCATGACCCAAACCACCGACATTCCCACCCGCCCGCAAGGCGAACTGCTGTTGCGCACCGTCGCCATGCCCTCCGACACCAATCCCAACCAAGACATTTTCGGCGGCTGGATTATGTCGCAAATGGATTTGGGCGGCGGCATCCTCGCCGCCGAAATCGCACAAGGGCGGATTGCTACCGTTGCCGTGCAGGAAATGAGCTTTATCCGCCCCGTCAAAGTCGGCAACGTCGTCTGCTGTTACGGCCGCTGCGTGCGCGTCGGCAACACCTCGCTGCAACTGAAAATCGAAGTATGGGTCAAACCGCTGATGAACGACCACCTCCACGAAGACCGCCTGCTGGTCACAGAAGCCGTGTTTACCTACGTCGCCATCGACGCACAAGGCAACCCGCGCCAGATTCCCAAAGAAAACAATCCCAAACTCACCGGATTGGCATAACAAACCACCCATTTCCAAAGCCGCAGGCCGTCTGAAAGGTATCCCATGAACCAAGCCGCCCTCTTTTCAGGCATTGCCGAACGCTACGGCGCCGAGCCGCAGTATCTGTGGGCAAAATACCCCGACTACGCCGTCTTCCGCCATGCGGGAGGCAAACGCAAATGGTTTGCCGTTTACCTGCCCGTTCCTGCCGAAAAAATCGGCCGCAAAGGCGGCGCCGTGCCGCTGCTCAACCTCAAATGCCCGCCCGAAACCGTCGGCGCCCTGCGCCAAATGCGCGGCTTCCTGTCCGCCTACCATATGAACAAAGAACATTGGGTCAGCGCGGTATTGGGCGAAGCCGATGACGAGCTGATTTGGCCGCTGATTGCGGAAAGCCGCAGGTTGACGGAAAAATAAAGGCCGTCTGAATTTTTCAGACGGCCTTTATTCAATATTCTTTAAGATTAGGACTTCTTTGTTTAATTACTTCGGTTATTTCGGCTAAGGCCGTAACTGAGGCACTTATCGAGGTATAAAACCCAAATTTACGCGGGCGGATATACCGCATATTCAAAACACTTTCCTGCAAAACCAAATCCGTATTACCCACGGGTCGGTGTTCAATCATTAATGCCGCGCTTGAATGTTTACCGTTGACCCTATACGACACATGCCGGATTTCTTCCCATAAAATCATTCCTTCCCCACACCCATAAATCCGATAAAAAATCCCTTCCCTATTCATTTTCAAAATTTCTTCCAAATTACGGGTATTTCGCCAAAGATTGATAACATATCCCGAAACTGCCGTCAAAATCAGCACGGCAACACCAAAAATCCAAAGTATTTCGATTTCCTGCGTATGGCTGTATAGCAACCATGCAAACCGCGCAACAATAAACGTCACAAGAACTGCTGCCAACGCTGTTACCAATGACGTTTTTTGAAAACGCCACACCCTAACTTCAACTTCACCAACTATATTTTCCCCTTTCAACTTTCAGGCGGCCTCAATCCAGCCCCCGAACCCTGCGGTAGCGCGCCCGCGCATGATCAAAAATCCAGTTGAACGCCAGCGAATAGACCACAATCAGCAGCGACAAGCCCAAGTCCGCCAACAGCGCTGCCCACCAGCCCAGTTGCAGGAAATACGCCACAACAGGCACGGTAAACAGCAGCAGCCCGCCCTCAAACGCCAGCGTCTGCAACAGGCGCACGCCCCAGCTTCGTGTTTCGCGGCGGCCGGTGAAGATTTTGTCGAAACCCCAGTTGAACGCGAAATTCCACAGCATCGCCGTCAGCGACATGATGATGTTCATCGCTGCCGCCGAAGCCGTGTCGTCGTAGCCGGCCAGCAACACCGCCAGCGTGCCGACGGTCAGTGCGCCGAGTTCGAAAAGCAGCATATGGACGATGCGTTCGCGGAAAGTCATGCGGATTGTCCGGTAAAAAAACGACATTATAAGAAAAGGCCGTCTGAACGCGAAACGGGTTTTCAGACGGCTTGCGGCAAATCGAGGCTGTCTGATGCTTCGGCTATGCTCAGCAACCGAACTTTCACCGACGTTATTCCCGCGCAGGCGGGAATCCGCATTTGATTTTTGAGAACTTTTTTAAAACAAAATATTGCTTGCCTTTAACCGTGGATTCCCGCCTGCGCGGGAATAACGCCGATTGAGAAATCAGCCGTTTCAGACGGCCTTTAAACAGACAGTTCCTGTTGCTGCAAAGCTTCACCCTGCGGTAGCCGAAGACCGTCTGAAAATCTGTGTTATGATTTTTCAGACGGCCTTCTTCCCTTTTTTCCCATGAATACCGATAACCAGCAACACATTCCCGACCAAACCCTGCTGCGCAGCGATACCGCCGACGCGCCGGCCTGCGCGGTTCACCAGACGCTTTATTCCGCCGGCTCGTTTGCGCAATATGATTACCCCGCCGGCGCCGGTCTGCCCGAAATCCGCGCCGCCGCGACGGGCGAAACCAACTGGCTGCACTTTGTCGGCGTCAACGATGCCGCGCTGTTGCGCCACGCGCTGGCGCCTTACGGCATTCATGATTTGGTTGTTGAGGATATTTTGAGCCGCAAACAGCGGCCGAAAATCGAGGATTACGGCAGCTACATTTTTATCGCCGCGCAGGTGTTTCACTACACGGGCAACCGCCTGCATTACGATCAGGTTTATCTGATTGTCGGGCAGAATTTTCTGCTGTCGTTCCAGCAGAAACCGCTCGGCCTTTTCAGCAGATTGCGCGAACGCATGGGCGCAAATCCGCAGGATATGCTGCACAAAAACACGGCATTTCTCGCTTATTGCCTGCTCGACCGTATCGTTGACGACTATTTTGTCGTTTTGGAAGAGTTTAACAACCGTGTGGAAACGATTGATAAAGCGCTGTTTAAAGACAACACGCGCGGCGACATTCTCGGCCGAATCCACCGCCTCAAACGCGACGCCGTACGCCTGCGCCGCACGCTGCTGCCGCTGCGCGATATTTTCTACCGCCTCGCCATGCGCGACGAATTTGCGGTATTCAAAGATTCGGCGCTGTATCTGCGCGATGTTTACGACCATACGATGCAGCTGATTGAATCGCTGGACGCCTCGCGCGACATGGTATTCAGCATGATGGACGTGTTTTTGTCGTTCCAATCCAACCGCATGAACCAGCAAATGCGGGTGTTGACCGTCATTACAATTATTTTCATGCCGCTGACGGTTTTGACCGGCATCTACGGCATGAATTTCGACTACATGCCCGAACTGCGCTGGCATTACGGCTATTTCATGCTACTCGGCCTGATGGCCTTGATTATCGCAGGGCTGCTGGTTTATTTTTACAAACGGAAATGGCTGTAAGGTTTTGAGTTTTAAAAACAAAAGGCCGTCTGAAATTCAATTACGCTCAGTAATCGAAATTCAGACGGCCTTTTGCCGAACCCGTTTATTTGGTCAGATGTTTCATCAGCATACCGGCGATGTCGTCCAAACCGAAGCCGTCGGCTTCCTGCGCGTTGCCGTTGGGCGTGGCGCTGTCCACCAGATTCGGCAGAACCTGCGCCAGCAGATCGCCGGCCTGATTGCTGTCCACACCGAATTTTTGCGCGATCGAACCGATCACATCACTGCCCAGCGCGTTTTGCAGATCGCTGCCGGACACAGGCATATTGCTTTGCTCGGTCGAAACCCAGCTGCCCAGCGCATCGCCCAAACCGCCCTGCTGGAGTTTGCCCATCAGGTTACCCAAACCGCCCTGCTGCTGCACCAGATCGCGGGCGATTTCCGCCATCGAACCTTGCGCGCCGTTGCCCATTGCCTGCGAAGCGACGTTCAACAATGTATCCATTAATGCCATGATGATTTCCTTATGATGTGGTGAAAAACAGCCGAAAGTGTAGCAAAAGCGGCTCCGTTTCATGCGGATTTAACAAAAATAAACATCAGGCCGTCTGAAAATGGAAACAGCACCTGAATTTCAGGCCGGGATTTTTCGAGCGATACAGCAAGATCTAACTGTCTCCGTCGGCTTGGTTGTCCATCTTATAACGTCCGATCAGCTCCTGAACGGTTTCGTATTCGTACCGGTTTTGCCGTTTGACTTCGTCTATCAGCGCCTGATTGGTAAACGACGGAATATCGGGATCGTAAAGAACGGCGGCACGTTCCATACCGGTGCGGTTGAGTTTGAAATACAGACTGCCGACTTCTTCGACCAGCGCGGCCGGCATGCCGAGCTGCCGCAGGGCGGCTTTGCTGCTGCGCACGGCGGAGTCGAAGGTTTCGCGCACGATTTCTTCCACACCTTTTTCATACAGCCTGTAAGTATGCATCCGATCGTAAGCGCGTGCGACGATTTTGATGTCCGGATTGATACTTCTGGCAAAACCGATAATCTGCAAGGATTTCTCGGGGTCGTCGATGGCGACAATCAGTAGTTCGGCCTTTTCGATGCCCGCGTTGACCAACAACTCGGGGCGGGAAGCGTCGCCGAAGTAGGTTTTGATGTCCAAGACGTTGCTGAAGCCGCTGACAAGCTCCTCGTCCAAATCGATGATGGTCAGCCGGTAGCCTGCGGCACTCAATACTTGGCGCACGATTTGTCCGAAGCGGCCCATGCCGACGAGAATAACGGGATGCTGCTCATCAATTTCATCGGCAGGGCGTTCTTCTTTTCTGACGCTGAGAAATTTGTCCGCCGCCATCACCAGCAGGGGGTTCAGCGCCATCGACAAGACGATAACCGCCGTCATCTGCGCATTGAATCCGCTGTCGATTACGCCCTGCTGCACGGCCGCACCATACAGGACAAACGCAAACTCCCCGCCCAAAGCCATCATGGCGGCGCGTTCCAAAGCCTCCTGATGCGACGATTTGGTCAACCGCGCCACCGCGTAAATGCAGATAAACGCGGCGTCAACCAAAACCAATACGCCGAGCAGGACAGTCTGCCAGTTTTCCCAAACCACCTTTAAATCCAAAGACATACCGACGGCCAGAAAAAACAGGCCCAACAGCAAGCCGCGGAACGGTTCGACATCGGCTTCAAGCTGGTGCCGGAAGCTCGATTCAGAAAGCAGCACGCCTGCGACGAAAGCGCCCATCGCCATCGACAACCCGCCCGTTTCCATCAAAAGCGCCGAACCGAGTACTACAAACAGCGCCGCCGCCGTCATGACTTCGCGCGCCTTGAAACGTGCCAGCAGGCGGAACAGCGGATTGAGCAGGTACAGTCCGGCAAACACAACGGCCGCCAGACAAAGCAGCGGCGTTCCGACCGCCTGCCACAGCGGTTTGGTACTTTCCGCCTGATTCGGCGAGAGCATCGGAATCAGCGCCAAAAGCGGCACAATCATCAAATCTTCAAACAGCAATACCGACACCATGCTTTGGCCGTTTTTACCCGACAGCATATTGCGTTCGCCCAACGCAGACATCACGACCGCCGTCGAAGTCAGCACAAAACCCGCCGCGCCGACCAGCGCCGTTTTCCACGGATATCCTGCTGCCGTAATGACCGCCGTCAGCGCTGCCAGCGCAACGCCGACCTGCAACGCGCCGACACCGAAAATCTGTTTGCGCAGATGCCAGAGTTGTGCAGGTTTCATCTCCAAGCCGATGACAAACAGAAAAATGACCACGCCTAATTCCGCGATCTGCAAAACCGCCTGCGTATCGTTAAACAGCCCGGCACCAAACGGGCCGATGGCGACGCCCGCCACCAAATAGCCCAAAACCGATCCCAGTCCCAGCCGTTTGAAAAGCGGTACGGCGACAACCGCCGCACCCAAAAGGGCAACCACCTGAATCAGTCCGCCCGCGTGTTCCGCTGCCATAAGTTTTATCCTTCGCTGAAAAAACGCACATTTTATAGTGAATCAAAATAAGGAATCCACCCCGCCGCCGAATGGTTGGAAACCGTCCCGCCAGAACGGCATTTTACGGCACTGTAAAACGCCGTATAATGGCGGCGTTTACCCCTGACAGCGGAGCATAAAAATGAACGTTACCATCATCGACCACCCCCTGGTCAAACACAAGCTGACCCTGATGCGCGAAGCGGATTGCAGCACCTACAAATTCCGCACCCTGACCACCGAACTCGCCCGCCTGATGGCCTATGAAGCCAGCCGCGATTTCGATACCGAAAAATACATTATCGACGGCTGGTGCGGCAGCATCGAAGGCGACCGCATCAAAGGCAAAACCCTGACCGTTGTCCCGATTCTGCGTGCCGGTTTGGGCATGCTCGACGGCGTATTAGACCTGATTCCGACCGCCAAAATCAGTGTCGTCGGCCTCCAGCGTGACGAAGAAACGCTCAAACCTGTTTCCTATTTTGAAAAATTCGTCGACAGCATGGATCAGCGCCCTGCCCTGATTATCGACCCCATGCTGGCAACAGGCGGCTCGATGGTTGCCACCATCGACCTCTTGAAATCCAAAGGCTGCACCAACATCAAAGCCCTTGTCCTCGTCGCCGCGCCCGAAGGCGTGAAGCTCGTCAACGAAGCCCACCCCGACGTCACCATCTACACCGCCGCACTCGACAGCCACCTCAACGAACACGGCTACATCATCCCCGGCTTGGGCGATGCGGGCGATAAGATTTTCGGCACACGCTGATTGCGCTGCCTAAGCGCTTGTTATGACATTGAAGGCCGTCTGAATATCTTAGAATTTGGTAAGCACAGCAAACTACTGCGCCTGCCCACCGGATTTTCAGACGGCCTTTATTCGATTTTTCCCAACCTGAAGGACACATTATGAGTTTTCAAGACAGCCTCGCCGCCATGCCCGCCATCGACCATTTGAGCGGTCTTGACGTCAGCGATGCCGAGGGCAACGTACTCCGCCACATCCCCGCCGCGCCGGGAAAGCTCGGCTCGCTCAAACTCTACAACGCGCTGGCACAGGAATTCGACGGCAAACTCAATGCTGCCGCAGCCGAGCGCGGTTTGCAGCTTTTTGCCGAACACGTTGCCGATGCCGAAGCCAACCCGGGCAAACATCCGAATATCGATTTGCTGTTTAAAGTCAAAGCGGAAAACAGCGTTTTGCTGTTGAAACCTTTGCAGGCGTAAGCAGGAAGTTGAAACGACGACAGTCCGTCTGAAATTTTCAGACGGACTGTCGTCGTTTTCATCGGGTACGTTCTGCATATCAGCCGTAGGTCGGATTCTTGAATCCGACAGATTGTTCCCTCCTCTCATCAATGTCGGATACAGGTATCCGATCTACCGGACTCTGGATCTTGCCCCCCCCCCGCAAATTCCCGCCCCATTATTCCCCTGCCCCTTCCGGCATCACCGCCAACACCTGTTCATTCTGCGCCGACCATAATAATTTTGCCGTTTCGCGCAGGCTGCTGCGGCTGAATTCGGGAACGCTGAGGCCGTCTGAATTTCCCATCGCCGCCATGTAGTCGAGCATGGCGTCGGGGCTGCGTTTGCGGCGTTCGGCAAGGTTTTCGGCGAGTTTGCGCATGGCGGCGGCCTGGCTGAAACCGATACTGTCTGGCAGGTTGTGCAACACTTTTTGCGCGGCCTGCCATGCGCTTTGCGCTTCGTTGGCGGCGGTGTTGAACGTCAGCGTGGTTTCGATGCGTTTTTGGCTGAAATTGGGCACGGCCTCGAATTTGACGCTGTACACGCTTTGGTTGCGGCTGCGCAGTTCTTCTTTCAGGCGGGCGTTGGCGAAATGGTTGAGCAGCCTGATTTCCGACAAAGTCGCGGCGTTGGGGGCGTCAAGCGGCTGCCATGAAACGGCTTGGATTTCTGCGCCATCGGTGCGCCCTGCGGCGGCCTGCTGCCAGTGGCGGCCTGTTTGCAGCGGCTGGACGGACGTTGCGGCGGTTTGGCGGGGAATGGAAGCCAGATATTGCAGCACAGCCTGTTTGACGGTTTCAGACGGCAGGCTGCTGACGAAATAATAGTCGGTTGGCGCGGCGGCAAGCTGCTGCCATTGGCGCTTGAGCGCGGCTTCGTCAATGGCGGCAAACGGATTTTCAGACGGCATCAGGCTGCGGCCGTAGCGCATTTCTTCCTGCATTTGGCGCAACTTGGCTGCTTTGGTGTTTTGCGCCACTTTAAACGCGGCCTCTTCGCGCTTGGCAGCCTGCCCTAGGCCGCCGAAACCGGGCGCGGTCTGGTATTGGCGGTAAAGCTGCAACAGCGGCTGCAACGCACCCTCCAGCGCCTGCGCATCGGTGGTTTGATGATAACCGTCGAGGCGCAGGCTGTATTTGGCGATGCCGGCCTGCTGTTTCCATTGGTTGAACGCAGTCCGGCTCATGCCTTGCGGCGCGGCACGGGAAACGACGTCGGCGGAGAGGCGGTTGTAGCGGACGTTGCCCGAACCACCGAACCAGCCGCTGCGCGAGACAGCTTTGAAATGGATTTTCCTGCCCGCCGCATCCAAGCGCCTGATGGTAGCGGTGTCGCCGTTACCCAAACGCAGATAGAGCGTATCGGTGGCGGCATCGCGGCGTTCGGCGGTGATTTTGCCCGCCGGCGATTCGGCAAACTCTGGCGCAGCACGGCTTGTGTCTGCGGTGTTTTCAGACGGCCTTTTGACAGCTTCGTCGAGTTTCGACAAAGCCGGCAGGCCGATTTTTTCAGCGGCGGCGGGCTGCACCTGAATCATTTTGTCGGGCGCGTTGAACCAGTCGGCAATGCGCTGATTTACGGCTTTGGCGTTGATGCGGTAGAGCTGGCTGCGGTCGGCGGTGCGGATGTCGGCGGTCGGCAGCGGCAGGCCGGCCAACAGCGTGTCGTCGGCCATACCGACGATTTTATCGAGGTTGTCGGGCAGCGCGGCGGCTTGCGGCAGCAGATTGCTGTGCACCGCTTTGCGGTATTCCGCCAGCTCTTCGTTGGTGGCGGGATTATCGAGGATGTCTTGGCGTAGGCTGCGCAACACTTCCAGCATCTCCGCCTGCTGTTCGGGCGCGGTTTCGGAATGCAGAACCAGCGCGCCGGTATTGCGCCCCAGCGTATCCATTTTCAATTCCACCGCCTGCCCCGAGCGACCGATACGGCGGTTGACGATATAAGCGGCGAAATTGTCCAAAAGCCGTTGGTAGGATTGTTCCTCATACGCCTGCGCGGGCTGCTTGCGGAAGCGGAACACCAGCGAAAGTTTGCTGTCGGTATTGTCTTGGTCGCGGATTTCGCCGACGTGCCAGCCGTTTTGCAAAACCGGTTCGTATTCCTCCGCCTTGCGCGTGGCCAATTCTTTCGCCGGCAGGCTGCCGAAAATCTGCTGCACCTCGGCGACGGTTCGGTCTATGCTGACATCACCCGCCACCACCAAAACCGCGTTATTGCCCGCATACCAACGTTTGTGGAAATCCGACGCTGTTTTCATGCTCGCGCCCTGAATCGCCTCCAGCCGCCCGATGGGCGCATAACGCCCCTGCCGCGCGCCTTTGTAGGTCAGCTCGTGGCGGCGGCGGTTGAGGCGGTTTTGCAGCGTCTGCTGCTGGCGCCATTCGCTCAATACCACCTGTTTTTCCTTCGCCCAGTCGCCCTCGGCAAACGCTTTGGGCTCGAGAATCTGCCGGTAAACCTGCAACACCTCGCCAAGCTGCTTCACGCCCCGCGGCGGCGTGAGCATATAACGCGTGTCGTTATAGGTTGTGCGCGCGTTGAAATGCCCGCCCATCACCCAGCCGCCGCGCATCAGCTGTTTCGACAAGCCCTCGGGATTTTGCGGCGACGGTTGGAACACCATATGCTCGGTGATGTGCGCAATGCCCTCCTCGCCCGCGTTTTCATCGGCCGCGCCCACGCCGACGTTTAAGCGCGTCACCAGTTTTTTGCCTGCGGAAGGAACTTTGAAAATGTGGTAGGAAAAGCCGTTGGCGAGCCTGCCCGTGGCGTAAACCGTTTCGGCGGCATAGGCGGGGGCAGAGAAAGAGAAGGAAAGAAGAAGCGCGAGCGCGGCAGGTTTCATGGCGTTTTCCGAATCAGGCCGTCTGAAAACGGCCGTTTGAATTATGCCGTCATTATGCCTTTATTTTGACAGCATGAAAACTGCCGGCTGAGATTTTAAACGATAGTGGAATAAAATAAGAAAGATACAAGGCGGCAAGGCGCAGACAGTACGGGTAGTACGGGACAGATGAATTTGACACTTCAGCGCCTTAGTGAATCGTCCCCTTTGAGCCCGGCCGCAGCCAACGAAGTTTTATTTCACTATACTGTTTTTTCAGACGGCACCAACGCCATATCAATATGCGGAATGCCGTCTTCCAAATATTCGCCCGACACCGCCGCAAACCCCAGAGAAGCGTAAAAATCGCGCAGATAAAGCGTGCCTGAAGCAAAACGGGCCAACCCTTATATTCCGCGCGCGCAAATTCCAGCGCGCGCCGCATCAAATCCCTGCCCGAACCGCCGCCCCGCGCCGTTTGCGCAACCAAAACGCGGCCGACTCTGACCGCGCCGTTTTCGGGAATAATGCGGCAGCAAGCGGCAATCCTCCCGCCCGATTCGGCGAAAAAATGCCGTGCGTTCAAATCCTTATCGTCAACTTCGGGATAAGCGCAGTTTTGCTCGACCACAAACACCGCCATGCGCGCTTTATAGATTTCAAAAAGTTCGCACACGCTCAGCGAGTCGAACGGTTTGTTGTGCCAATTCACTTTTTTGCTCCTTGAGGCCGTCTGAAAAAAACGGGGCTGCGCGCAAACCCGTTTCCCTCAACCCAAAATTTCCAAAATCCCGCGCAAATCGTCCGCCCCGATTTGTCCGGGTGCTGATGCCTTGCCGACTGCACCGAAGGTCATTACCGAGCCGAAAGTCTGTCCTGCCAGACGGCTGATGACACCGAGTTTGCCCATAGACATGGTCACAATCGGCTGTGAGGCCGTCTGAAAAACTTCCTGCGTCGCATCTAAAAGTGTAACTACGTCCGCTGCCGACTGCGGCATAACAGCGATTTTGCAGATATCTGCGCCCAGCGCTTCCATTTTTTTCAGACGGCCTGTGATTTCCGCTTTCGGCGGCGTTTTATCGAAATCATGGTTGCAGAGCAAAGCCGCGATGCCTTTGGCTCTCGCCGCTTTCACCGCCGCGCCGACGGCTTCGTCGCCTGCAAAAAGTTCGATGTCGATGATGTCGGCCAAACCCGATTCGATCACGCGGTTGACCAACGCAAAATAATAGTCGTCGCCACACGGGCAGGCGCCTCCCTCGGCTGCGCGGCGGAAGGTAAACAAAAGCGGCGTACCAGGCAGCGCGGCGCGCACGGCAGCGGTTTGCGCCAACACATAATCCGCGTCGGCGGCCTGTTTCAAAAAGTCGGCGCGAAACTCGACAATATCGAAACCGACGCCCTGCAAAGCGGCCACTGCCTGCATCAGGCCGTCTGCATCTTCCGCCACCAGCGGCACGGCGATTTTCGGGAGGCCGGCGCCCAATTCGATGTTGCGGATTGTGACTGTATTCACAGATTCTCCTTCGTACTAAAATATTCCGCGGAACACTTTATACGCAAACCACTGCAACTTCAAGAACAGAAAAAATGTACAGCCAACACTCCGAAGCACACTTCAGCAACCGCGGCAACTGGCTGCGCGCGGGCGTTTTGGGTGCAAACGACGGTCTGATTTCCACCGCCGCGCTTTTGATGGGCATGGCCGCCGCCAAACCCGATTTCGAGACCCTGCTGCTCACGGGCGTTTCCGCGCTAGCCGGCGGCGCCGTGTCGATGGCGGCGGGCGAATATGTCTCCGTGTCCAGCCAGACCGACACCGAAAAAGCCGACCTCGAAAAAGAAAAACGCGAGCTGGCCAAAAATCCCGAAGCCGAATTGGACGAACTCACCACCATCTACACCATGCGCGGCCTGCCGCAGGATTTGGCGCGCCAAGTCGCCGTCGCCCTGCACAAACACGACGCGCTCGCCGCCCACGCCCAAGACGAAATCGGCATCACCCACGCCAACGCCGCCAACCCGTTGCAGGCCGCGATGGCTTCCGCCGCCTCGTTTGTCGTCGGCGCCGTTTTGCCACTGGCCGTTTCCCTGCTGATGCCGTCTGAAAATCTGATTGCCGGACTTGCCGTGCTTACACTTGCAGGCTTGGCCGCACTGGGCTGGTTTTCCGCCAAACTCGGCGGTGCCAGACCTTTGCGCGCTGTCGCCCGCGTCGTGATTTGGGGTGCGGTCGCACTGGGGGTAACGGGTATCATCGGCCATGTCATCGGCGTGGCGGTTTAGCAGGGTATTAAACGGTAAACCGGTTTGAAACCCGAAAGCCTGAGACCTTTGCAAAAATCAGAAATATCTGCCTAAAGGCCGTCTGAAATGGTTGACTCCTCAATCGACGTCATTCCCGCGCAGGCGGTAATCCACGTTTGATTTTCCGAACATAAAAGTTTCAGACGGCCATTATTATTTTTGCAACGGTCTCAGCCTGTTTCCATACAAAATGCCGTCTGAAAATATTTTCAGACGGCATTTCATTGACCACCCCCGTTAATCCAAAACCCGCTGCCCGGGCAACCTGCCCGCCCAGTCGCAGGCGAACTGCCACGCGGAGCGGCCGGAGCGGTTGCCGCGCATCTGCGCCCATTGCAAGGCGGCTTTGCGGGCGGTTTCGTCAAACACAACGCCGAAATCGGCCAGCCAGTTTTCCACGGCTTGCAGGTAGTCGTTTTGATCGAAGGGGTAAAAGCTCAGCCACAAGCCGAAGCGGTCGGAGAGGGAGACTTTTTCTTCGACGGCTTCTTTTTGATGGATTTCGCCGCGCGCGCCGGTGGTGCCGAGGTTTTCGTCCATGTATTCGGGCATCAGGTGGCGGCGGTTGGAAGTGGCGTACACCAATACGTTCGGACAGCGTTGCGAGAGGCCGCCGTCGAGCGCAGTTTTGAGGGCTTTGTAGGTTTCGTCGCCGGCTTCAAACGACAGGTCGTCGCAGAAAACGATGAATTTTTCTTCGCGCGCGGCCAAGATGGAAAGCAGCGCGGGCAATGTGACCAAATCGCTTTTATCGACTTCGATCAGGCGCAAGCCCTGCGCGGCGTATTCGTGCAGCAGGGCTTTGACCAGCGAAGATTTTCCGGTACCGCGCGCGCCGCTCATCAAGACGTTGTTGGCGGGACGGCCGGCGAGAAACTGCTCGGTGTTACGCTTGAGGCGGACGGTTTGCGGGCCGATTCCGGCGAGGCGCTCGAGCGGAAAGGTGTGCGGCGCGGGCAGGCTTTCCAAAATGCCTTTGCGCCCGACGCTCTGCCAGCGGTAGGCCAGCGCCGTCCAGTCGGTCTCGCCCTGCTCTGCAGGCAGAATCAGGTCGAGGCGGTTTAAAACGGAATGGGCTTTTTTGAGGAATTCGGCAAGTTTCATGATGTTCTTTCAGACGGCCTGCTGCGCCATTACGCGCATGACGGTATCGACGACGGCCTGCGTTTGCAGGTCGATTTCGATGTTGACCGTGTCGCCGGCTTTGCGGCTGCCAAACAGCGTCTGCCGCAGGGTTTCGGGAATCAGGTGGACGTTGAATCCGCGGTCGCTTACGTCGCCGACGGTCAGGCTGCAACCGTCGAGGCCGACGAATCCTTTGGTCAGGATATAGGGCTTGAGCGCTTCGGGCAGCGCAAACCAGACGGTGCGGTTGTGTGCGGATTCGTCTATGCGGGTGATTTCGGTCGTCGCCATGACATGACCGCTCATGACGTGGCCGCCGATTTCGTCGCCGAAACGTGCGGCGCGTTCGAGGTTGACGACGTCGCCGGTTTTCAGACGGCCTAAGTTGGTTTTTTCCAGCGTTTCGGCCATCAGGTCGAAACTGACGCGCCGGCCGTCGATTCGGGTAATGGTGAGGCAGCAGCCGTTGTTGGCGACCGATGCGCCGATTTGCAGATTGTCGGCCAGACCCTCGGGCAGCTCGACGATGTGGGTACGGAAGTCGGCTGCGGGCTGCAAAATATCAACCACGCGCCCCATGCCTTGTACGATTCCTGTGAACATGATTTTTCGTAAACGTAATTTTCAGACGGCCTATTGTAACACCGCCAAACAAAAAGGCCGTCTGAAAACTGATGTTTTCAGACGGCCTCGCATGCTTGTAACGCCGCTAAATTACAATTACAGCGCGTCTTTCAGCGCTTTGCCTGCGCGGAATTTCGGTGTTTTGGCAGCAGGGATAGTCAGCGGTTTGCCGGTTTGCGGGTTGCGGCCTTGACGCTCGGCGCGTTCGCCAACGTAGAAAGTACCGAAACCGACCAAAGTGACGGTGTCGCCTTTTTTCAGCGCGCCGGTAATAGCGTCGGTAGTAGCGTCCAACGCTTTTTGTGCAGCGGCTTTAGAAATACCTGCTTCTTGAGCAATTGCTTCGATTAATTCAGACTTGTTCACAATCAGTCCCTTCCTATCGTTGAAATTAATGAGAACCCGAGTATTCGGGCTTTTGCGTACTGCTGAGTACCTGTTCGCTTTATAACAATTCTCAAAATGCCGTGTCAAGCAAAAAGATGCGGAATTGTCCGATTTTACAGGCTTTCGGGACAAATCCGCATCTTGATACAACACATTTTCAAAAAATCAGTGTTTGGTCGCCTTGGCGCGCGAAGCCTTGACTTTCGGCACTTCCAGCGCGGCAGGGGCAGTTTCTGCCGGCGGCTGCCATGCCTCGGGCTGGGTCTCCAGACCCAAAGCCAATACTTCGTCTATCCATTTGACCGGATGGATGGTCAGGCCGGTTTTGACGTTGTCGGGGATTTCTTCCAAATCTTTGACGTTGTCTTTCGGAATCAAAACGTGTTTGATGCCGCCGCGCAGCGCCGCCAGCAGTTTTTCTTTCAAACCGCCGATGGGCAGCACTTCGCCGCGCAGGGTGATTTCGCCGGTCATCGCCACATCCGCACGCACGGGGATTTTGGTAAACGCCGACACCATCGCCAAAGTCATGGCAATGCCCGCGCTCGGGCCGTCTTTCGGCGTCGCCCCTTCGGGAACGTGCACATGAATATCGCGTTTTTCGTAAAAATCAGGCGCAAGTCCGACCGATTCGGCGCGCGAACGCACCACCGACCAGGCTGCGGATACCGATTCTTTCATCACATCGCCAAGCTGGCCGGTGCACTGAATCGTGCCTTTGCCCGGCAGGGCGACTGCCTCAATGGTTAAAAGTTCGCCGCCGACTTCCGTCCACGCCAGTCCGGTGACCTGGCCGATACGGTTTTCACTCTCGGCTACGCCGAAGTCGAAACGGCGCACGCCCAAGAAATCATGCAGGTTTTTCGCGCCAACCGTCACGGCTTTGGGCTTGGCGGCCGCTTTGCTTTTCGCAGCTTTGCGTTTGTCTTCCGCCAGCGTGAACTGCATCACGGCTTTGCGGCAGATTTTGGCGATTTCACGGTCGAGCGAGCGCACGCCGGCTTCGCGGGTGTAGTAGCGGATAATATCGCGCACGGCGCTTTCTTCCACCACCAGTTCACCCTCTTTCACGCCGTTACGCTTCATTTGGCGCGGCACGAGATACTGCATGGCGATGTTGACTTTTTCGTCTTCGGTATAGCCTGATAGGCGGATGATTTCCATGCGGTCAAGCAGCGCAGACGGGATGTTCAGGCTGTTTGAAGTAGCGATAAACATCACGTCGCTCAGGTCGTAATCCACTTCGGCATAATGGTCGGCAAATTTGTTATTCTGCTCGGGATCGAGCACTTCCAGCAATGCCGCCGCCGGATCGCCGCGGAAATCGTTGCCGAGCTTGTCGATTTCGTCGAGCAGAAACAGCGGGTTTTTCACGCCGGCTTTAATCATGTTTTGCAGGATTTTGCCCGGCATCGAGCCGATGTAGGTACGGCGGTGGCCGCGGATTTCGCTCTCGTCGCGCACGCCGCCCAGCGCCATGCGGACATACTGGCGGCCGGTCGCTTTGGCGATGGATTCGCCCAGCGAGGTTTTACCCACACCCGGCGGGCCGACCAGGCAGAGAATCGGGCCTTTGAGTTTGTCCATGCGTTTTTGCACGGCAAGGTATTCCAAAATCCGCTCTTTGACTTTTTCCAAGCCGTAATGGTCGGCGTTCAACACCAAATCAGCTTTGGCGATGTCTTTGCTGACACGCGATTTTTTCTTCCACGGCAGCTCTAAAAGCGTGTCGATATAGTTGCGCACAACGGTTGATTCGGCCGACATCGGCGGCATCATTTTCAGTTTTTTCAGCTCGGACAAGGCTTTTTCTTCGGCCTCTTTGCCCATGCCGGCTTCTTTGATTTTCGCTTCCAGCGCATCGAGTTCGCCGCGCTCGTCTTCTTCGCCCAACTCTTTCTGAATCGCTTTGACCTGCTCGTTTAAGTAATACTCACGCTGCGATTTTTCCATCTGGCGTTTCACGCGCCCGCGGATGCGTTTTTCCACCTGCATGATGTCGAGTTCGGATTCAAGCTGTCCGAGCAGGAATTCCATCCGGCCGGCGATGGAAACGGTTTCCAAAATTTCCTGACGCTGCGCCAGTTTGAGCTGCAAATGCGCGGCGATGGTATCGACCAGACGGCTGTTTTCCGAAATGCCGTTAATGGTCGAAACCACTTCCGCCGGAATTTTTTTGTTGAGTTTGGCGTATTGCTCAAACTGCGACAGCAGCGTGCGGCGCAGCGCTTCCATATCGAGGTTTTGTTCGTCGGCGTTTTCGTCAACCGATTCGATGTGCGCCAAAAACAGATCTCCGACGTCCTCCACCGTCAGCGCGCGAGCGCGACGGATGCCTTCGACCAATACTTTCACCGTACCGTCGGGCAGTTTCAAAACCTGCAAAACCTGCGCCACCGTACCCATTTTGTGCAAATCTTTCGGCGCCGGCTCTTCTGTATTCGGGTCAAGCTGCGCCAGCAGAAACACAGGATGGTCGTTGGCCATCGCCGCTTCCAGCGCCGCAATCGATTTCGGGCGGCCGACAAAAAGCGGCAGCACCATATGCGGGTAAACCACCACATCACGCAGCGGCAGCGTCGCCAGCGCGGCGTATTCCTCTAAATGTTTGTCTTGTGACATATCGTTCAATCTCTTTAACACGGTTGCAAATCTAGGTTGCTGCGTAAATTGGGCTGACCGCCGTTATTTCAAGGCTTGAAAAAGTCTGCCGCGCGCCTAATTTTCCAAGCAGCCCGCAATGGCTTGCGCCCTGCGTTTGCGTTAAAATAACGCCAAATGTTTCAGAGGCCGTCTGAAAACGCAGTTTCTTTTTTCAGACGGCCTCGCCAAGGAATCACCATGACCGCCGAAAAAACCACCCTGCTCGAATTCCCCTGCACTTTCCCGCTGAAAGTCATGGGCGCAGTGCACCCCGAATTCGAAGCCGCCGTATTGGAAACCGTGCGCCTGCACGCGCCCGATACCCAACCGCACCACATTACCACCCGCCCGAGCAGCAAAGGCAACTATGTCGGTGCGACCGTTCAGGTTTACGTTGGCAGCCAAGAGCAGCTCGACAACATCTACCGCGCGCTGACGTCGCACGAATTGGTCAAAGTGGTGCTGTAATGAAAATTGTGCAGAAAGGTTTTGCCGAATACCTGCCTGTGTTTGAAGCGATGAAAACCTTCAACGCCGCACGCGACAGCCAAACCGAAGACGAACTTTGGGTCGTCGAACACCCGCCTGTGTTCACACAAGGCCTTGCCGGCAAGCCCGAACACCTGCTGCTGCCCACCGACATCCCCGTCATCCAAATCGACCGCGGCGGGCAGATTACCTACCACGGCCCCGGCCAGCTTGTCGTCTATACCATGATAGACTTCAAACGCCGCAAAGCCAGCGTGCGCCACATCGTTTCCGCGCTCGAAAACAGCATCATCGCCACGCTGGCCGAATACGGCATCGCCGCCGCCGCCGACCCGCAACGCCCCGGCGTATATGTGGGCCAACGCAAAATCGCCTCGCTCGGCCTGCGCATCAAAGACGGTTCGGTTTATCACGGCCTGGCGCTGAACGTAAACATGGATTTAAGCCCGTTCCACAACATCAACCCCTGCGGATACGCCGGCTTGGAAATGACCCAGATGGCAGAGTATCTCAACCCCTGCCCCACCCTTGCCGAAGTGGCGGAAAAACTGACCGCACACCTCGAAGCACAACTCACACCGAAAGAGCAAACCCAATGAGCGAAATCAAAGTTGACGACCCCAAGCGCGGCGTTAAACTCAAAGGTGCAGACAAAACCGCCCGCATCCCCATCAAAGTCGTTCCCCTGCAGGAAAAACTGAAAAAGCCCGAGTGGATACGCGCCAAATTGCCGTCTAAAAAATTCTTTGAAATCAAAGATATTTTGCGCGAACAAAAAATGCACACCGTATGCGAAGAAGCCTCCTGCCCCAACATCGGCGAATGCTTCAGCAAAGGCACGGCCACCTTCATGATTATGGGAGACATCTGCACCCGTCGCTGTCCGTTTTGCGACGTCGGTCACGGCCGCCCCAACCATCTCGACCCCGACGAGCCGAAAAACCTCGCCGAATCCGTCGCCGCCATGAACCTGCGCTACGTCGTCATCACTTCCGTCGACCGCGACGACCTGCGCGACGGCGGTGCGCAACACTTCGCCGACTGCATCAAAGCCATCCGCGAACGCAGCCCCAACACCAAAATCGAAATCCTCGTTCCCGACTTCCGCGGCCGTCTCGACATCGCCCTGCAAATTCTGGCCGAGACCCCGCCCGACGTCATGAACCACAACCTCGAAACCCACCCCAGCCTGTATAAAAAAGCCCGTCCCGGCGCCAACTACCGGCATTCTCTCGACCTGCTGCGCCGCTACAAAGAAATGATGCCCCACATCCCCACCAAATCCGGCATCATGGTCGGTTTGGGCGAAACCGATGAAGACGTGCGCGAAATCATGCGCGATATGCGTGCGCACAATATCGAAATGATTACTATCGGCCAATACCTCCAGCCTTCAGACGGCCACCTGCCCGTCTTGCGCTACGTCACGCCCGAGCAGTTTAAAATCTTCGAAAAAGAAGCCTACGAACTCGGCTTCTCCAACGCCGCCATCGGCGCCATGGTACGCTCGAGCTACCACGCCGACGAGCAGGCCGCCGAAGCCTTGCGCGAAAGCCACGGACAAAGTGCCTGCGGGCATCATTGATCATCCGGTTGCAAAAGGCCGTCTGAAAACATGATCGTTTTCAGACGGCCCTTTTTTAATTTAAACAGCTTCCCGGCAACAAACCATTAGGCGAAACACAACAATCGCGGACGCCCAAAAAACGCAAGCGGTCGAGGTTACCCTCAACCATCCCAAGAAATGTCGGACTCCCGAAACACTGTCCGATTCATTTAATTTTCCCACAATCCAAAAGACTACCCTGCACCTTACCTAAAAATACGGTCGGAAACGCTTTCAGATGTGCTTTTGGAATTACTGAATACTCTTACCGATGCGGCTGAAATCGCCGAAGTTCATCCACACGAAAAACGCTTTGCCAACAACCAGCTTGTCGCTGACGAAGCCCCAATAGCGTGAATCTTCGCTGTTGTCGCGGTTATCGCCCATCATGAAATACTGACCTTCGGGCACGGTGCATTTAAACGACGAACCGTCGGCGGCGTATTCGCAGTTTTCACGATAAGGAAACGCGGGGCGCACGGCCTGCGGGATAAACGAAGGCTGGTCGGCCATTTTCAACACTTGAAAACTATGGCTGCCGATTTGCTCGCGAAACGCTTCGGTTTTGATTTCCACCGTGCCGTATTGGCGGGTGTTTTCCGCATAACTTTGCGCCCCTTCCGCTTGGTCGCCGACCGCTTGGCCGTTGATGCTCAAAATTTTGTTTTTATATTCAACCACATCGCCCGGCAGGCCGACGGCACGTTTGATGTAGTTGATGCTCGGGTTTTCGGGATAGTTGAACACCACCACATCGCCGTGTTCGATTTTTCCGGTTTCAATCAATACGTTATTAATCACCGGCGTGCGGATGCCGTAGGCGAATTTGTTGACCAGAATAAAATCGCCGACCACCAAACCCGGTCGCATAGAACTTGAGGGAATCTGAAACGGCTCGGCGACAAACGTGCGCAACACAAACACCACCAGAATAATCGGAAAAAAACCGCTCATGTAATCGGTAAAATGCCCGCGGTCGATATGGTTCGGGTCTTTTTTCAGACGGCCTTTGTGCACCAGCCAGACCACGCCGGTAAAGGCGACGAACACCAGCAAAACGGCGGTAAAGCTCATAAAGTAAGACAACACGCCGAACACACCGACCATCATCATCAGGTAGCCCCATTGCAGGCCCGAACCCCATTCCCCGTTTTCATTGCGCTCTTTGCTGCTGACAGCGTAAAGCACCAAACCGGCAACAAATGCCGCAATCGCGGCGTATAAAATGTTTAAACTCATTATTTATCACTCACTTGAAGAATTGGTAAAACTGTATTTCCACCGTTTTTTACAGTGAAATAAAATAGAAAAGTAGATTTTTTATTTTAGTTCACTGTGTTTTTCAGACGGCATCTCTGAGGCCGTCTGAAAAAATGTACGCTTATAGGCGATATGGTTGCGGATATTTTCCGCCGCATCATTTTCGTCCCAAATCTGCAATTCCCACGGATAGTAGAAATTGCTCGCGTTTTTAAAGTAAACGTGTACGCCGATATAGCCGTCTGAATCGCGTAAATACCAGTTTTTCAGGCCGTATTGCGTTTTCCAGTCGTCCAGCTTTTCCAAAATCTGCACCACATCGGCAGAAGGCAGAATCACGCGCGCGCCGAAAATATCGTTGAGGATATTGTTTACGGGATACTGGTTTTCCCGCGCCGCATAGCGGGCGATTTTATCGCGTATGCTTTCGCCCGTTTTGACGCGGTAGAAAAAGTCGATGCCGCGCGTATCGGCAAAAGCCAGATAATCGTTGACCGCTTCGTGCAGATTGAGGCGGTAAGACAAAATATGTTCCAACGGCACGCGCGCGAGCGTATGCGACAAATTGACTTTCGCCACTTTGCCGGTTTCAAAATAATCCTGCGAATACTGCACGTGGATGCGGTTGATTTCGCGGATTAAACGCTCGGTTTTTTGAGGGCTGGTTTCCATGTTTTGTCTTTTAATCAGGCTGTCTGAAAGTCGGGCACGTTTTTCAGACGGCCTCTGCTTACTTATCACCCACCTGCAAAATCGCCAGAAACGCGCTTTGCGGGATTTCCACATTGCCCACCTGTTTCATACGTTTCTTACCGGCCTTTTGTTTTTCCAACAGTTTTTTCTTACGGGTAATATCGCCGCCGTAACATTTTGCCAACACGTTTTTGCGCAGGGCTTTGACGTTTTCGCGGGCGATAATCTGACTGCCGATGGCGGCCTGTACGGCGATGTCGAACATCTGGCGCGGAATCAGTTCGCGCATTTTCGCCGCCAGCTCGCGGCCGCGGTGGACGGCGCTTTGACGGTGCACAATCAGGCTTAAGGCATCGACTTTTTCACCGTTGACCATGATGTCGAGCTTGATCAGGTCGGAGGCCTGAAACTCTTTGAAATGGTAATCCAGCGAGGCGTAGCCGCGCGAGGTGGATTTGAGTTTGTCGAAGAAATCCATCACCACTTCGTTCATCGGCAAATCGTAAGTCAGCATGACTTGCCGCCCCATGTACTGCATATTCACCTGCACGCCGCGCTTTTGGTTGCACAGCGTCATCACGTTGCCGACATACTCTTGCGGCACTAGAATCGTCGCCGTAATAATCGGCTCGAGGATGATTTCGATGCTGCCGATGTCGGGCAGTTTGGATGGATTTTCCACCTCGATTTTTTCACCGTTTTTCATCACGACTTCATACACCACCGTCGGCGCGGTGGTAATCAAATCCATGTCGAATTCGCGCTCAAGGCGTTCTTGCACGATTTCCAAGTGCAGCAAACCCAAGAAGCCGCAGCGGAAACCGAAGCCCAGCGCTTGGGAAACTTCCGGCTCGAATTTCAGCGAGGCATCGTTGAGCTGCAATTTTTCCAGCGCGTCGCGCAAGGCTTCGTAGTCGTGGCTTTCGACGGGATAGAGACCGGCAAATACCTGGCTCTGCACTTCCTGAAAACCGGGCAGCGGCGTGGCGGCGGGATTAGCCGCCAGCGTGACGGTATCGCCGACTTTGGCCGAACCCAGTTCTTTGATGCCGGTAATCAAAAAGCCGACCTCACCCGCCTTAAGCTCTTGTTTCTTAACTGATTTCGGAGTAAAAATCCCAAGCTGCTCGACCTGCGTTTCCGCTTTGGTGCTCATAAACCGCACTTTGTCTTTGATTTCCAGACGGCCTTGTTTCACGCGGATGAGCATCACCACGCCGACGTAGTTGTCAAACCACGAGTCAATAATCATCGCCTGCAAAGGCGCGTCTTCATCACCCTCGGGTGCGGGGATTTTGGCGACGATTTCTTCCAAAACGTCTTCCACGCCCAAACCCGATTTGGCGGAACACGTTACCGCGCCCACCGCATCAATGCCGATGATGTCTTCAATTTCCTGCGCCACGCGCTTGGGGTCGGCGGCGGGCAGGTCGATTTTGTTCAACACGGGCACGACTTCCACGCCCAAATCAATCGCGGTGTAGCAGTTGGCCACCGTCTGCGCTTCCACGCCCTGCGAGGCATCGACAACCAACAGCGCGCCTTCACAGGCCGAGAGGCTGCGGGAAACTTCGTAGGAAAAGTCAACGTGTCCCGGCGTGTCGATCAGATTGAGCTGGTAGGTTTGTCCGTCGCGCGCTTTATAGCTCAAGGCCGCGGTTTGCGCTTTGATGGTGATGCCGCGCTCTTTTTCGATGTCCATCGAATCGAGCACCTGCGTACTCATTTCGCGCAAATCCAAGCCGCCGCAATATTGGATGAAGCGGTCGGCCAGCGTGGATTTGCCGTGGTCGATATGGGCGATAATAGAGAAATTTCGGATATTTTTCATAGATTTGGATAAAGGTAGAATCGGTTGTTTCAAAAGGCCGTCTGAAAATTCCCAAACAGATTTTTCAGACGGCCTTCCGATAAAAATCAGCCCCGCATTTTAACGGAAAACCGTCTGTTTTGCATGGGTTTGTTGGCGGCACATCATGCCGTCTGAAAAAATTTTCAGACGGCCTCGCAAAGCGCCATCACCATTTCGGCCGAGCTTACCGCCGCCGTTTTCAAAAATTCCTCAAAGCTCATATCGGCTTTTTCGTCTGCCGAATCCGAAACCGCGCGGATCACGACAAACGGCGTTTCAAGCTGGTGGCAGGTTTGCGCAATTGACGCCGCTTCCATTTCCACCGCTTTCACATCGGCAAAACGGCTGCGGATGGCGGCTACGCCCTCGCTGCTGTGGACAAACTGATCGCCGCTGACAATCAGCCCGCGCGTAACCGCCGCACCCGTAAAGGCCGCCGCCGCGCGTTCCGCCGCTTCGGTCAACACCTCATCGCTTTCAAACGCGGCAGGCAGTTGCGGAATCTGCCCCCATTCGTAGCCGAACGCGGTCACGTCCACATCATGATGCGCCACGCGCGTGCCGATAACCACGTCGCCGACTTTCAAGCCCTTGCCCAAACCGCCCGCGCTGCCGGTGTTTACCACACAATCGGGCGCAAAGCAGCTGATGGCCCAAGCCGCCGCCGCCGCCGCGTTGGTTTTGCCGATGCCGCTCAACACCAACACCGCGCGTTTGCCCGCCAAACCGCCCTCGTAAGCGGTAAATCTGCCGAACTTCACTTCTTTTACATCGCTCATAGACGCACGCAAAAGCTCGATTTCCTGTTCCATCGCGCCGATGACGGCAACTGTATTAAAATCCATTTTCCACCTCGAAAACCAGATAATCCGCTGCATTATAGCATTTGCGCCACACAACCGTTTCCAAACCGAGCGCAATGCCGTTATCCTTGTTATAATAATACGCCCCGATAATTTCACATCATAAAAATACCATGTACGACAACACCAATCCCCCCGGCGCGAAAGACGAACTCTATACTTGGCTGCGCCACATGAACAAATACAAAGGTTCGGATCTCTTCATCACCGCCAAATTCCCGCCCGCCATGAAAGTGGACGGCAAAATCACGCCGATTACCGAAGAGCCGCTCACCGCCGAGCGCTGCATGGAAATCGCATTTTCCATCATGAGCACCAAGCAGATTGAGGAATTTTCCACCACCAACGAATGCAATTTCGCCATCAGCCTGCCCGACACCAGCCGCTTCCGCGTCAACGCAATGGTGCAGCGCGGTGCGACCGCTATGGTGTTCCGCTCGATTACCAGCAACATCCCGAAATTCGAAACCCTCAACCTGCCACCCGTTTTGAAAGAAGTCGCCATGAAAAAACGCGGCCTCGTCATTTTCGTCGGCGGCACCGGTTCGGGCAAATCCACCTCGCTGGCCTCGATGATCGACTACCGCAACGAAAACAGCAACGGCCACATCATCACCATCGAAGACCCGATCGAATTTGTTCACGAACACAAAAACTGCATCATCACCCAGCGCGAAGTCGGCGTCGATACCGAAAACTGGTTTGCCGCGCTGAAAAACACCCTGCGCCAAGCGCCCGACGTGATTCTCATCGGAGAAATCCGCGACCGTGAAACCATGGATTACGCGCTGGCGTTTGCCGAAACCGGCCACCTCTGCATGGCCACCCTACACGCCAACAGCACCAACCAGGCGCTCGACCGTATCATCAACTTCTTCCCCGAAGAGCGCCGCACCCAACTTCTGACCGACCTCTCGCTCAACCTTCAGGCCTTCATTTCCCAACGCCTGATCCCGCGCGACGGCGGCAAAGGACGAGTCGCCGCCGTCGAAATCCTGCTCAATTCGCCGCTGATTGCCGAAATGATCCATAAAGGCGACGTCCACAACATCAAAGAGCTGATGAAAAAATCCACCTCAATGGGTATGCAGACCTTCGACCAGGCGCTGTACCAACTGTTTGAAAACGGCGACATCAGTTTCCAAGACGCCATAAAAAACGCCGACTCCGCCCACGACCTGCGCCTCGACATCCAACTGCGCAGCCGCCGCGCCCAAAACGCCGGCCCGGATTTAGAGCTGATTTAAGCGTTTGAACGGCAGCCGGACCAAATCCGGATCCCAAAAGCCAATAGGCCGTCTGAAAAAATATTTTCAGACGGCCTTATCCGTATTTTCGGCAGAAACAGGTTTATGCGTTTTCTTCCTCGCCCTGACTGCGGATAATCAGCAGCGGCAGGTGGCTTTGGCGCATCACGGTTTCGGCGAAGCTGCCCATCAAGAGGTGCATCAGGCCGGTGCGGCCGTGCGTACCCAATACCAAGAGATCCGCGCCGTTTTCATCGGCGTAATCCACCAATTCCTGCGCCATTTCGCGCGCGCCTTTGTTGGCGACGAGCAGGTGGCGGACGATGTCTTTCACGCCGCATTCGCGGGCGATTTTTTCGGCGTCGTCCAAAATTTCCGTGCCCTGCGCAACGGCGGCGGCTTCATAGCTTTCGTGTTGCAGGAATTCGGGCGCGAGCGCCATGTATTCGGCCGGATTGGCGACGTGCACCAAAGTCAGGCGGGAATTGTTTACCATAGCCAGATCGGCGGCGTGTTTCAATGCGTTCAAAGAAGTTTCGCTGCCGTCAACAGCCACTACCAAATGTTTGTACATCTTCATCTCCTTGTCTGCCGCAGTCCGGCACGCTGTATTTGAGGTTGTATCAACAGAGGATACGTTTTGATTATAGACTGTTCCCACTGCTTCATTCAACCGCTTTCCAGTATAATACGGGCTTCCGCGACCGCTGTTTGACCCGTTTTTGATTTTACGCAAAGCCATGACCGATACCGACCTGACCTCTTCCCGCCGATTCGGCGGCATCGCCCGACTCTACGGCAGCGATGCACTGCAACGCTTTTCCGAAGCGCACATCTGCGTGGTCGGCGTCGGCGGCGTCGGCTCGTGGGCGGTGGAAGCGCTCGCGCGCAGCGGCATCGGCCATTTGACCCTGATTGATTTGGACAATGTCGCCGAATCCAACGTCAACCGCCAACTCCACGCGCTGACCGACGAATTCGGCAAGGCCAAAGTGACCGCGCTGCACGAGCGCATCCTGCAAATCAATCCGCAATGCCGCGTAACCGAAATCGAGGACTTCGCGACCGAAGAAAACCTGTCCGAACTTTTCAGACGGCCTTTCGATTTCGTCATCGACGCCATCGACCAAATCCGCGTCAAAGCCGCGATGGCCGATTATTTCGTCAGACACAAACAGCCCTTCATCCTCAGCGGCGGTGCGGGCGGGCAGAAAAATCCCGCCCTGATTCAGACGGCCGATTTGAGCCGCGTCACCCATGACCCGCTGCTTGCCAACTTGCGCTACACCCTGCGCAAACGCTACGGTTTTTCCCGCGACACCAAAGCCAAAATGCACGTTCCCTGCGTGTTTTCCACCGAAAACATCATCCCGCCGCAAACCGCCGATGCCTGCGCCGCCGATGCCGCGCCGCAAGGTTTGTCGTGCGCGGGTTACGGTGCGAGTATGCTCGTCACCGCTACCTTCGGCCTGTATTGCGCGCAGGCCGCCGTTGACCATATTGCGGGAAAAAAATGAGCGCCGAAACCACGATGCCGTCTGAAAAGCCGTCTGAAAACACCATTGCATGGGTGTTCGGCCAGCCCGTTACCGACATTCCGCAAGACCTCTTTATTCCGCCCGACGCACTGAAAATCGTTTTGGGCAGTTTTCAGGGGCCGCTGGATTTGCTGCTTTACCTTATCCGCAAGCAAAACATCGACGTGCTTGACATTCCGATGGTTAAGATTACCGAGCAGTATCTGCACTACATCGCCCAGATGGAAGCCTATCAGTTTGATTTGGCAGCAGAATATCTGCTGATGGCCGCCATGCTCATCGAAATCAAATCGCGCCTGCTGCTGCCGCATCCCGAAGAAGTCGAAGAGGAAGAAGCCGACCCGCGCGCCGAGCTCGTCCGCCGACTTTTGGCCTACGAACAGATGAAACTCGCCGCACAAGGTCTCGACGCCCTGCCCCGCGCCGGCCGCGATTTTGCGTGGGCGTATCTGCCGCTGGAAATCGCCGTCGAAGCCAAACTGCCCGAAGTTTACGTTGCCGACCTCACCCAAGCTTGGCTCAACATCCTCTCCCGCGCCAAACACACGCGCAGCCACGCCGTCGTCAAAGAAGCCGTTTCCGTGCGCGCGCAGATGACCGCCATTTTACGCCGTCTCAACGAACACGGCTTCAGCCGTTTTTCCGAACTGTTCAATCCCGAACAAGGTGCAGCCTACGTCGTCGTCAACTTCATCGCCCTACTCGAGCTCGCCAAAGAAGGCTTGGTCAGAATCATCCAACCCGACCATTTCGCCGAAATCGAAATCCATGCCAAAGACGGGCATTTGGAAGAAGCGGAAATACCGGAAACCGAGGCCGTCTGAAATTTTCAGACGGCCTTATTTTATCCGTTTGACCTGTTAAAAATCCCGAACAAAGACCGTCTGAAATCTCTACTCCCGCCGATATTTTCGCAATCAAGCCGTCAAGCCAAACAGCATCCATTTTTTCAGACGGCCTTTTATAAATTTCGCGCACACAAAGCCGCAAATTTTTCATGCGCCTGCGCTGTTTCCCTCCATCGCGTTCATTTATACTTTATTCGGTCCACCATCCCCGAAAACAAAGGAAAACACCATGAGCAAAACCATTCCCCTGCACGCCGATACCGTCGGCAGCTACCTGCGTACCGAACCGCTCAAACAAGCCCGTGCCAAATTTTCAGACGGCCTCATCAGCCGCGGCGAGCTGACCCGCGTCGAAGACGAAGAAATCGCCAAACTCATCCAAGCCCAGCTCGACGCCGGTATCCAAGTCATTACCGACGGTGAATTCCGCCGCGCGTTCTGGCACATCGACTTCCTCGAAAACCTCAACGGCATCGAAGGTTACATCCCCGAACACGGCTACAAATTCAACGGCGTTGAAACCAAAGCCTACAACACCCGCTGCTGCGGCAAAGTCTCATGGAATCCCGACCACCCCTTTATCGAGCACTTTAAAAAACTCGATAAAGCCGTCGCCGGACGCGGCACCGTCAAATACACCATCCCCAGCCCCAACCAATTAATGTATCCCGTTCAATGGGATACCGGCGTTTACGCCACCCGCGCCGAGTTTGCCAAAGACGTCCAACAAGCCTATATCGACTGCATCAAAGCCTTCTACGACGCCGGCTGCCGCTACCTGCAATTCGACGACGTTTATTGGGGTTCGCTCTGCAACAACCACGAAAAACCCGAATTTGCCGCCGACAAAGCCCAAGCGCTGGAAAACATCCAGGTCATCCTCGCGCAAAAACCCGCCGGCATGACCATCACCACCCACGTCTGCCGCGGCAACTTCCGTTCCACCTACCTGCTCACCGGCGCCTACGATCCCGTCGCCCCCGAACTCTTCGGCCAAACCGCCTACGACGGCTATTTCCTCGAATACGACAACGAGCGCAGCGGCGGTTTCGAGCCCCTGAAATACTTCAACAACAACCCGCACAAAGGCCGCATCGTCTTAGGCTTGGTCACTTCCAAATTCCCCGAGCTCGAAGACAAAGCCGCGGTTAAAGCGCGCATCAAAGAAGCCGCCAAAATTGTTCCCCTCAACCAACTCGCCCTCAGTCCTCAATGCGGCTTCGCCTCCACCGAGGAAGGCAACATCATGACCGAAGCCGAACAATGGGCAAAAGTCCGCCTGGTCGAAGAAATCGCCGCAGAAGTTTGGGGCGAAGACTGATTGGGGTAATTTATGGGCTGGGGCGGCCGGAAGGTTTTCGAATCCCAAACAGGCAGGTGCAATCTACGGAATCCGCACACTTTCCGGGCGCTTAAGGGGTGGATAATTTGATTTTTCCGCAAAGTTCAATCCAAAGCGGATTCCGCACCCTGCGCGCGTTATATGAAACCTCAAGCCGTCTGAAAAATATTTTTCAGACGGCTTGAGGTTTTCAAAACCCCATCCTCCGTTTCTTTTCAAATATAATGAAACGGACGGAAACGAAACAAAGCAGGCCGGAAGATGCCAAAAGCAAGGCCCGGCAGATGTTTCCGGTTATTTTTAAGTTCTGCACCAACCCGAAAGGAGAAACCGCCATGACCGCTTCGCAGCTTATCCAAAACCTCACGCAGATTGTGGGTGAGAAATTCATCATAACCGACCCGGCCAAAACCGAGCCTTACCGTCAGGGCTACCGTTTCGGCGAGGGCAAGGCGCTGGCGGTGGTGCGGCCGGGTTCGCTGTTGGAAATGTGGAAGATTTTGCAGGAATGCGTGGAAGCCGATGTGATTGTGATTTCGCAGGCGGCCAACACGGGGCTGACGGGCGGTTCGACCCCGGATGCGGACGGTTACGACCGCGATATTGTGATTGTGAACACCATGCGCATCGCGATTATCCAGCTGATCAACAACAACGAACAAGTCGTCTGCCTGCCCGGTTCGACCTTAAACCAGCTCGAGCTGCTGCTCAAACCTTTGGGGCGCGAGCCGCATTCCGTGATCGGTTCGTCGTGTATCGGCGCATCGGTATTGGGCGGCGTGTGCAACAATTCCGGCGGCGCGTTGGTGCAGCGCGGGCCGGCTTACACGGAAATGGCGCTGTTTGCCGAAATCGACGCCGAAGGCCGTCTGAAACTCGTCAACCACTTGGGCATTGATTTGGGCGACGACCCCGAAGAGATTTTGACGAATTTACAAGGTTGGCACTACCAACGCAAAGACATCACCCAAAACGCGGGCAAAGGCCATGACCACGCTTATTGCGACCATGTGCGCCAAATCGATGAACCGACCGCCGCACGTTTCAATGCCGACCCTGCGCGCCATTACGAAGCCTCGGGCTGCGCGGGCAAACTGATGGTGTTTGCCGTGCGCCTCGACACCTTTCCGCAGGAAAAACAGACTGCTGTGTTCTATATCGGCACCAACGACATCAACGAGCTGACCGACATCCGCCGCGCCGCGCTTTCCGAGTTTGAAACCCTGCCCGTGTCCGGCGAATACATCCACCGCGATGCCTTCGATATTGCCGACATCTACGGCAAAGACACGTTTTATGTGATTAAAAAAATCGGTACGCACCAACTTCCCAAACTGTTCGACATCAAAGCCAAAGTTGACCGCTGGAGCAGAAAAATCAGCTTCCTGCCCAAACACTTCGCCGACAAAGCCCTGCAACAGGTCAGCAAAATCCTGCCCGACCACCTGCCCAAATCCATGCGTAACTACCGCGACAAATACGAGCACCACCTGATTCTGAAAATGGGCGGCAACGGCGTGGACGAAGCACGCGCATTTCTGAAAAACTATTTCGACGGCAAAAGCGGGGCCTATTTCGAATGCAGCGCCGAAGAAGCCCAAGCCGCCATGCTGCACCGCTTCGCCGTCGCTTCCGCCGCCGTACGCTACCGCGCCGTGCACGACAAAGAAGTCGAAGACATCGTCGCCCTCGACATTGCCCTGCGCCGCGACGACCGCGACTGGTTTGAACACCTGCCGTCTGAAATCGACAATAAAATCAGCCACAAACTCTATTACGGCCATTTTATGTGTCATGTATTCCACCAAGACTACATCGTCAAAAAAGGCCACGACTGCATGGATTTGGAACACGAAATGCTCGCGCTGCTCGACCAACGCGGCGCGCAATACCCGGCCGAACACAACGTCGGCCACCTTTACGAAGCCAAGCCCGAACTCAAAGCGTTTTACCGCAAGCTCGACCCGACCAACAGCTTCAACCCGGGCATCGGTAAAACGTCCAAGAAGAAAAACTGGGCGGATTGACGAACCGTTTTTAGAAAACAGAATGTTTTTCAAAACAAAAGGCTGTCCGAACATTTCGGACAGCCTTTTGTTTTCTACATGGCGCAAAAAATCAAAAACATAAATTATTGCGCACCAACCGGTTCGGACGCAGAATTTTCAGCGGGAGGAACGCGGGCAGGTTTCGTTTTTTGCGTTTTCCCCTCGACAGCATCCTGCCAAGCCTTGCGCTCGGCAGTGATTTTTTCATGCACTTCATCGACAATCAGCCTGTTGCGTGCAGCGATGGCTTCGGAATGGGCTTCCTGCCAATATTGGAAACCGAAGTAACCGGCGGCGCCCACGATACAGAATCCGATTAGAAGCGCAGGAATGATGCCGGATTTTTTAGAATCGGCATCTTCAATGTCGTCTTCTTCAGCCGGCGGCTGACGTCCCTCCCCCTCGGCAGCCAGGCAGATGTTGCGGGCTTCATCACGGCCGCGGCGGCCTTTTTCGATTTCAAACGAAACACGCTGCCCTTCAGACGGCAGTTCGAGCGGTGTTGCAAAAGCGGAAATTTGGGCAAATACTTCAATTTGGGTATTGTCCACGCAAACCGCCCCAAAGCCACGGTCTTCGTTCCAGCGGATAATGGTTCCGTAATAGCGCATGATTTTAGTCTTGAAATAATTATTTGGTATATTTTAAACGAAAATTTTGAAAACATCTGCATTTATTTTCCAAACACAGGCGGAAAATTTCGTAGTAGAAACCGGCGGTCGCGACAGCAAACAGTAAAAGCAGAGAAAACTTACGCCGCATCGTTCCCATTCCGTCTTACAACCTTATAAAACACGGTCTTATGCAAATATTCTTCAGTTATTGAAAATATCATTTTTTTGAAAATCCATGACGAAATTTAATTTAACGGTATTTATTTTGGATAAACGGTTGCAAGATTTGTTACTTCTTCGCAACAAATATCATTACCTGTCTGACCAAACAATGCCAGGTATGGCTATGTCGGAGTTTTCAAATAAAGTATATTGGCTGTTTTAACGGCAAATCCGCTCCGGCAGCGTAAACCGCCGTCTTTGTTATATGTTAAGAGATTGTTTTGGGCACGGAAAATGACAACGCAGGAAAATAAAGACCCGCTCGGCTCGGGTTGGATGATTGTGGCAGCGGTGTGTTTTACACTGATGAACCTCGCCATCAAAGCGGCGGCAAAAGAATTTGCGTTTACCAGCGGCGAGCTGGTGTTTTGGCGCATGAGTTTTGCCGCGCTGTTTTTGGGCATTACCGCCAAAGCGCGCGGCGATACCTTTGCCACACCGCATTGGAAAAGCCATCTCAACCGCAGCGTGGTCGGCTCGGCGGCGATGCTGTGCCTGTTTTATTCGATTACCCATCTGCCGCTGGCGACCAGCATTACCTTGAGCTATACCTCGTCGATTTTTCTGGCGGTATTTTCGTTTTTCGTTTTTAAAGAACGGATTGCGCCTTATACCCAAGCCGTGCTGCTGATCGGTTTCGGCGGCGTGATGCTTCTGCTCAACCCTTCCTTCGGCGGCGGGCAGGAAACCGCCGCGCTGGTCGGTTTGGCGGGCGGTGCGATGTCGGGCTGGGCGTATTTGCAGGTGCGCGAACTATCCCTTTTGAGCGAACCCGGCTGGCGCGTGGTGTTTTACTTTTCCGTCGTCGGCACGCTGATGGCTGCCGTTTGGGCCACGCTGACCGGCTGGCACGCGCTTTCATGGGCGGCGCTGCCGTATCTTTCAGCTATCGGCTTGACCGCGATGGTGGCGCAGCTCTGCATGACCCGCGCCTACAAAGTCGGCAACAAATTTACCGTCGCATCATTGTCTTACCTGACCGTCGTCTTTTCCGCACTTGCCGGCATGATAATCTTGGGCGATAAAATCACTTGGCAGGAAGCGGCGGGTATGATAATTATCGTCTTGAGCGGCATTCTGAGCGGTATCAAACCCGTACAAATCAAAAAACTGTTTATCCGATAACAACAAGGAGTGTGTCATGATTTCCATCCGCGAGCAGTCTTACGGCCTCAACGTGGCGATTTACAACGAATTTACGCTGGAAGATTTCCAAGAGCTCGAGCGGGCGCTACTGGCTGAAAAAGGCAAAATCCACCTGCCCGACATTCTGCTCGACATGTCGATGCTGAAAGACTTTACCATCGATATGGCGGTGGAACAGGTCAAGTTTCTCAATGAGCACGACAACGATTTCGGCCGTGTCGCCGTCGTTACCGACGACATCTGGATCAAGCTCGGCGCGCGCCTTTCCAGTCTTTTGACCAACCAACACCCGAAATATTTCGAGGATACCGCCAAAGCGCAGGCCTGGCTGTTGGAACACAATTCGAAGTAAAAGGGAAAAACACTCAGGCCGTCTGAAAACTTTGATGTTGTTGACAAACAAAGTTTTCGGACGGCCTCAGCGTATCTTAACAGCCTTAATCTTCCGCCAAATGTAAATAAACACCGGAAACGTCTTCGCCGCCGTATCCTTCGGCGACGGCCCGGCGGTAGCTTTCGGCAACGGTTTCAACGGCGGGCAGAGTTTTGCCGGCGGCTTTCAACTCGGCGCAGGCGAGGTTTAAATCTTTGCTTGCGTGTTTGAGCATGAAGGCGGGCGGGAATTTCTGTTCGGCCCACAGGGATTTTTTGGTTTGGAACATAGGCGAATCCATGGCGGAATTGCCTATGGCGTCAACAATGGCGGCGGTATCGACGCCGAATTGGCGCGCCATCAGCATGGCTTCGCTGTATGCTTCGCCGAAAATGCCCAAGAGCGAATTGAGCACGAGTTTCGCGCCCGAACCTTTGCCGACGGCGCCGAAATGGAAGGTTTTTTTGCCGAGCGCATCAAAGGCTTTTTGCAGCGGCGACAGCAAATCGTTGTCGCCGCCGAACAAAATCAGCAGCGTGCCGTTGGTGGCGGGGCCGACGGAACCGGAAACGGGCGCTTCGGCAAAACGGCCGCCGGCATTTTCGACCAATGCTTTGACGGCAAGGTTTTCAGACGGCGCAATGGTACTCATGTTGACGATGATTTTGTCTTTGAGCAGTGCTTGGATGTCGGCGTTTAAGATGTCGCAGACGGCAGTGTAATCAGAAATCATCAGGAAAATCACGGGAAAATTTTGCACCAGCTCTGCGGTAGAATTGAAAATTTTCGCGCCTTTTTCGGCAAAGGCCTGCGCTTTGTCGGGCGAGCGGTTGTAAACGCCGACCTTAAAGCCGTGTTCCAACAGGCGGTTGACCATCGGGACGCCCATCTGGCCCAAGCCTATCCAGCCGATGTCGTTGTATGTATTCATTTTGAAATCTCCTTTTGCGTGAACGGGATAGCGGTGTTCCGTTTACATGATAATACGGGAAAAGGCCGTCTGAAAACTGTTTTGTTTTCAGACGGCCTTTGGGGTTGGGAGCGTCCTCCCGACAGAGCCGTAGGTTGAGCATCCAATCCGGTACAGGACTTTCAAACTCGCCGGATTCAGATGCCCGACCTGCGGTTTGCTGTTTTCAGACGGCCTCTTACCAAATCATCAAATCACTGCCGCATGTTCTTCGGTATTGATGGTAAAGGTATCGTTGAGGCCGGCATATTCGTAATGCTCTGTGTCGGCATTGATATGGGCGGCATCGTAGGCGGTAAAGAGCGAACTGATGTTGAACGAATCAGCCTCGAGGTCGAAGACGGTGGTCAGTTCAGGGTCTTTTGCATCGGCAGCGGCTTTGGCGGCTTGGAAGGCTTCTAAGTCGTCGCTTTCTACGTTGGAGCGGACATCGACGGCTTTGCCGTTGTAAGTATTGTCCACGGCGATGAAAGAAGCTTTGCTGGTTTCAATCCAACCTTTATACAGCGTTTTTGCGTTCACAACATCGCTGTTGATGGTGTTGTCGCTAACTGTCGCGCTGACGTTTTCGCTGCCGGAACGGCCGAGAATGCTGATGATGGATTTGTCCATCGTACCGTGCAGGGTCAGCGTGTTGTCGGTTACGGTGTAGGTTTCGGCGTTGCCGATTAATTGGATGGCCTCGACCGTACCGTTGGATTTGCCGATGGTCAGGTTGTTGTCGCTGACGGTTACACTGCCGCGCAGGGTATCGGTCATACCGCTTTCCTGTACATAGACTGCAACCGAACCGTTCAGGATTTCGCCGATTTCAGCGGTGTTGCCGCTAATGTTGATAGTGCCTGAACCGGCGCCGGCTACTTTATTGAGCGAAGTATCGTTCAATACGGCAATCAGATAGCGTGTTGCTTCGCCTGTGATGGTATTGCCGGTAATGTTGGCGGTGTAGTCGATGCTGTGCTCGTAGTTGCGGAACTCGATAGCGTAGGTCTGCATGGCTTTGTTGAGTACATCTAATCCGCTGATTTTGTTACCGGTAATTTCGTAAACAGCATCATCAGTATGCAGATCACGGCGCTGGGTGTTGGTTTGCAGTTGGATGGCGGAATAGCCTTGGTAACGGGTACCCAAGTCGTCGTCGTTGATCAAACGAAACGCGGCATCTTGAATAACGGTGTTGTCAGCGATTTTGACTTTGTCCATGGCAAATTGGCGGTTGTACACGGCAATGCCGTAGAGACGGTCGCCGTTGGAGACATTGCCGACGATGGTGATGTCGGTACCGTCGTGCGAATCCAAGCCTTTGCGGTAGTTATGGTCGGTATAGTTATTGGTAAAGGTAATACCTTTGTTGTAGCTGCCGGCCATAGTGGCAATGCCGTAACCGGTGCCGCCGTCGGCTTCATGGCCGTTCCACGACAGGGTGTTGCCGTCTGCGGTAAAGTTTTTCTGGTAGGAAACCAGTGCGCCGGCAACGCGGTTGTTGTGCAGGTAGCTGTTCTCGATGCGGTTGTTTTCACCCCAAGGCAGATTGGCATCGTCTTCGTCGATTTCGTTGCGAATCAGACGGGCTTTGTAGGTACGGCCTTGTACACTGCGCGGATCGCGGGTTAACGTTTCCGTTGAAGTGAAAATCACGCCGGCACGGTTGACACCGGATACTTCGACGCCGCTAATCAAGGTGTCGCCGGCATCGTTGACCAAAATGCCGCTGACTTTGCCGAAGTAGCTTTGGCCTTTGCGGTAAAAATCATTGTTGGTATATTCAACCGACAAATCGGCAACGGTTACACCGTTGACGCCGTCCACCAGAATGCCGGCAAACGCGCGGATGTCGTCTTCGTTGGAATTGGAGTTGAACACACCGGTTTGCGCTTTGTCGAACGAAATTTCAGTCTCGCCCATACCGTCGCCGAAGAGCGCGGTAACACCGTTTAACGATTTATTGATAACGATTTGGTCGGAAATATACAGCTTGCCGCCGAGATAAACCGCCGCATTTTCGGCATGAGCCGCCGCCAGCGCATTTTTAATCGCAGCGAGGCTGTCGGTTTTGCCGCTTTGGTCGGTACCGAAATCAGCAGCGTCGATGTATTTGCCGTATTTTTCGGTGTGGTGGATTTTATAAGCGATGGTTTTTCCGTCGGCTGCGATAAATGTTTTGTGGTCGGTAACGGTGGAATCGGCGGAATAGTCAACGTCGGATTTTTCAATCACATGAGCAACTTTTTTGTCAGTTGATTCAGTTGTTCCATCAGTTTTTTCAGTGGTGCCAGCTTTCTCGGCAGCAACTTTCTCGGCAGCAGCTTTCTCGGCAGCGGCTTTTTCAGCAGCGGCTTTCTCGGCAGCGGCTTTCTCGGCAGCGGCTTTCTCGGCAGCGGCTTTCTCGGCAGCGGCTTTCTCGGCAGCGGCTTTCTCGGCAGCGGCTTTCTCGGCAGCGGCTTTCTCGGCAGCGGCTTTCTCGGCAGCGGCTTTCTCGGCAGCGGCTTTCTCGGCAGCGGCTTTCTCGGCAGCGGCTTTCTCGGCAGCGGCTTTCTCGGCAGCGGCTTTCTCGGCAGCGGCTTTCTCGGCAGCGGCTTTCTCGGCAGCGGCTTTCTCGGCAGCGGCTTTCTCGGCAGCGGCTTTCTCGGCAGCGGCTTTCTCGGCAGCGGCTTTCTCGGCAGCGGCTTTCTCGGCAGCGGCTTTCTCGGCAGCGGCTTTCTCGGCAGCGGCATCGTCTGTGCTTTGGCTGTCTGAACCGCCACCGCCACCACCAGCGGCTGCACCGGCCAAGCCTGCACCGCCGAGTCCGCCGAGTGTGTACAGTAGGTTGCGGCCGATACCGGATTGGGCGGCAACTTCTATCTGTTCGGCGAGGTAGGAGGCGGGGGTGTCCAGATAAGATTCAGGAGTGTTCAGCGCAATGTCGTAAGTTTGATTGGCTGCAGATTTCGGTGCGGCGGCTTTTGCGGTTTTGCCGGCTTCTGCCGAAGCTTCTTCTTCAGGCAGGGGCAGCCATTCGCGTGGGGCAGAACCATCGGTTAAAACGTCGGAGAGCACGGCATTTTGCGCGTTTTCGGCATTCAGAACGGCTTCGTCGAGGGGCGGCTCGTTTTGAATGTGCAGATTTTGGACAGACGAAGTCTGTTTGACTGCCGCTTGTGCAGTCTGGTTGGTTTTTTGCATTTTGAAAGTCCCGTAAGTGTTTTAAGTGTTGCGGATTTATCCGCTCTTTTGTAAAAATCTTTTAAGCTCTATTGCATATTTTATTTTGTTATATTTTGTCTGTTTTATATTTTTTAAAATATAAAAAGTTAAACGAAAATTAACAAAGCTATTTGCATATTCACTTAAGATTTACTGCAATGTTATGTAAACGGAAATAATGACGCAATAATTTTTATACCCTTTTTAAATATTGCATTGTTTTATTTTAGAATTTATATTGATGCAAAATTGTTACCAAGAGTATTGATGTCATATGAAATAGTGAATTTTGGATATCGGATAGTCGGTATAAAAACAGTTTTAACGGTATATTTTTGAGGTTTTTTGAAATTTTCAGACAAAAAAACAGCCCGCACGGTGTCGCCGTTCGGGCTGTAAAACATCAGTAATCAAATTTCAAACGGCCATTTTCAGACGGCCTTACATCACTTCCAGCGTTTCGATGCCGAGCAGTTCCAAGCCCTGCTTCAGCGTGCCGCCGGTCAGTTTGGCCAGTTGCAGACGGGTGTTGCGGGTTTGGCCTTCGGCTTTAAGAATCGGGCAGGCTTCGTAGAAACGGGAAAACAGCGTGGCAACCTGGTAAAGATAGGCGGCCAGATAGTGCGGATAAGACGTTTCCGCCACGCTTTGCAAGACGTCTTCAAATTTCAGCAGCTCAACGGCAAGCTGTTTTTCCAGCGGCTCGGTGAGGCTTAAGGCCGTCTGAACATTCCATTTGCCCGCTTTGCGGAAGACGGATTGCACGCGGGTATAGGCGTATTGCAGGTAGGGCGCGGTGTTGCCTTCGAAGCTCAACATCGCATCCCAGTCGAAGACATAAGCGCTGGTACGGTTTTTACTCAAATCGGCGTATTTGACTGCACCGATGCCGACCGTTTTGGAGATTTGCGCCACTTCTTCCGCGCCCAAATCAGGATTTTTGGTTTGAACCAATTCAGTCGCGCGTTCCACCGCTTCATCGAGCAAATCCACCAGCTTCACGGTATCGCCCGAACGGGTTTTAAACGGCTTGCCGTCTTTGCCCATCATCGTGCCGAAACCGATAAATTCAGCGGAAACGTTTTCCGGAAGATAGCCTGCTTTGCGCGAAGTGGTAAACAATTGCTCGAAATGCAAACCTTGGCGGTGATCGACCACATACAGCAAACGGTCACCTTTCAGACAGCCTACGCGGTAGCGCATACAGGCCAAATCGGTGGAAGCGTATAAAAATCCGCCGCCTTTTTTCTGCACGATAAACGCCGCCGGCTCGCCTTCTTTGTTTTTAAATTCTTCCAAAAACACGACCTTCGCGCCGTCGTCTTCGACCGCCAGACCTTTGGCGGTCAAATCGTCGATAACGGGCTGTAAATCGTCGTTGTAGAGCGATTCGCCGGCCACATCTTCGGGGTGAAGTTTCAAGCCCAGAGTTTGGTAAACTGCTTGCGCGTGACTCAAGGAAATTTCAACAAACTGTTTCCACAATTCAAGCACTTGCGCATCACCGCCTTGAAGTTTGACCACATATTCGCGCGCGGTGTCGGCAAATGCGGGGTCTTCGTCGAAGCGCACTTTGGCGTTGCGGTAAAACTGCTCTAAATCCGCCAGCTCAAATTGCGCATTTTCTTTTTGCTGTTCAACCATATAGGCGACCAACATGCCGAACTGCGTACCCCAGTCGCCGACGTGGTTTTGGCGGATAACTTTATCGCCTAAAAATTCTAAAACGCGCGAAATGCTGTCACCGATAATGCTGGAACGCAAATGGCCGACATGCATTTCTTTAGCCAAATTCGGCGAAGAATAATCGATGACAACGGTTTTCGGCGCAGCGTTTTTAGCCACGCCCAAACGCGCGTCGTTCAAGGCCGTCTGAATATTTTGCGCCAAAAAGTCGGCGCGCAAACGCAGGTTGATAAAGCCCGGGCCTGCAACTTCTGCCGATTCGATAACGGCATTTCCCGCCAGCACGCCGGCAACTTTCTGCGCCAGCTCGCGCGGATTTTGCCCGGCTTTTTTCGCCGCGCCCATCACGCCGTTGATTTGGAAATCGCCGAAATCGGCGTTTTTCGCGGGTTGCAAAACAACAGGCGCAGCGGCGATGCCCGCGGCGGCAAAGGCTTTTTCGGCTTCGAGGGCGACGGTATGGTGTAAATTCATAGAAGTTCTCAAAATAATCGTAGGGCGGTATTTTAAAAGAATTCGGGGTCGAAAGACAGCGGGGAAAAGGCCGTCTGAAAAAGGCGGGTATGAAAAAAGCCCGTTTGCACAAGCAAACAGGCTTTCAAAAATTCGGGCGGCGAGCCCGACCCCCGGCACTGACGCATCGGAGTGGGCTGCTGGCTTCCGCCCCTGACCCGGTGTTCCGAATTACCATGCGGGGAGACCCGCCGTAAGAGAACGTGATTATAACCGATTTTCCGCCGTCGGCAAGCGCGATTTTCCTGCCCTGCTGCCGCGCATGGTTTTTCAGACGGCATGACGGTGTGGGGGCGTCATGAAAAATCTGCGGCGCATCATGCTGCCGTGTGATTACGCCCGCGCAGATTGTTGACAAAATTTCCTTCATAAAAACAAGTACCCGATGCAAACTACTCTCTTTTCTGCATTGAAAAACAACGGAAATTAAACTACATTAACGGCTTTCCAAAAACAGCCGCACTGTTTTCAGACGGCCTGAAAATTCAAAAAACGGAACACACCATGACCACCACCGCCCCGCAGCGCATCCGCGAAATTCCCTACAACTATACTTCCTACACCGACCGAGAAATCGTCATCCGTCTTCTGGGCGAAGAAGCCTGGCACATTCTGCAGGATTTGCGCAGCCAACGCCGCACCGGACGTTCGGCGCGTATGCTGTTCGAAGTATTGGGCGATATTTGGGTGGTGGTGCGCAATCCGTATCTGGTCGATGATTTGCTCGAACACCCGAAACGCCGCGCTGCGCTGGTGCAGGAAATGCGCCATCGTTTGAGCGAAATCGAAAAACGCCGCGACGATAATCCGCAAGTGGAAATTTTGGTCGACGCAGCGCAGGCGGCGGTGACGCGGTTTGACGAGAGCTTCGAGGCGACCAAACAGAAGCGCGCGCGGATTTTGGCGCGCTTGAGCAAAATCACCAAGCCGCACAATATTATGTTTGACGGCCTCGCCCGTGTCAGCCACGTTACCGACGCGACCGACTGGCGCGTGGAACTGCCGTTTGTGGTAGTCAATCCCGACCGCGAAAGCGAAGTGGCACCACTGGTCAAAGCCTTAATCGAACTGGATTTGGTAATTATCCCGCGCGGCGGCGGTACGGGTTATACCGGCGGCGCCGTGCCGCTGGATGCCGACAGCGCGGTCATCAATACGGAAAAATTAGATATTCACAACGGCGTTCAGTTTGTCGAACTGCCCGGTTTGGAGGGCAAACATCCGATTATCCATTGCGGTGCGGGCGTGGTTACGCGCCGTGTGGAAGAAACCGCGCACAAAGCCGGCCTCGTATTCGCCGTTGACCCGACTTCCGCCGATGCTTCTACCGTCGGCGGCAATGCAGCCATGAATGCGGGCGGCAAAAAAGCCGTATTGTGGGGAACCGCACTCGACAATCTGGCCTACTGGCAGATGGTCAACCCGAAAGGCGAATGGCTGCGCATCGAGCGCGTCCGCCACAATTTCGGCAAAATCCACGATGAAGAAACCGCGATTTTCGATGTCCACACATTGGATTCAGACGGCCTCAAGGTCGTGAAAACCGAACGTTTGGAAATCCCCGGCCACAAATTCCGCAAAGTCGGTTTGGGCAAAGACGTTACCGACAAATTCTTGAGCGGCCTGCCGGGCATCCAAAAAGAAGGTACAGACGGCATCATTACCAACGTGGCGTTTGTGCTGCACAAAATGCCGAAGCACACGCGCACGGTGTGTATGGAATTTTTCGGCACGGTCGCCAACGCCACCCCTTCTATCGTGGAAATCCGCGACTACCTGCTCGGTCATGAAAAAGTGAAACTGGCCGGTTTGGAGCATTTGGACTGGCGTTATGTCCGCGCGGTCGGTTATGCCACCAAAGCGGCGGGCAAAGGCCGTCCGAAAATGGTGCTGCTGGCCGACGTGGTTTCCGATGACGAAGAAGCCGTACAGCAAGTGGCCGAACACATGGTCGAGATGACGCGCAAGCGCGACGGCGAAGGCTTTATCGCCGTGACACCCGAAGCGCGCAAAACCTTCTGGCTCGACCGCAGCCGCACCGCCGCCATCGCCAAACACACCAACGCGTTTAAAATCAACGAAGACGTGGTGATTCCGCTCGAACGTTTGGGCGAGTATTCAGACGGCATCGAACGCATCAACATCGAATTGTCGATTAAAAACAAGCTGGCCTTGTGCGCCGCCCTGCTCGACTACCTGCAAGGCCGCCTGCCGGTGGACGCGATGGGTACGGATCTGCCGAGCAAAGAATTGTTGGGCGACCGCGCCACCCATGCGCTGAACCACGTTACCGCCGTCAAAGAACGTTGGGAATGGCTCTTGGCCAATCTCGACGCACCTTTGGGCGAATACAAAGCCCGTTACGGCAAAGCCGTATTCGCCGAACCCGAAGCGCGCGACGACGAAAGCTGCTTCATCGCGTTCCGCGATTTCCGTTTGCGCGTATCGGTCAAGGCCGATGTGATGAAACCGCTGGCCGAGATTTTCAGCGGCCAGACCGACATCAAAATTCTGGAAGATTTGGCCAAAATCCACGGCAAAATCGTGCGCGGCCGTGTGTTCGTCGCGCTGCATATGCACGCGGGCGACGGCAACGTCCACACCAATATCCCCGTCAATTCCGACGATGCCGAAATGCTTCAGACGGCCTACCATTCGGTTGACCGCATCATGAAAATCGCGCGCAGCTTAAACGGCGTGATTTCCGGCGAACACGGCATCGGCATTACCAAAATGGAATTTCTGACCGACGAAGAAATGCAGCCGTTTTGGGATTACAAAGCCAAAATCGACCCCGAAGGCCGCTTCAACCGCCACAAGCTGATGAAAAATTCGGATTTGCGCAACGCCTACACGCCGTCGTTCGAGCTGCTGGGCGCGGAATCGCTGATTATGGAAAAATCGTCTTTGGGTACGATTGCCGAATCGGTGAAAGACTGCCTGCGCTGCGGCAAATGCAAACCCGTCTGCTCGACTCATGTGCCGCGCGCCAACCTGCTTTACAGCCCGCGCAACAAAATCCTCGGCGTCGGCCTGCTGACCGAAGCGTTTTTATACGAAGAGCAAACCCGCCGCGGCGTTTCCTTAAAACACTTCGACGAACTGACCAACATCGGCGACCACTGCACCGTGTGCCACCGCTGCGTCAAACCGTGTCCGGTCAACATCGATTTCGGCGACGTTACCGTTGCCATCCGCAACTATCTGAACGAAACCGGTCATGATACCGTCGTTCCTGCCGCGGCTATGGGCATGGCGTTTCTGAACGCCACCAATCCGAAAGCCATCAAAGCCCTGCGCGGCGCAATGATTCAAACCGGCTTTCCGGCGCAAAACTTTGCCTACAAATTGGGCAAAATGTTCCCGATTGTGAAAAAAGAAAAAGCCGCCCCTGCCGCCACAGTCGACAAGCCTTCCATTAAAGAGCAGGTCATTCACTTCATCAACCGTCCGCTGCCCAAAGGCGTACCCGCCAAAACGCCGCGTTCGCTGCTCGGCATCGAAGACAATAAAAACATCCCGATTATCCGCAACCCGCAAACTCCCGAAGACAGCGAAGCCGTGTTCTACTTCCCCGGCTGCGGCTCGGAACGCCTGTTCAGCCAAGTCGGCCTCGCCACCCAAGCCATGCTCTGGCATGTCGGCGTGCAGACCGTATTGCCACCGGGCTATATGTGCTGCGGCTATCCGCAGGACGCAGGCGGCAACAAAGCCAAAGCCGAACAGATGAGCACCGACAACCGCGTCGCTTTCCACCGCATGGCCAACACGCTGAACTACCTCGACATCAAAACCGTCGTCGTCAGCTGCGGAACGTGTTACGACCAACTCGAAAAATACCGTTTCGAGGAAATCTTCCCCGGCTGCCGCATCATCGACATCCACGAATACCTGTTGGAAAAAGGCGTGAAACTCGACGGTGTGGAAGGCCAGCAATACCTTTATCACGATCCGTGCCACAGCCCGATTAAAACCATGAACGCCACCCAAATGGCGAGCGAACTGATGGGACAAAAAGTCGTCTTGAGCGACCGCTGCTGCGGCGAATCGGGCATGTTCGCCGTCAAACGACCCGACATCGCCTCACAGGTCAAATTCCGCAAACAGGAAGAAATCGAGAAAAACCTCAAAGAGCTGCCGCAAGGCCAGCCGGTGAAAATGCTCACCTCCTGCCCGGCCTGTCTGCAAGGTCTGAGCCGCTACCGCGACGACAACGACATACCCGCCGACTACATCGTCATCGAAATGGCGAAGTACATCCTCGGCGAAAACTGGCTGGATGAATTTGTCGCCAAAGCCAAAAACGGCGGTGTCGAGAAAGTGCGGCTGTAAGGCCGTCTGAAAAAGGCCGGGACCGTTGCAAAAATCAGAATGGCCGTCTGAACCTTTCACGGACGTCATTCCTGCACAGGCGGGAATCCAGAAATCAAAATCCAAGCAACTGTTTGTTTTAAAAACGTTACTCATCTCAAACTTCCGGATTTCCGCCTGCGCGGGAGTGACGTCGGTTGAATTGGCCGTTTCAGACGGCATACAGGCAGACATTTCTTATTTTTGCAAAGGTCAGGCCGTCTGAAAACATCAAAAGTTTTCAAACGGCCTTTTTTCAAACAGCAAAACCGCTTAAAGCGGATAAAAAACACAACGCCGCATCAATCGGCCAACCCCATCAAACGGCGCGCATAAACCGCCTGCCCCGAGTGCATCGCCGCATCGTCAATAATGGAAACCAAACGCTGCGCGCGGGTTACGGGCGGATTCCAGTTCCGGTCGATAATCTCCGCAAGCGAAGCAGAATCGGGTTGACGCAGGTAATCAACCACCGCCTGCGTCGCCGTATCCAGATAGCCGGTCAGCACCGCCTCGTCGCGGATTACCACCTTTGCCGCCTCTTGCGGCGTGTGGCGCCAATCCTGCGTATCATCGGGCAAATCGAAACCAAAGCGCTTATTCCAACCCTGCGCCGTCCACAGCGGTTCCCGTCCGGCCAAATCAGCAATCTGCAAATCCTGCTCACGGGCGGTGTGCCAAACCAGCCAGCCCACCGATTTGACCGAAGGCGCAAATTCCCGAACCGGCAGGGCATTAATTTGTTCCAGACTCAAGCCCGCCAACACCGCCAACAAGCGCGCCTGCGCCCTTTTAGCCGCGTCTGTCAGCATTTCAAGATGATCCTGCATGATGATACCTTTCGTAACCGATACTTTTCAAAGACTGTCTGAACATGAAAAGAGTTCCGCCTTTTGCAAAAAATCCGTCCATGCCGTCTGAAAACCCCACTCCTACCCTCCCCGACTGCGCCATTCACGGCTTCGGCTATCTCGGCCGTCCGCTGGCGCTGAAGCTGTACGAACACGGCAGCCGCGTTGTTGCGCTCAAGCGCAGTCTGACTTCCGACGATATTAATCTGCCGTTGCGCCTCGACATTACCGATTTGAATCAAGCCGGTGTTTTTCAGACGGCCTTTTGGCAGGAATGGGCGGACTACCCGACCTGGTTCTGGCTGCTGCCGCCCTCCGCGTTGAAGGATTATTGCGGCGTTTTGTCGCAATGGCTGAAATTGGCAGAATCTTTTCAAGTTCAACACCTTATCTTTACTTCCAGTACTTCCGTTTACGGCGATGCGCCGCGTTTTTGCGACGAAACCGCGCCGCCCGACCCGCAGACCGACAATGCGAAAATGCTGCTTGCCGCCGAAAAGCTGCTGTTGGAAAGCCGTATTCCCCATATCGACATTCTGCGTTTGGGCGGGCTTTACTGTGCCGAGCGCCACCCTGTCAGCCGTTTGAGCGGGCGGCAGAACATCAAAGGCGGCAGCCGCCCTGTTAATGTGATACGCCGCGATTTGGCGGTTGAAATCCTGTTTCAGACGGCCTCAAACCCACAGGGGCGGCGGCTGGGAAACGCGGTCGAACCCGACCATCCGGGGCGTGCGGAATTTTATACCCGCGAAGCCGCCAAACTCGGCCTGGCCGCGCCCGGTTTCGACCCTGCGGACACAAGCGGCGGGAAAGTAGTCGGCAGTATAGGCGCGGGCGGATTAAGCCTGTAAAATCCGTTTGAACCATTTTTCAGACGGCCTGCGAGAACCATCATGTCCGCCCCCCTCCTCCCCATCATCAACCACCTGATTCAGCAAAACCCCGAGCAGCAGCGCGCGCTTGCGAAATTTGCCGGAAAAACCGTGCAAATCAACGCCGCCGGCCTGCGCCTGCAAGGCCGCATCGGTGCGCAGGGTTTTCTGGAAACCGCCAACACCGCGCCCGATACCGCGCTGACGTTTCACAACAGCGCCGTGCAGAAAATCCTGCAAGGCCACAAACCCGGCGTCGGCGACATTGCCGTCGAGGGCGATTTGATGCTCGGCATGGCGGTGCTGACCGCGTTCGGCGGCCTGCGCTACGATGCGGGCAACGATTTGGCGCGGCTGTTCGGCAGCAACGCGGCGGAAAACATCGGCGAACGCGCCGCCGCCATCGGCCACACGATCAAACAGATCGGCCGCAGCATTGCCGAGCAAATCGGCGAATTCGCCCGCGAACCCGAATCCCCCGTCGTTGATCAGGCCACTTTATTGGAATGGCTGGACGAAGTGGACAAACTGCGCGACGACGTCGCCCGCCTCAACGCGCGGCTCGACCGTTTGGAAAAAGATATTTGGCTGTAAAACCGCAGGCCGTCTGAAAAACCGTTTTGGCTTTTCAGACGGCCTGTTACCTAAAAAACGCTGTTTAGATACAAACTGTTACCCGCAACCAAACAACCCGCAAAGAGGCCGTCTGAAAATCGGTTGCTGAGCGAAGTCGAAGCATCAGACGGCATCACCACCCCGAAGCATAAAAAACACCATGAAAAGCCCTTTCCAAAACATCGGCATCGTCGCCCGTCCCGACACGCCGAACATCCAAGACACCGCCCGTGCCCTGATTGATTTTCTGCTCGGCAAAGGACTTACCGTCTATCTCGACGAAGCCGCCGCCGAAGAGCAGTCGGTTTACCCCGAAGACGTGCCGCGCTGCTGCGTCGCCAGCAAAACCGATTTGGGGAAAAACTGCGATTTGGTCGTCGTCCTCGGCGGCGACGGCACTTTCCTTTCCGCAGCCCGCGAAGTCGCCCCCCGCGCCGTGCCCGTTATCGGCATCAACCAAGGCCGACTCGGCTTCCTCACCCAAATTTCGCGCGAAAACATGGCCGAAGGGCTGACACCCGTTTTAGAAGGCCAATACCTGCCCGAAGAGCGGATTCTGCTGGAAGTTTTCCTGATGCGCGACGGCGAAGAATGCGGACGTTCGCTCGCGCTCAACGACACCGTCCTCTCGCGCGGCGGCGCAGGACAAATGATTGAATTTGAAGTATTTATCAACGGCCAATTTGTGTACACCCAGCGTTCGGACGGCTTGATCGTCTCCACCCCCACCGGCTCCACCGCCTACTCGCTGGCCGCCGGCGGCCCCATCCTCCAACCCGGTCTGCGCATTTTCACGCTCGTGCCCATCTGCCCGCAATCCATGACCAACCGCCCGATTGCCGTCGCCGACACATCCGAAATCGAAATTTTAGTGACCAAAAGCGGCGACGCCCGCGTCCATTTCGACGGGCAGTTGTTCCTCGACATCCAAAACTTCGACCGCATCCGTATCCGCCGCTACCACAACCCGCTGCGCGTCCTGCATCCGAACGACTACCAATATTTCAAAACCCTGCGCCAAAAGCTGCATTGGGGCGAACAGCTGATATAAGGCCGTCTGAAAAAGGAAATCCCATGAACAAACTCCTCATTGCAAGCACACTCCTGCTTGGCGGCTGCCTCTATCAAGAAACCCCGTTCGGCCGCACCGCCGCCATCGACCTGCCGCTGCACAACCAAACCACCATCAACAAAACCGTTACCGTCAATGCCCCGCCGGGCACCACCGTCATCCTCCAAGACAGCATGCCGGTCGGCTATCCGCGACCTTATCCGCCGCGCCCGTATTACCGCTATCACGGAAACCGGGTGCTGCCGATTCCATAGCCGGAACCGTTGCACCATTAAATATAACAGGCCGTCTGAAAGCCATAAACTTTCAGACGGCCTGTTTGATTCGTCAGCCCCGATCAGGCTTTGCGGGCCGGTTTTTGGAAACCGCCTTTGCCGCCGTCGCTTTTGCGCTTGCCTTTGAATCCGTCGCTGCGTTTCTTGAAGCCTTCGGATTTTCCGCCGAAACCGCCTTCGCGTTTTCCGCCGAATTTTTTGCCGTCTTTTTTGTCTCCGAATTTACGGTCGCCCCAGCCGCCTTTGCCGCTCCAACCGCCTTTGCCTTTGGGCTTGCCGCCTGCGGCTTTGCGTTTGCGGGTCGGTTCCATGCCTTCGACGATGACTTCGTTCAGCTTGCGGTTGATGTATTTTTCGATTTTGTGCACTTTGACGTATTCGTTGACCTCGGCAAAGGTAATCGCAATACCCGTGCGGCCGGCGCGGCCGGTGCGGCCGATGCGGTGGACGTAGTCTTCGGCCTGTTTCGGCAGGTCGTAGTTGATCACATGGGTAATGGTCGGCACGTCGATTCCGCGCGCGGCGACGTCGGTGGCGACTAGGATTTTGCAACGGCCTTTGCGCAAATCCATCAGCGTGCGGTTGCGCCAGCCCTGCGGCATATCGCCGTGCAAACAGTTGGCGGCAAAGCCTTTTTCATACAAATCGTCGGCCAAAACTTCGGTCATGGCTTTGGTTGAGGTGAAAATCACGCATTGGTCGATGTTGGCATCGCGCAAAATATGGTCGAGCAGGCGGTTTTTGTGGCGCATGTCGTCGCAATACAATAATTGCTCTTCGATTTTGCCTTGGTCGTCCACACGCTCCACTTCAATCACTTCGGGATTTTTGGTCAGTTTGCGCGCCAATTTACCTACCGCACCATCCCAAGTGGCGGAAAACAGCAGGGTTTGGCGGTCTTCGGGGGTAGCTTCAACGATGGTTTCGATGTCGTCGATAAAACCCATGTCCAGCATACGGTCGGCTTCGTCGAGAATCAGCACTTCCAAGCGCTCGAAATCGACTTTGCCGCTGTTCATCAAATCCATCAGACGGCCGGGCGTGGCGACGATTAAATCGACGGGCTTGCCCAACGCGCGGGTTTGGTAGCCGAACGATGCGCCGCCGACGATGCTGACGGTGCGGAACCATTTCATATTCTGCGCGTAAGTCAGCGCGTTTTTTTCCACCTGCGCCGCCAGCTCGCGGGTCGGTGTGAGCACCAGCGCGCGCGGGCCTTTGCCGTTTTTCTCGCTGCGGCGGATCAGCCGTTGCAGGGTCGGCAGCAGAAACGCAGCGGTTTTGCCCGAACCGGTTTGCGCCGAAGCCATAATATCGCGGCCTTCCAGCGCGACGGGCACGGATTGCGCCTGAATCGGGGTCGGAGATTCATAGCCTGCGCTTTTGAGTGCGGAAAGAATGTTTTTATCGAGGTTTAAATCGGCGAACTTGATAGACATGATTATCCTGAAAACACGGCAACACCGCCCGCCTGAAGTTTTCAGACGGCCTGAAGCAAGGAAAAAGTAACAGGAAAATAAAGAGTTACAAGGTGTCGCAAGCCGTTTCGGCTATAACTTCATCGCGGCAACCTGCACAAATACGCTTGAAAAAGCAATCAGGAGAACGCGCCCTTTGAGACGCGGTAGGTTGAAGACGATGGCTTCAAAAAAAGAAACCCCCGAACGCTTTCGGAGTTTCGCAGACGAAACGCGGATATTATAGATTCCCGCCCGTGCGGTCAAGCGTTTCGGCGTTAACTGCGGTAAAATGCCTGTGTTTCCTCACTCAGGCCGTCTGAAAAATGACCGACATTACCCCGTTTGCCAACCGTTTGGGCAAAAACATCAAACACCTCATGAAATGGGCCAAGCGCAACGGCATCGAAGCCTGGCGCGTTTACGACCGCGACATCCCGCAGTTTCCCTTTGCCGTCGATGTGTACGGCGGCCAAATCCATCTTCAGGAATACGACACCGGCTGGCTGATGCAGTCCGAAGAATACGAAGCCTGGCTCGCCGAAGTATTGGAAGCCGTTGTTTTTGTTACTGGATTTCCGTCCGAACACATCCACCTCAAACGCCGCAAACGCCAAAAGGGCGTGCAGCAGTATGAAAAAACCGGCCGGCAGGGCGAAGATTTCGTCATCGTCGAAAACGGGCGCAAATTCTGGGTCAACCTCGACAAATACCTCGACACCGGCCTGTTTCTCGACCACCGCAACACCCGCAAAAAAGTTGGCGAAACCGCCGCGGGCAAACGCTTCCTCAACCTGTTTTCCTATACCGGCAGCTTCACCGTTTACGCGGCCACCGGCGGTGCGGTTTGCAGCGAAACCGTCGATTTGTCAAACACCTACCTCGATTGGGCACGGCGCAATTTCGCACTCAACGGCATAGACGAAGCCGCGCATAAAATCGTCCGCGCCGACGTGTTCCAATATTTTCAGATGGCCTCAAGCGAAGGAAAACAATTCGACCTGATCGTGATGGATCCGCCCAGCTTCTCAAACAGCAAAAAAATGCCCGGCATTCTCGACATCCAGCTCGACCAGCAAAAGCTCATCACCGGCGCCATGCGCCTGCTCGCTTCGGACGGCCTGCTCTATTTTTCCAACAACCTGCGCAGTTTTACCCTCGATGAGGCCGTCTGCGAACAATACCGCGTAAAAGACGTTTCCAAACAATCGGTTCCCGAAGATTTCCGCAATAAAAAAATCCACCAATGTTGGGAAATCCGGCACCGGTAAAACACATCAGGCCGTCTGAAAATGCGCGACGATTTTCAGACGGCCTACCATCATCACCAAACCTGAAAGGACCATCCGAATGAAATCCGTCTTTTCCGCCATCATCTGCGCCGCTGCGCTCAGCCTATCCGGTTTCGCTGCCGCCGCCCAACCCGCCCCTGCGACAGCGTCCCAAGCCGGCAAAGGCATCTGGATCGACGTGCGCACGCCGCAGGAGTTTCAAACAGGCCATCTGAACAGCGCCGTCAATATTCCGCACGACCAAATTGCGCAGAAAATCCAAAGCGTCAGCCCGAACAAAAATACACCGATCAACCTCTACTGCCGCAGCGGCAAGCGTGCAGAAGCCGCGCTGGAAACGCTGAAAAACTGGGTTATACCAATGTGAAAAACCACGGCGGTTATCAGGATTTACCGGCGAAAGGGTTGAAATAAACAGAAGGCCGTCTGAAAAATTCAGACGGCCTGTTTCCATTTTATTTCGACCTACTTCACACGCTTGAATACCAAATCCCATACGCCGTGCCCCAAGCGTTTGCCGCGGGCTTCGAATTTGGTTTCGGGGCGGTAGGCGGGCGTGGAGGCGTAACCGTCGGCAGTGTTTTGCAGGCTGTCGAAACCGCTCAACACTTCCAGCATCTGCACGGCGTATTCTTCCCAGTCGGTCGCCAGATGGATATAACCGCCGGTTTTCAGCTTGGGCAGGAGTTTGGCGACAAACGGGGTTTGCACGAGGCGGCGTTTGTTGTGGCGTTTTTTGTGCCACGGATCGGGAAAGAAAATGTGGATGCCGTCGAGTGCGCCGTCGGCAACCATGTTTTCGACCACTTCCACCGCATCGTGGCGCATGACGCGGATGTTACCGACCTGCTCTTCTCCAATCAGTTTCAAAATATTGCCGACACCCGGGCCGTGGACGTCGATGGCGAGAAAATCGTGCCCGGGCAGGCGTTTGGCGATTTCTACGGTTGCCCCTCCCATGCCGAAGCCGATTTCCAGCACTTTGGGATTGCTGCGCCCGAAGCGTCGGTTTAAATCGACCGGGCTGTTTTGATAGTCGATGCCGAACTGCGGCCAGAGGGTGTCGATGGCGCGCTGCTGTGCGGCGGTCATGTGGCCTTGCCGCAAGACAAAACTGCGGATGCTGCGGTGGTGTTCAGGCGTTTGGTGGTCGTTTTGGGAATAGTTTTGATCGGTTTCTGTCATGGTCTTGGAACGGATTGGATTGGGCATAGGCCGGGACCTCTGCAAAAAAGCTGAAATTCTCAAGAAACGCTTGTACGGGCGGGTTTTACACTCGCCCGCAAACCTTTAAATTACTGAAAAGATTTAATATTTCAGAATTGTTAGCGTTCGGGCGGGTGTAAAACCCGCCCCTACAAGCTGGTGTTTCTGATTTTTGTAATGGTCTCAGGCCGTCTGAAAACTGTGGGGATTATAACGTGAAAATGCAGAAAAACCGAATCTGAGCGGCGGCGGGATTCGGTTTTTTGATTTGCATAACACCGTTTTCAGACGGCACTTTTTCAGACGGCCTTTTTCCATTCGGCCAGTAGCGCGCCCAGCGTATCGCGTTCGCTGTGGCCGCCGTTGATGGCGCGTTGCAGCCATGTGCAGGCGGTTTCGGCATTGCGGGGCACGCCCATACCGTGAAAATGCAGGCAGGCGAGGTTATATTGCGCCATGGTATCGCCTTGCAGCGCGGCGGCTTCAAACCATTGTGCGGCCTGTGCGTAATCCTGCGCCACGCCTTGTGCGCTGTAATACATCATGCCGAGGTTGGTTTGCGCTTTGCGGTGCCCCAACTGCGCGGCTTTGCGGTAAAACGACAGCGCTTCGGCGTAATTCTGCTGCTGCATCAGGCCGTAATGGGCGGCGTTGGCCTGCTGGTAAAGAGCTTCTGCCTGCTGGAGTTTCAGCGCGGCGGCTTTGGTTTCGCTGTAGTCGCTTTGGTTGTTTAAAGCGCTGTCGGACAGCAGCTTTTGATAGGCGGCGATGTTGCCCGCATCGGCGGCTTTGCGGTAATACTGACGCGCTTTTTCGGCATCGGTTTCAACGCCCAATCCGTAGCGGTAAATGTCGCCCAACAGCCGCAGACCGTCTGAATGACCGCTTTCGGCGGCGCGCTCGGCCAGCAGGCGGGCTTTTTCCGCGTCGCGCGGCACGTGTTTACCCAAGAGATAAATTTCGGCCAATGCAGCATCGGCATCGCTGCTGCCCGCATCAGAGGCCGTCTGAAACCAATGCAGCGCCTGTTCGGCATCGTTTGGCAGCAGAATTTCCGCCAGCGCGGTCTGTGCCTGTGGCAGGCCGTTTTCGGCGGCGGCTTTGAGATGGAACGCGGCGCGTTGCGCATCTTGGGCAACGCCCTGCCCGTAGCGGTATTGCAGGCCGAGCTGCCAATGGGCGGCGGTCAGACCGCGTTCGGCAGCTTGGTGGTACAACTCGCGCGCTTTCTGCAAAGCGGGTTGGGCTGCGTATTGGTAGTGGTGCGCCAGAAAATAAAACGCCTGCGGATGGCCTTGTGCAGCGGCTTTTTCCGCCCACGCCAGCGCTTCGTTTTCGGCGCCGCCGTCGCTGTATGCGCGCATTACCCAAAGCTGCGCTTCGGCCAAACCCTGCCGCGCCAGATCAAGATAGCGGGCAAACTGGTCTTTCGTCTGCGCGCCCTGCTGCGCTTGGATTTGCAGCAGGTTGTAACGCGCGTAGAGATGGCCTTTGAGCGCGGCCAATTCGAGCAATTTCACGCCGTGGGCGAAATCAGCTTCGATGCCGTTACCCGCAAACATGCAGGCGGCAAGCTGGAACGCGGCTTCGGCATGACCTGCCTGAACGGCGCGTTTCAACAGCGGCACGGCGTTTTCGTAATCAGGCGGGTCGCGCAGCAGCAACACCTGCGCCTGTTGGTAGAAAGATTCGACTTGGTTGTCCATGGGGAGTCTCTCGCGGATTGATTTTCGCGCCATTGTATGCATTTGTATTGGCGAAGACCAAAATAAATGACAAGCAGTAGTTTTTGCGGATAAACGTCGTTTTGGCATGGATATTGCATAAAACAGCCGTCTGAAAATCCGGTTTACCGTTGCAACAGAACTTCAGACGGCCTTTGAGACCCGCTGAAACATCATATGTTCCGCGTAATGTGTCTCGCTAACACAACATTAAAGGCGGTAACGTAAAGCTACGTTAGCCGCCTTTTATTAACATTGCAAAACTAAAAATCAGTATTTCACGCCTTTATGCAGCGCCACAATGCCCGCGCTCATGTTGTGGTAGCCCACGCTGTCAAAGCCCGCGTCGAGCATCATCTGCTTGAGCGTTTCCTGATCGGGATGCATGCGGATCGACTCGGCAAGATATTGGTAACTGTCCGCATCTTTGGCAATCAGCTTGCCCATCAGCGGCAACAGTTTGAAGGAATACAGGTCGTATGCGCCTTCCAGCGGTTTATAGACTTTGGAAAATTCCAACACCAACAGCGTGCCGCCCGGTTTCAAAACACGGTGCATTTCTTTGAGCGCGGTGTCTTTGTGGGTCATGTTGCGCAGGCCGAACGCGACGGAGACGAGGTTGAAATAATTGTCGGGAAACGGCAGTTTTTCCGCGTCCGCCAGCGACACGGGCAGGATCAGCCCTTCGTTGAGCAGGCGGTCGCGGCCTACGGTCAGCATGGAAGAATTGATGTCGGTCAGCCAGACTTCGCCCTCTTTACCCACGCGTTTCGCCCAGCCGCGCGACAAATCGCCGGTACCGCCGGCAATGTCGAGCACTTTGTCGCCTTTTTTCAGGCGCGCGGTGTTGATGGTGAAATGTTTCCATACGCGGTGCAGGCCGCCCGACATGACGTCGTTCATAATGTCATAGTTTTTCGCAACCGAATGAAACACTTCGGCGACTTTTCCGGCTTTTTCGTTTTCGTCAACGGTGCTGAAACCGAAGTGGGTTTTGTGATCGCTCATAAACCTGCTTTCTTGAAATTGAATACTTTAATGATGGCCGCTGCAACCGCCGCTGCCGCAGGCATGACCTGATTTTTTCGGTGCGGCATCGGCCGCCGTGGAGATTCGCGATGCGCCCGCCAATTCCATGCGGCGCATATAGTCCGCCCACATTTCGTCGTGATGATGCGCCAGTTTGTAGAGATACGGCCAATCGTACAAACCACTGTCGTGGCCGTCTGAAAACGTGATTTTGAGCGCATATTGGCCGACGGGTTCCAAGCCCATAACGGTAACGCCCGCTTTGCCGGTCTGCAAAACTTCCTGACCGGGTGCATGGCCGCGCACTTCGGCGCTGGGCGAATAAACGCGCAGAAATTCGGCGCTCAGGCTTTTCGCCTCGCCGCCGTAAACCAGCGTCAGCCCTACCCGGCCCGGCTGCAAGCGGATTTCTTCGGGGATGTGCATTTCGGTTGTCATGATTATTTTCCGAGCCGTTTGCGCAAAACCGCCACGCGCATGGAAAACGCGCCGCCCGCCACAGTAAACAATACCAGCGCATACAGCGATGTTTCGACGGCGGTTTTCTGCACTTTCGGGCTCAAACCCAGCGGCAGCAGTTTCAGCGCTACAAAAGAGGCAAACGCCAGCAGCATCAAAACAATTGCGGCAAACGCATAACGGGTATGGGCGCGGATTTGCAAATCGGCATTCATATTTGGTGGTGTTGCGGTTTAGGGAAGCCGGTATTTTAACAGCTTTAAACGGCGATTACGACAAAAGGCCGCGGCGGCTTTACTGCCGGCAAAGGTTTTTTCAGACGGCCTTGTTCCGCATCAACGGTGATACCGGCGGGACAATTCGTGCACCGCATCGACCAGAATTTTGGCGTGTTCGGGGTCGGCGTGTTGGTTGATGCCGTGGCCGAGATTGAACACATGGCCGCTGCCGCTGCCGAAATCCGCCAAAATCCGCGCGGCTTCGGCGCGGATGGATTCGGGTGTGCCGAACAGTGCAAACGGGTCGAAATTGCCTTGCAGCGCAACTTTCCCACCCACGCGGCGGCGGGCTTCGCCGATGCTGCACGTCCAGTCCAAACCCAGCGCGTCTGCGCCGATATCGGCCATCGCTTCCAGCCACAAACCGCCGCCTTTGGCGAACACAATCACGGGCACGCGGCGGCCTTCGCTTTCGCGTTTCAAACCGCCGACAATCTGCTGCATATAGCGCAGGCTGAATTCTTTAAACGCCGCGTCGCTTAACACGCCGCCCCAAGTGTCGAAAATCTGCACGGCCTGCGCGCCCGCGTCGATTTGGGTATTGAGGTATGAGGTTACGGCGCGGGCGTTGACGTCTAAAATTTTGTGCAGCAAATCGGGGCGCGAATACATCATGGTTTTGATGGTGCGGAATTCTTTGCTGCTGCCGCCCTCAACCATATAGCAGGCCAGCGTGAACGGGCTGCCGGAAAAACCGATCAGCGGCACACGGCCGTTTAAAGCCTTACGGATAGAGCGCACCGCATCGAACACATAGTCCAAACGTGCCATATCGGGAACGTCGAGCTTGGCAATATCAGTTTCGTGTTGCAGCGGACGCTCGAATTTCGGCCCTTCGCCCTCGGCGAAATACAGTCCCAAGCCCATCGCATCGGGCACGGTCAGAATATCGGAAAACAAAATCGCTGCGTCTAAATCAAAGCGTTCCAAAGGCTGGATGGTGACTTCCGTCGCCAGTTCGGTATTTTTGCACAAATCGAGAAAACTGCCCGCCTGTGCGCGCGTGGCTTTGTATTCGGGCAGATAACGGCCTGCCTGACGCATCATCCAAACCGGCGTGTATTCGACCGGCTGTTTCAACAGGGCGCGTAAAAAGGTATCGTTTTTTAAAGCGGTCATGATCAGTCTTTCTTAGTGAGGCTGTCTAAAATCCCGGTTTCCGGTTATAGTGAATTCCTAAAAATCAAAAATCTTATTTAAAGCGTAGGTCGGATTCTTGAATCCGATATTTCAGGCTGCATCAGTTTGTCGGATACAAGTATCCGACCTACATTGCTTCGGTTTTATAGGAGTTTGACTATACTGAGCATAGTGCGGATTGATTAAGCCCACCTTCCAACGGGATTTTCAGACAGCCTGTTTGCAAAACGGCCACGGCAGTTGCGTTTGGAAAACGTGAGCATAGCAAAGAAAAAGGCCGTCTGAAAACCTTAAATTTATTTTCAGACGGCCTGATGCTTCAAGATTTATTTCTTTTCCAAAAGCGGCGTTTCTTCCTCGTCGGCCACAATTTCCAAAGCCAGTTTGCGTTGGGCTTCGGCTTTTTGCGGCTGCTCGGTTTCGTCGAACACGCGTGCCAAAGCCAGATGGGCGGCAACGGCAGGCTTGATGGCGATGCTGGCTTCCAAATAGCCCTGCGCCTTGCCCCACAGTTTTTTACCGTAGGCGAGCTGGCCGAGATACATCAGAAGCTGCGCATTATCCGGACGGGCTTTCAGCCATGAATCGGCGGTGTCGATAGCTTTCTGCTGGTCGCGGTCGCTCAGGTAGCGCACGCTGTCCACAAACGGTTCGAGCAGTTCAACCTGTTGGTTTTGCGGATAATACTGGTTCACCCATTTCACCGCCTGCGCATACAGACCCAAGCGTTCGTATTTGCCGGCGATTTCCACGCAAAGTTCACCGGCTTTGAGGTTTTCGGGAATACGTTTCAAACAGGATTTCAGGCCGTTTGCATCGGAAGCCAGTGCCAACAGGCGGCGGTATGCCCAAGTTTGGTATTGCGCGGCCTCAAAATCGCTGATGGCGCCCGCTTTTGCCAGCTTCTCGGCTTTGTTCAACACTTCCAGCGCATTGCCGTTATCAAACGCATAACGCAGTTGCAGACGCACCAGGCGGGTCAGATTGGGGTTTAGCTGCGCGGCGGCCTGAAGGTTTTGCTCGGCAGTCGGATAATCGCGGCGTCCCAAAGCGGATTCAGTCAAAAGCAGATAGCGGGAAAGCTGCTGTTTTTGCGGCAACATGGAAATATCGCTCAAATAGCGGTCACGCAAGGCAAGATCGTCCATTTGGTCGGCGGCGTGCGCACCCAGCATCAGCGCCAGCATGCGGTTGTCGCCCGCCTCGCGGTTGGCCAACACTTTCGCAGCCTCTTCTTCGGCTTTTTCAAAGCGGCCTTCAAAATACGACAAACCCGCGCTGTTGAGCGCCGCCGCAGCCTGACGGCCTTTGCGGGCGGTACCGAAGCGCTGCATACGGCCGGGTACGTTTATAATACCCGCCAAAAGCCGCACGAGAAAATACAGCAAAACAACGGTAACAATCAGCCCGAAAATAAAGGCATGAAGGTTGACGCGCAGCATGGTCTGCCCTGCCACCACATAAACATTGCCGTTATACACGCCCGAAATCAGCGCCATGCCGACGGCGACGGCAAACAGGATGACAATCCAAATTACACTTTTCATTCTTCGTCCCCTCTGATGATGACGCGCTCAACGCCCGGAGCTTGGGGTTGCACGGGAGACGGCTGAATCTGCTGGATTTGCGGAACCTGCGGTTTACGGAATTGCGGGTCGATTTGCGATTCCTGAGATTGGGGGGCGCGCGGCGGTTGGGCGGCCGGACGCGGTGCCTGTTGAACCGGTTTTTTCGGTGCAGCGGCCGGGCGTGCCGGTGCGGACGCAGCGGCTTTCGGTTTTTCAGACGGCACAGCAACAGAAGAAGCAGCTGCCGCCCTGGTACCTGCGGAGGCGGCTGAGGCCGCAGAAGCCGGAACTACCGCAGGCGCGGTGATGGCCGGCGCAGACGCCGCCTGAGCGGCAACTGCGGCAATGTCCGCCTGCGGACGGCCGCCGTCTTGATAAACCGCGACGGCAGTAAGACTGGCTTTCAGCGATTCGTCGGAAACCATACGCACATCCAGCGCTTTGAGTTCGGCCAATTCTTTCAGCCAAGACTGCGTCGCCGGCGAACGGGGGTCGAAATACTGTTTTACCGCGGCTTCAGCATTGTTCAAATCGCTCTGATAGGCTTCACCGTTGTGCTGCATCAGCGCGATACGCGCATCCAAAAGGCGCAGACGCAGGTTTTCACGCACGAAATAAATCTGATCAGGCGCAATCAGCATGGCATCGCTGCTGTCCAAACGGCGCAGTTCGACCAAGCCTTTGAGCGCTTCCAAAGATTTATCCCAGGCATTTTCCCACCAAGACCGGCCGGCAGCCTGTTTCGCGGCTTCGCGCTCGCTCGGCGTCAGCGTACCGTCCACCAGCAGCGGCAGACCGGTTGCAGCGGCTTCCAAGCGGTCGATTCGCAGCGCCGTACCGGAAATATCGACATACGGGCGGTTTTTCAACGCTGTCAAATCACGGCTGACCGCCTGCTTGATCGGCAGCAATTCAGGTTGGTCGAAACGGCTCAGGCGGCTTTGGATATGCTCTAAAACGCCGATAGCGCCCTGCACGTTGCCCGCCAGCAACAGCTGTTGAGACGCCAGATTCAGCATACTTTCAGCTTCATCAACCAGCCAGTTGGCGCGGCCTTTGACCAAATCCTGATAGGCGCGCTGCGTGAGTTTGATTTGTTCGGCATTAGTTGTCTGACCGGTGCCCAACCGCTGCATCTCGGCCTGAATCAAAGTTTGGCGGTGGATCGCATCTTTAAGCACCAAGGCGTTTTCGGATTCGCCCAACGCAGCTTTATCGAGTTTTTGCGCAAACGACAACTCTTGGTTTTTCAACAGATTTTGTCCCTGAACAAACAAAAATCCGCTTGCACCCAAGCCCAAAAGCGCCAACACCAGCGCACCGACTGCCAAGCCTTTGCTGCCGGACTGCTTGATGATGACGGGCGCAGGCGCGTTTTGCACGACGGGCGCGGGCTGCGGCGCGGTTTTCGCCTCGGGTTTCCGTTCGGGTTGCGGGGTAGGTTTGGAGGGCTGTTTCGGTTCTGCCATGGTTTTTCCTGTATGTCCGGCCCCGTCCGCCGCCTCTTGTTTTAAAAGAGGTTGAACGGCAACATGGGGGTTGTCCGGTGCTTTTTCAGACGGCACAGCCTGTTTGTCGGTATCGGAGGCTGCCGTTTGCTGCGGCACCGGTTTTTCAGAAGATTGGTCGGCGGTTTGGCGCGGGGTAGCGGGCTGCACCGCATCCGCCAAAACGGCCGCATCGAGTGCGGCGACCACTTTAACGTTTTCCGCGCCTGCTGCCCGCAATGCCGAGGCAACGCGCGGATGATGGGTGAAGTATAGCAAGGTTTTGAAGAATCGGGCGAATTCGCTCGGAATCTGTTTGAAAAAGAGCTGCACGAGTTCGGCCGACGTAATATAGGCAGCTTTGACGTCGTCGGTTTTAAAACCCTGCCAATTCAATTTCTTATCCTGACGGTAGTAAACTTCCGCCAAGCCTGTGGCAAAGCCTTTTTTGCGCAACTGTTCGCCCAGATAATTGCGCCCGCCGTGTCCGCGCACAATCAGGATTTTCGTGCCCTGCGGCATATTTTTCCACACCGGCAGGCGCAAAACGGCTTCGCTGTCGTGGCCGTCTTCGGGGGCGACGATTTCGTGTTTGCAGTATTTGGCCAGCGTTCTGCGGCTGGCCTGACCGACCGTTACCTGCACTTTGCGGCCGTCTGAAAAATCCAGATGCGGCGCAGCGGTTTCGACGGCGGTCGGGCTGACCCAAAACACTACGTCCGCATTGGCATAAAGATTTTTCAGACGGCCTGTCGAGGCTTCGTCTTTTTCGATTTCAACCGGACTGAATACGAGTGCGTCCCACCCTGCGCGGCGGCAGGTTTCCCTATCCTCGCGGGCGCGTGCTTCGGGGCGGACAATCAGAAGCGTTGGCATTTTTCAGACGGCCTTTCATTATCTAAATCAAATAGAATCCGAAAATACCGATTTCTACCTAAGGGCGCAACTGAAAAGGTATAAACGGCGCTTTTCGCAAACAGCCGTATCAGACAACGGTAAATTCGGCCTTGACCAAGCCTGCCAAATCCAGTTGCAGGCGGCTGCCCGACGACAGCTTTCCCACGCCTTCGGGCGTTCCGGTAAAAATCAAATCGCCCTCGCGCAGACCGAAAACCGCCGCCAGTTCGCCCACCAATTCAGCCGGCGGATGAATCATCAGCACCGTTTCGCCTTTTTGGCGCAAACCGCCGTCGATGTGGAGCGTAAACGTGCAGTTGTCGGGATTTGGCAGCTTATCCGCCGCCACAAAATCCGACACGCAGGCCGAACCGCGGAAACCTTTGGCCTTCAGCCACGGCAGCCCCTTTTCTTTCAGACGGCCCTGCACATCGCGTGCGGTCAAATCCAAACCGACGCCGTAACCCGCAATCAGCGTCTGCCAGCTTTCTCCTTCGGCAAGACCGTCTGAATCTTTGCCGACCAGCAACACCAGCTCGGTTTCAAAATGCACATCCCCGCCAAACGCCGGCAGGCGGATTTCGCCGCCGCTGCGCAATATTGCGCTGTTCGGCTTGGTAAACAAAACGGTTTCAGACGGCATTTCGTTTTTCAATTCTTCGATATGGGCGGCATAATTGCGTCCGATGCAGAAAATGTTGTTCACACGCTTTTGCGCGTTTTCCAGCAAAACATGGCTCATGGCAACCCCTTATTAAATATAGAAACAGATTCGGCAGCCTCATCATAGCAGAGGCCGTCTGAAAACTTTAAGGTTTTCAGACGGCCTCTGCAAGATTAAAGCGCCAGGGCTTCCTGACAATCAGCTTTTCAATGCGGCAAGCAACTGCGCCACCGCCTCATCCGCTGCCACGCTCTGCGCTTCGCTATCCGTGCGGCGTGCGTATTCGACCGTGCCTTCTTTCAAACCGCGGTCGCCGATGACGATGCGGTGCGGGATGCCGAGAAGCTCGGAGTCGTTGAGCAACACGCCGGCGCGCTCGTCGCGGTCATCAAGCAACACGTCCACGCCGGCGGCTGAGAGTTCGGCGTAGATTTTGTCGGCGGCGGCTTTGACAGCTTCGGATTTTTTATAGTTCATCGGCACGATGACGGCAGTGAACGGCGCCATGGCGTCGGTCCAGATGATGCCGCACTCATCATTATTCTGCTCGATGGCGGCGGCTACGATGCGGGTGACGCCGATGCCGTAGCAGCCCATTTCCATGATTTGTGCTTTGCCGTTGTTGTCCAAAAACGAGGCGTTCAGGGCTTTGGAATATTTGTCGCGCAGTTGGAAAACGTGGCCGACTTCGATGCCGCGCGCCAGTTTCAGACGGCCTTTGCCGTCGGGGCTGGCATCACCTTCGACGACGTTGCGCAAATCGACAAATTCCGGCTCGACGGCGTCGCGGCCGAAGTTGAAGCCGGTGAAGTGGTAGTCGTCTTCGTTGGCGCCGATGACCCAGTCCGCCCCTTTTTCCAGCGCGAAATCGGCATAAACTTTTCCTGCGAAACCGACGGGGCCGAGCGAACCGCCGTCGGCGCCGAACTGGGCGCGGATCAGCTCGGGCGCGGCCATGGTCAGCGGGGCTTTCACGCCGGCGAGTTTTTCGGCTTTGATGTCGTTGAACTCATGGTCGCCGCGCAACAGCAGCAGCACGATTCCGCCCTCTTCTTCGCCTTCGACGACGATGGATTTCATAGTGGTTTCCACGGGGATGTCCAGAAATTCCACCAGTGCGGCGATGGTTTTTACGTTCGGCGTATGCACTTTTTCCAGCGCAGCACGGGCTTCGGCGCGGCTGCCTGAAAGCGGCAGGGTCGGCGCCAATTCGACGTTGGCGGCGTAATCCGACGCATCGCTGTATGCAATCACGTCTTCGCCGCTCTCGGCCAACACTTGAAACTCGTGCGAACCGGTGCCGCCGATACTGCCGGTATCCGCGGCAACGGGGCGGTAGTTCAGCCCCAAGCGGTCGAAAATGCGGCAGTAGGCGTCGTACATCGGCTGATAGCCGTCGCGCACCAGCGATTCATAATCGGCGTGGAACGAGTAGGCATCTTTCATGATAAATTCGCGCGCGCGCATCACGCCGAAACGCGGGCGTACCTCGTCGCGGAATTTGGTTTGGATGTGGTAAAAATTTTTCGGAAGCTGCTTATAGCTGGTGATTTCGCGGCGCACGATGTCGGTAATGACTTCTTCGCAGGTCGGGCCCATGCAGAAATCGGCGTCTTTGCGGTCTTTGAAGCGCAACAGCTCTTTGCCGTAAAACTCCCAGCGCCCGCTCTCCTGCCACAACTCCGCCGGCTGCACCACCGGCATCAGCAGTTCGACCGCTCCGGAGCGGTTCATCTCTTCGCGGATGATGTTTTCCACTTTGCGCAACACGCGCAAACCCATCGGCATCCAAGTGTAGAGGCCGGAAGCGTTGGCCTTGACCAGCCCCGCACGCAGCATCAGCTTGTGGCTGGCGAGTGCGGCTTCGGCGGGGGCTTCTTTTAATGTGGAGATGAAAAATTGAGAGGCTTTCATGATATTTGGTTCTATATAAGGAATAAGCGCGTATTGTACCGCCGAGCGCAGATTTTTGATAATTTTTCGGGTGTCAACGGATTTTTGTACACAGCCCCACACCGCTTTGTTTTACTTGGAAATTTAATTCAGACGGCCGAAACTTTTTCATCTCAATTTCAAGTTATTGATTTTAAAGAATTTTATTTGACTATTTTTTAATCAGCCTAACAGGCCGTTTGTCGGCAAAGAAGTTTTTCAAATTATGCCGAGTTTACCCACAAAGTTATCCACAGAGTTTGTGTATAGATTTCATGCCGTCTGAAAAACCAGCCCGTCGGCATAATATTTCTTTCAGACGGCCTCCTTGCTAAAATGCCTGCCGTTTCCCGAAAAAATCAAGAAAGCATCAAGCATGACCGCCATCACACCCATCGCCGAAGACAAAATGTTCAACGGCAGCCAAGCGCGCTACCGCCATTTTTCCGCAAGCTGCCAAACCGGCATGACCTTCAGCATCTACCTGCCGCCGCAGGCGCTGCAAAGTTATCAAGTGCCCACGCTTTACTGGCTCTCCGGCCTGACCGACGACGACGAAAACTTCTCCATCCGCGCCGGTGCACAGCGTTTCGCCGCCCATTGGGGCATCGCCCTCGTCACGCCCGATACCTCCCCGCGCGGAGATACGCCCGATTCAGACGGCATCGAGCTCGGCCACGGCGCCGGATTTTACGTCAACGCCACCCAAGTGCCGTGGGCGGAACATTACCAAATGTACCGCTACGTCGCCGAAGAGCTTCCCGCGCTCATCGAAGCCAACTTCCCCGTTACCGATCAGCGCAGCATTTTCGGCCACAGCATGGGCGGCATGGGCGCCTTGCAGATCGCCCTCAAAAATCCAGGCCGCTACGCCGCCGTTTCCGCCTTCGCCCCGCTCTCCCACCCGACGAATACCGAAATCGGCCGCTACGCCTTTACCGCCTACCTCGGCAACAATCCTGAAACTTGGGCGGCCTACGACCCAACCCTGCTCGTTCAGACGGCCACAGCCGCCAAACTGCCGATTTTTATCGAACAGGGCGACACCGACGAACTCTACCCCGAAATACTCCAGCCCAAAACCTTCGTCAACGCCGCCCGAGCCCACGGATTCGACGTGCAATACAAAATCCGCCGAGGCTACGGTCACAGCTACCATCACATCGCCAGTTTTATCGACGCGCATATCGAATTTCATGCCGATGCGCTGGGATTGTAAACAGCAGAAGCGAGGAGCTGAAAAGCTGTCCGCGAGGCCGTCTGAAAAGTGGCACACTCTTTCAGGCGGCCTTTATCTATACCGACAGGTAGGAAAATTACGCATTTTTTGAATTCACTGTCTGCACCTCGGCATCTTCCGTTTACAAAAAACCGATTATCCTAACGTTTCGTTTAATATATATCAAAATATTATATTGAACTTATCTTGATTTAATCTGTCTGAAATATAGTTTCAAAAACTTCAAACCAGAGATGTAATATGAGTACAAAAAACAGCAGCAACTGCAAAGTCATTTTATGGACGACACTGGTCGGCGGCTTCATCAGCTCGCTGGTGAAATGGGGTTCGGAAGTCAATATGCCGCCGCGCATGCCGGGCGAAATTTCCCCGCCGGGGGCAAACATCGACGCATGGCTGGGCTGGCTGGGCTTCAACCAGCATTCTTTGGATTATATGTTTCAGGGCAACAGCATTCTCGGCGCGGTTACGCTTTACCATTGGGGCTTCAGCTTCGTTTTTGCCCTCGTTTACGTCGTCGGATCGATGTATTGGTCGAAAATGCGCCTTTGGTACGGCGCGTTTTACGGCATTCTGATTACCGTCGTGATGCACGGCCTGCTGATTCCGATGTTCGGCTTCCGCAACCCGAAATACGCCGACGGCCTGACCGGCTGGATATGGAACTTAAACGCCGCCGAATTGTGGAGCGAATTCCTCGGCCATATCTATTGGTCGGTGTCGATTGAAATCTGCATGATTGCCGTCTTGGCGCACTTCGGCCGCCCGATTTACGGCGTTTGGTGGAAAGACTGACGCTTATCCGCCGCAAAGGCCGTCTGAAAAGCCGCAAAGCTTTTTCAGACGGCCTTTTGCTATAATATCCGTTCTCATTTAAGCCATCTGACCGAAAGCCCGCCATGCCCCGTATTGCCGCCCTGCCCGACCATCTCGTCAACCAAATCGCCGCCGGCGAAGTGGTGGAACGCCCCGCCAATGCGCTGAAGGAAATCGTTGAAAACAGCATAGACGCGGGCGCGACGCAGATTGATGTCGAGCTCGAAGGCGGCGGCATCCGCTTTTTGCGCGTGGCCGACAACGGCGCAGGCATACACGCCGACGACATCGAATTGGCGTTACACCGCCACGCCACCAGCAAAATCAAGACCTTAAACGATTTGGAACACGTCGCCAGCATGGGCTTTCGCGGCGAGGGTTTGGCCAGCATCGCCTCGGTCAGCCGCCTGACGCTGACCAGCCGCCAAGACGGCAGCGCGCACGGCTATTGCGTGAAAGCAGAAGACGGCAAACTCAGTGCGCCCGCCGCCGCCGCTCATCCTGTCGGCACGACGGTGGAAGTGGCCGAACTGTTTTTCAACACGCCCGCGCGGCGCAAGTTTCTCAAATCGGAAAACACCGAATACGCCCATTGCGCCACCATGCTCGAGCGGCTGGCGCTGGCGCATCCGCAGATTGCGTTTTCGCTCAAACGCGACGGTAAAACCGTGTTCAAATATCCCGTGCAGAGTCTGGACGAGCGCATCGCGGCGGTGGTCGGCGCGGATTTTCAGACGGCCTCGCTGGAAATCGACAGCGGCAACGGCACGCTGCGGCTCTACGGCGCGATTGCCAAACCGACTTTTGCCAAAGGTAAGACCGACAAGCAGTTTTGTTTTGTGAATCATCGCTTTGTGCGCGACAAAGTGATGCTGCACGCGGTCAAACAGGCCTACCGCGACGTGTTGCACAACGCGCTCACGCCTGCGTTTGTATTATTCCTCGACCTTCCGCCCGAAGCGGTGGATGTGAACGTCCACCCCACCAAAACCGAAATCCGCTTCCGCGACAGCCAACAGGTACACCAGCTCGTATTCCACACGCTCAACAAAGCGCTGGCCGCCACCCGCGCCGACCGGACCGAAAGCGTCAGCAATGCCGGCGGCGTGTTGCATGAAATGATGGGCATCAGGCCGTCTGAAAACGCGGGGAATGATGGTTTGAATAATGATGAACCCGTGCCCACAACCGAAGCGGTTTCAGATGGCCTAATCCCCACGCCGGCGCCTGCACAAAGCAGCTTCGGCGGTTTCGCCCAAAGCGCCAACCCCTACGGCAAAACCGCGCCCGCACCCTACGCTGCCGCCCGCGCCCCGCAACAGCGCAGCCTGACCCTGCGCGAAAGCCGCGCCGCGCTGGAAACCTACGCCGCGCTGTATCAGAAAACCGACGGCGAAGATTTGGAATTGAAACAGTTTGAACAGGCGCGTTTCGGCAGCGTTCAGCTGCCGTCTGATGCTTCGACTACGCTCAGCGACCACCCGAATAATGAAACCGAAACCCCGCCGCTGGGCTTCGCCATCGCCCAACTTTTAGGCATCTACATCCTCGCCCAAGCCGAAGGCAGCCTGCTGCTCGTCGATATGCACGCCGCCGCCGAACGCGTGAACTACGAAAAAATGAAAAACCAGCGCAAACATCTGGGCAGCCTGCAAAGCCAGCACCTGCTCATTCCCGTGACCTTCGCCGCCACCCACGAAGAATGCGCCGCCCTCGCCGACCACGCCGACGCCCTCAAAACCTACGGCCTCGAAGTGTCCGACATGGGCGGCAACACCCTCGCCGTACGCGCCGTTCCCGCCATGCTCGGCAAATCCGACGTTGCCGCCCTCGCCCGCGATGTACTGCACGAACTCGCCCAAACCGGCAGCAGCCAAACCGTCGAAGCGCGCGAAAACCAAATCCTCGCCACCATGTCGTGCCACGGCTCCGTCCGCGCCGGCCGCCAACTGACCATTCCCGAAATGAACGCCCTCCTGCGCGACATGGAACGTACCCCGCGCAGCAACCAATGCAACCACGGCCGCCCGACCTGGGTGAAACTGACGCTGAAAGAATTAGACGCACTGTTTTTGCGCGGGCAGTAAGGAGGGTTTGGGGATAACGGATAAGGCCGTCTGAAAGATTCAGACGGCCTTATATTATGCAATGCTGAAATTTTCAGACGGCCTGTTCCCGCCCTTACTTGCAAACCGGCACCGCATCCGGATACACCGACACATTCGTTTTCGTCAGCGCAAACAGATTTTCAAGCTGCCCCTGCGCCTGACGGTTGGCGTGTTGCAGGATTTCGGCCTTACACGCGCTGGCGAGTACCTGTTTGCGCGCTTCCTGCTGCACGGTTTTGAACACTTCGCGGTCAGGCGGCAGGAGGTTGAAGGCGCCGGTGCGGATGTCGTAAACCTCGATGTTTTCCAAATCCACGCTCAAAATTTCCACTTTCGGCAGGCTGATGATGACTTTGCCGTCCACGATGTTTACGTTGTCGGCGGTGAGTTTGTCCAAATCCAAACCCGCCAAAACCCTGCCGCGCACGACAAACAGCCCGCTTTGCGAATCCTGCCAGAGTTTGCGCCAGTCGCCTTTTTTCTCGGTGCGGATAATGGTGTCGATGTAAAACGCCGTGCTTTCCAGCCGGTTCATGCGCTTAATCTGCATCAATACGCCTTCGCGCGACAAAACTTCTTCTTTCGGCACGCTGTTTTGCCGATGGTAAAACCAGCCGCCCGCTGCGGCTGCGGCGCAAAGCAGTAAAACAAAAAGCAGACGGAAAAATGTTTTCATGGTGGGCGTTGCCTCTGAAATCAAAAGTAACGTCGATATGGAGCGTTTTACAGGAATTTCAACGGATTAAGCAATATTAACCTATAAATGAAAGGCCGCCTGAAAACCTGTTTTATTTTCAGACGGCCTCAATTCAAAAAAACATTACCAAAAAGCAATTTTAAAAAAACATTACCAAATTTGCGTTCCGAGCACCGCAGGCATACAATCCGCCCTATCTGTTCCGCAAAGCAACCCGCTATGGACATTACCGAACTGCGCCGCCGCAATTTACGCCTCTGGATAGACCGCCACTACGGCGGCCGCCAGTCGCGCTTTATTGCAGCGGTTGCTATTAATCAGGGCGAATTGTCTGCGCTGTTGAAAAACAAATCCTTCGGCGAGAAAAAAGCCCGCAAACTCGAGCTGGCCGCCACCATGCCCGCGCTGTGGCTGGATACCGACCACCGCGCCGAAACCGTTGAGAAAGAGAGCCAATCCATGACCGCCGTTTCCACCATTCCCGAAATCCTCGCCGACATCAAAGCCGGCAAAATGGTCATTATTACCGACGCCGAAGACCGCGAAAACGAAGGCGATATTGTTATGGCGGCGCAGTTTGTGACCCCGCAGGCGATTAATTTTATGATCAAACACGCCCGCGGCCTCGTCTGCCTGCCGATGAACGACGAATTGGTCGACCGCCTCGCCCTGCCGCAGATGACGCAGAAAAACGGTGCGCAATACGGCACCAACTTCACTGTTTCCATCGAAGCGGCGCACGGCATTTCCACCGGCATTTCCGCCGCCGACCGCGCGCTGACGATTCAGACGGCCGTTTCGCCGGGCGTCAAACCCGAAGATATTGTCCAACCCGGCCATATTTTTCCGCTGCGCTCGCAAAAAGGCGGCGTACTCGTGCGCGCGGGGCACACCGAAGCCGCCGTCGATCTGGCGCAGATGAGCGGTCTGATTCCCGCCGGCGTGATTTGCGAAATCCTCAACGACGACGGTACGATGGCGCGTATGCCCGAGCTGTTGAAGTTTGCCGAAGAACACGGCCTCAAAATCGGCACCATCGCCGACCTTATCGAATACCGCAGCCGCACCGAAAGCCTGCTGGAAGAAATGGGCGACACCCCCGTGCAAACCCCGTGGGGCGATTTCCGCCAACACGTTTATGTGGACAAACTCTCGGGCGAAACCCACCTCGCGCTGGTCAAAGGCGACATTTCGCCCGAAAAAGAAGTGTTGGTGCGCGTACACGAGCCGTTTAGCGCGATGGACTTCATCCAAACCGATCCCAACCACACCTGGCCGCTGCCCAAAGCGCTGCAACACATCCAAAACGCCGGCTGCGGCGTGGTTATTCTGCTGCACCGCACCGAAGACGGCGCCGCCCTGCTCGACCGCACGCTGCCGAAAAACAGTTTCCAAGTGAAAAAATGGGACAGAAAAACCTACGGCACCGGCGCGCAAATCCTCGCGGGTTTGAATGTGCAGAAAATGCGCGTGATGGGCAAACCCTCGTCAATGAACGGCCTGACCGGCTTCGGCCTGGAAGTGGCGGGCTTTGAAACGCTGCCGGAATGAGCGGTTGAGGCCGTCTGAAAAGTTGCGGGAACTTGCTTTTCGGGCGGCCTCAGACCTTTGCAAAAATCAAATGTCCGTGAAAAGTTCTTACACACTGAGCGCAGTCGAAGTGTCAGATGGCCTTTAAGCAGTTGTTTTTATTTGTAAAGGTCTCAATCTAACCAACAAAACACCCAAAAGGCCGTCTGAAAACCCAATCCGTTTCCAGACGGCCGCATCACAAAAGGAAAACCCATGCCCCACTCCGCCAACCGCCACGCGGCGCCGCTTTTGGTGGTCGGCTGCATCATCTTCGGGTTGGGCAGCCTGATCGTCAAATCCGTCAACGTCGGCTCTTATGCCGTCGCCTTTTGGCGTTTGACCGTCGCCGCCGTGATTTTCTGGCTGCTGTCGCGCTTTTTCGCACAAAAACTGCCCAAAAACAAAAAAGCCGTGCAAACCGCCCTGCTCTCCGGCGCGTTTCTCGGCTTCGACCTCGCCCTGTGGCACGAAAGCATACACGCCGTCGGCCCGGGCATTTCCACCCTGCTCAACAGCCTGCAAATCTTCTTCCTCACCGCCACCGACATTTTCTTTTTCGGCGGACGTATCTGCGCGCGCCAAGCCCTCAGCCTGCTGCTTGCAACCGGCGGCGTCGCCCTCATCGGCAGCCCCGAATTCGGCCACAACAGCCGCGCCGTTTGGGGCTTTGTCAGCGGCATCGCCTCGGGCGCGATGTTGGCACTTTCTATGGTTTTTATCCGCAAAACCCACCAAATCGAACAAACTGCGCTGTTCCCGCTGATGCTGCTCGTCAGCACCGGCGGCGCGCTCGCCCTCATTCCGACCCTGTTTTTCGACGCCGGCCGCATCCTTCCCGCCACTCCGACCGACATTGCGCTTCTATTGGTGTACGGCGCCGTGATGCAGTGCTTCGCGTGGGGGCTGATTGCCTACACCATCCCCCTGCTCTCCCTCGCCGTAACCGGCCTGCTGCTGCTCACCGAACCCGTCGCCGCCCTCGTTATCGACTACTTTTGGCTCGACAAACCCATCAACGCTGTTCAATGGGGCGGCGCTGCGCTGACGCTGCTGGCGATTTATCTGGGTTCGGTTAAAGCGAAAGATAATTAGCAGACGCAGCTTCAGGCCGTCTGAAAAGTTCTCCGTCAGCCCGGCCGGGCAGATTTTGCTAAAATACCGTTTTTTAAACCCCTGCCGTCTGAAAAACTTCGGCTGCGCCCGCAAGCGCATTTCAGACGGCCGGCCTCACCCGCGTTCTCCGAAAACATCCGCCATGACCTACCCCATCCCCGCCCCCGCCCAAAAATCCCGTTGGCTGCACCTTTCGCGTGGTTCGCTGCCGCTGGTGCTTGCCGAAAAGCTGCCTGAAAAAAACCTCAAAGTCGTGTTCACCCAAGATGCAGAACAAGCGTTGCGGCTTCAGACGGCCTGGCAGTTTTTCCGCCCGCAAGATACCGCCGTGTTCCTGCCCGATTGGGAAACGCTGCCGTATGAGCGTTTTTCGCCGCATCAGGACTTGGTTTCCGAGCGGCTTTCGGCCTTGTGGCTGGTGAAAAGCGGCGCGGCGGACGTGCTGTTTGTGCCTGTGGCGACGGCGATGCAGCGGCTTGCGCCGGTGTCGTTTCTGGCGGGACGCACGTTTTGGCTGAAAACGGGGCAGACGCTGGATGTGGATGCGCTGCGCAAAAGCATGGTGGACGCAGGTTACAGCGCGGTGTCGAATGTGGTCGCGGCGGGCGAGTTTGCCGTGCGCGGCGGGATTGTGGATCTGTTTCCGATGGGGGCGGATACGCCGTATCGTATTGATTTGTTTGACGATGAAATCGACAGCATCAAAACTTTCGACCCCGACACGCAGCGCACGCTCGCGCCGGTTTCCGAAATCCGCCTGCTGCCGGCGCACGAGTTTCCGACCGACGGCGAGGCGCAGAAGATTTTCCGCGCGCGTTTCCGCGACGAAATCGACGCCAATCCCAATCAGGCCGCGGTTTACAAGGCCGTGAGCAGCGCGCGGTTCGGCGCGGGGGTGGAATATTATCTGCCGCTGTTTTTTGAAGACGAATGCGCGACGCTGTTCGACTACATCGGCGGCGACGCGCTGGCGGTGTGCATGGGCGACGTACACGCGGCGGCGGCGCGCTTTGCGGCGGACGTGAAGTCGCGCTTTACAATGGCGCAGGGCGACGAAACCTACCCGCCGTTGCATCCACAGCATTTGTACCTCTCTGCCGATCAGTTTGCAGGCCGTCTGAAAAACTATCCGCAAATCCTGCCGGACTTGGACGCAACCCACGATCTGCCCGATGTGGCGGTGAACCGCCAGTCTGAAACGCCGCTGGCCGCGCTGCAAAATTTTCAGACGGCCTTCGGCGGACGGGTCCTGCTCTGCGCCGAAAGCGCGGGGCGGCGCGAAACCATGCTCGGCTTTTTCGTCCAACACGGCCTGAAACCCAAAAGCGTGGACGGCTGGCAGGCGTTTTTGGACAGCGATGCGCCGCTGGCAATTACCGTAACACCGTTGGCTTATGGTTTTCAGACAGGCACAGCAGGCCGGGCATTCATACCCGACACCGACGGTGCATCCCCCCCCACGTCGGGCATCAATGCCCGACCTACACCGCCCCTCGCCGTCATTACCGAATCCGACCTCTACCAATACATCGCCAAGTCGCGCACCACGCGGCGCAGGAAGCACGCGCAGGTTTCAGACGGCCTGTTGCGCGATTTGGCGGAAATCAGTATCGGCGATCCGGTTGTGCACGAGGAACACGGCATCGGCCGCTACATGGGCTTGGTGAACATGGATTTGGGCGGCGAGGCGGCAGAGATGATGCTGCTCGAATACGCGGGCGAGGCGCAGCTTTATGTGCCTGTTTCGCAACTGCATTTAATCAGCCGCTACTCGGGCGCGGCACGGGAAAATGTACAGCTGCACAAACTCGGCGCGGCAGCGTGGAACAAAGCCAAGCGCAAGGCGGCGGAAAAGGCGCGCGACACGGCTGCCGAGCTGCTCAATCTCTATGCCCAACGCGCGGCGCAGCAGGGCTTCAAATTCGAGTTTTCCGAAAGCGATTATCAGGCGTTTGCCGACGGTTTCGGCTACGAGGAAACGGAAGACCAGGCGGCGGCGATTGCGTCTGTAATCAAAGACTTAACGCAGGGCAAGCCGATGGACAGACTGGTGTGCGGCGATGTAGGCTTCGGCAAAACCGAAGTGGCGCTGCGGGCGGCGTTTGTGGCCGTGATGGGTGGGCGGCAGGTGGCGGTGCTGGCGCCGACCACGCTCTTGGTGGAGCAGCACGCGCAAAATTTTGCCGACCGTTTCGCCGATTTCCCCGTCAAAGTCGCCCAGCTTTCGCGTTTCAACAGCAGCAAGGAAACCCGTGCCGCGCTGGAAGGCATGGAAAACGGCACGGTGGATATTGTTATCGGCACGCATAAATTGGTGCAGGACGATATAAAATTCAAAAACTTAGGCTTGGTAATCATCGACGAGGAACACCGTTTCGGCGTGCGCCAGAAAGAGCAGCTCAAACGCCTGCGCGCCAACGTCGATATTCTCACGCTCACCGCCACGCCGATTCCGCGCACGCTCAGCATGGCGCTGGAAGGGCTGCGCGATTTCTCTCTGATTACCACCGCGCCGAGCCGCCGTTTGGCCGTGAAAACTTTTGTAAAGCCGTTCAGCGAAGCGCACATCCGCGAGGCTGTTTTGCGCGAACTGAAACGCGGCGGTCAGGTTTTTTTCCTGCATAATGAAGTGGATACCGTCGAAAATATGCGCAAACGCCTCGAAACCCTGCTGCCCGAAGCGCGCATCGGCATCGCCCACGGCCAGTTGCGCGAGCGCGAACTCGAGCAGGTGATGCGCGACTTTTTGCAGCAGAAATTCAATGTGTTGCTCTGTTCCACCATCATCGAAACCGGCATCGACATCCCCAATGCCAACACCATTATCATCAACCGCGCCGACAAATTCGGCCTCGCCCAACTGCATCAGCTGCGCGGACGCGTCGGCCGCAGCCACCACCAGGCCTACGCCTACCTGCTCACGCCCGAATTCATCACCAAAGACGCCGAAAAACGCCTCGACGCCATCGCCGCCGCCGACGATTTGGGCGCAGGCTTCACGCTCGCCATGCAGGATTTGGAAATCCGCGGTGCCGGCGAAATCCTCGGCGAAGGCCAAAGCGGCGAAATGATGCAGGTCGGCTTCACGCTCTACACCGAAATGCTCAAACAGGCCGTGCGCGATCTCAAAAAAGGCCGCGTGCCCGACCTCGACGCGCCGCTGGGCGTGACTACCGAAATCAAGCTGCACAGCCCCGCCCTGCTGCCCGAAAGCTACTGCCCAGACATCCACGAGCGCCTCGTACTCTACAAACGCCTCGCCGCCGCCGACACCGAAGCGCAAATCAACGCCGTACACGAAGAACTCGTCGACCGCTTCGGCCTGCCCGAACAGCCCGTCAAAACCCTCATCGAAAGCCACCGTCTCCGCCTCTCCGCCAAAGCGCTGGGCATTTCCGGCATCGATGCCTCAAGCGAAGCCGCCACGTTTACCTTCGGCAAACATACCAGCGTCGAACCCGCCGACATCATTTTGCTGATGCAGAGCAACAAAAACTACCGCTTCTCCGGCGCCGACAAACTGCGCGTGGAAGCGGTGATGGAAGATGTGGAAACGCGGATAAATACGGTGAAGGCAATATTGAAGAAGTTGGGAAAATGAAGTTGGTTTTTGCAGGCAACAGAGGCCGTCTGAAAACATTTCCTTGATTATTAGCGAAAAGGCCGTCTGAATTTTCAGACGGCCTTTGTTCTGCCCTACTCTTTTAAAAAATTTCGCGCCAACTGATGCGGCGGACGCTGCTGCAGTTTTTACCGCCGATGTCGAAATCTTGGGCATCATTGGTATAAATTTTTCTCGAAATGTTTTTACCGCCGGAGAAGCAGGTGTTTTTCGGAATTTTCGGCGATTGGGTCAACGCGCCGTCCGTGCCGCTGCCGCCGCTGTCGCCGTCGGCAGTAACGGGATTGTCGTCGATAACCGGATTGCCGTCTGCATCCACTTTTTTCCGGCCCGGATCAATGAAAGTAAAATTAATCAATCCGTTCAGCTTCAGGGCAGAGGCATATATGTCGGCAGGCAGACTGCTGTTTTTCTGCATGAAATCAACCCGTCCGTCCAGATTGCTTTTAATTGCCCCGCCCGTCTCCGCATTGATATTCATCAGCCAGCTTGTAACAGACGATTTGGTCTCTGTTGTCTCAGGAATACACACATCGGCCGAACCTACATTACTGGTCACTTCGCGCTTGTAAGTATGGGTGGTCAAAAGTGCCGTGCGCAGAACCATGGTCGGTTTAACCGTTACACGTTCACCGTCGTTTGCCAGATTGATTTTCCAGCCTTTGTGCTGCGTTTTGTCTATCGCTTTATTGCTCAGAAAACGGTAAGTTTTGCCATCATAGTTTTTTGTTTCGAATGTCTGTTCCAACAGCGTTTTAGAAGCATCCTCTTTGACATCTTTTACCGCGACATCGTCAAAAATACCGTAAACCGACTGTTGGCCGACAACCAAATCATCGTCATACAGCTCGCTACCCGTACCGAAAATCACAACGTATTGGTTTGTCGCCGAACGGGAAACGGCAGGGGCGGAAGTAATCGGCTGAGTGGACAAACCCTTGTAAATCCTGCTGACTGTCCATTTATCCGGCGATTCTCCACGCAGATCGAAGCGGTACATATTGCCGCCGTAGTCGCCGGCATAGGCCAAATCAACCACGCCGTCGAAATCGGTATCGAGCAGCGTCGGTTCGGCCAAACCGCCGATGCCGTCTGAAACGGTAATTTTCTTAATCAACTGCCCCGCAGAAGATCCTGACACACTCTTGCCCGTCGCTGCTTCCTGGCCCAGCATATCGTAAACATACAGCGCGGTTTCGGTATCCGCATAATTTTTACTGTTTCGGAAACCGCTGGAAAGAAAGCCCGCATAGCGCACACCCTCGGTCAGGCTGGCAGGTTTGCTGCCGTCTGAAAGGCGCTTGACGGAAACGCGGCCGATTTGCGGCGATCCGACGGTATAGCCCAATTTATTGCCCTCTCCTTTTGCCGTTTCAAACAGCGGCACGCTGGTATTCCATGTACTCTCGGCAGCATCCAAGCCGGTAGAATTGCCGGTGGCGCGGTTTTTACCGCCGACGTTGAGCGCATACGCGCCGCGTCCGCCCTGTCCCATACCGCCGAACATAAAGGTCTGCTGCAAATCCTTACTGCCCTCGATTTCCGCTGTTTGGCGCACGACAAAGCCGCCGTTGACCATATAGCGGTGCGGTTTGGTTTTGCCGTATTCGGGATCGGCCAGCTCCTTCAGAGTTTTACCGACCGTATCGCCCCCCGTTCCCACATCACGTTCCATATCGGCGGGGATATAGCTCAGCTTCAAATCATAGGGATGCTCTTCTTTTGCAGCAGAACTGCGGAATAAATGCACCATGCCGTCATTGGCAGCGGTAATCAGAAAATCCTGCCGGCCGTGAACACGCTTGCCGAACGCGGTAATCGGGGCACCGATAATATCGCCGAGGCTGCGTTTGTCTTCGTCAGCCTGCGCATTCGTGCGCGGATCAATGGTACGGTCGCGGTATTGTTGGCTGTAACGTTTATCTTTTGCCAATGTATTCAGCTGTTTGTCATCACCGATGCGTGCCGTCCACGGCAATAAGACATTTTTCCATTCATATATGTCTGCAGGTTGGCCGCCGCTGATACCGAATACAGCATTAGTTCCTGAAGCATCATTGGTAAACTCGGCTTTTCCATTGATGTTGATTAGCGTTTTTCTATTTGTAAACGAGGGTTCTTTAAAAGTGCTTTTTACCATGCCGTTACTGTTAATATCATAAAACAGGATACGGCTGCTCCATGAAACCGGATCGAGACGGACAACAGCCGCACCGTTGGGTGTATCCGTTGAAGAGAGTGCAGGAGCGGCCGGCCCCGGGCTGACGGGCGTATTGTTTTTACTTTCCGATTCAACCGTATCAAAGATTTTGGCAAACGCACTGACCAGCTCGTCCGGAGCTTGGGCAGCCAGATAGTATCCCGGCTTGCTCGCACCATTCTTCAGATAAGTCTCACCTGAAGAGGAAATGCTGTCTCCAAAACCGATGGTAAAGGTATCTACAGTCTGTTTCCAATAACGGCTTTTACCGTCGCTGCCTACAGGATCGCCCGGCGCGCCGTTCCAGCTTTTTCCCGTTGCATCATTGCCTTCGGTTTTAAAATCTTTGGTTGCAAAAGTCTGGCTGAAGAAACGCAGGCCGTTATCCCTATCCCAAACCGTATCATACAAACCGCCTTCTGCATATTGGCATATGCCAGAATTTTTTCGGCCAAAATAGTCATCTCCATAATAATCAAACGTCTTCCATTTAGCAAAGCGAGATTCTCCCCATCTTGGCTCTCGCCAACAACTTGTATTGGCATCACCGTCAGACATCAAAACAATAAAGTTTTTCTGACAGCGGTATTTTGCAGCCGCCATTACCTCTTTCGACAGTTCATAATAACGGCGGGTGGTAGGGGTTCCATTTAATGCGGTAATTCTAGCAACACTGTTTTTTACAGTTTTCCAATTATCTGTATAACCCAATAAATTTGAGTTATTGTTGTTATGTAACGTTTTTAGTCCCCAGTTAATCTTGTCCGTATATTTATCCAATACTCTGCCTAATGCGGTTTTGGTAACGTCAAGGCGTATTTCGGGAGATTTTTTGGAAATTGGCTGTTGCATACTGCCTGAATCGTCGATAAACAACATCACATTCGGCTTGACTTTATTCTCGCTGCTGTTTGTTTTCTTACTGTTGTCCAAATAAAACGGCATATCGGAAAACGCGGCCGATGCGCCGGCGCTGCCCATCAGTGAGAAAGCGGCAAGGATACTGTAAACCAGCGGTTTGGCTTTCAAAGGCTTGCGTAGGGAGGTTGTACTCATGGATATGATGCTTTCCGTAAAATATAGGTAATGTGAAATTCAAACAGCCATTCTTTTTTCAAACGGCATCTTTAACATAAATGATAAAATTTTAACATAGACGTTTGGCATATTGCCAGGATTTCTTATTCAGCCACCGGTTTTGTATTTAATCCGATACAGTTTCCGCCATTGATGCCCCTCTTTCCTGCATCGTACAGAAATCCGGAAACTTAGAATTCGGGCGGAATTTAAGAATTTTTCAAAACAAAAGTGGCTTTTGCGGAGTACGGATCAGCTCTCCATACAAACAAGGCCGTCTGAAAACCTGAGGTTTCAGACGGCCTTGTTTCAACAATGCATCAGACAGAGCGCATTATTTTTTCTTTTGCGGCGGCAGGTCGGTACATACGCCCAGCGCTACTTCCGCAGCCAAACCGATGGATTCGCCGAGGGTCGGGTGCGGGTGGATGGTTTTGCCGATGTCTTCCGCATCGCAACCCATCTCGATGGCCAAACAGATTTCGCCGATCATGTCGCCGCCGTTCGGGCCGACAATGCCGCCGCCGATAATGCGGCCGGTTTCGGCGTCAAAAATCAGTTTGGTAAAGCCTTCGTCGCAGCCGTTGGCAATCGCGCGGCCTGAAGCGGCCCACGGGAAGTTGGCTTTGGTAATTTTGATACCTTGCGCTTTGGCTGAGGCTTCGGTTACGCCGACCCAAGCCACTTCGGGCGAGGTAAAGGCAACGCCCGGAATCACGCGCGCATCGAAGAAGGCTTTGTGGCCGGCGCAGTTTTCGGCGGCGACGTGCCCTTCATGTACGGCTTTGTGCGCCAGCATGGGCTGGCCGACGATGTCGCCGATGGCGTAGATGTGCGGAACGTTGGTGCGCTGCTGTTTATCAACTTCGATAAAGCCGCGGTCGGTAACAATCACACCCGCTTTTTCGGCACTGATCAGTTTGCCGTTCGGCGCACGGCCGGCGGCAACCAAAACGCAGTCGTAGCGCAGCGGCTCTTTCGGCGCGTTTTCGCCTTCAAAAGTGACGTAAACGCCGTCTTCTTTCGGCTCTACGGCAACGGTTTTGGTGTTGACCATGATGTTGTCGAAGCGGTGGGCATTGAGCTTCTGCCAAACTTTGACCAAATCGCGGTCGGCGCCCTGCATCAGGCCGTCCATCATTTCAACGACGTCCAAGCGTGTGCCCAATGTGCTGTACACGGTACCCATTTCCAAACCGATAATACCGCCGCCGATAATCAGCATATTGCCCGGCACTTCTTTCAACGCCAATGCGCCGCTGGAATCGATGATGCGCGGATCTTGCGGGATAAACGGCAGGTTCATCACGCGGCTGCCCGCGGCGATGATACAGTTTTTGAAGGCAACGGTTTTTTTCTCGCCGGTCGGCTGCGCGTATTCGTATTCGTCGCCGCTGGTCAGGGAAACTTCCATATGGTGCGGATCGACAAACTGGCCGTTACCCTGAATCACATCGACTTTGCGCGATTTCGCCATGCCGGCCAAGCCGCCGGTCAGACGGCCGACGACGTTACCTTTGTAGGTGCGCAGCATGTCGATATCGACTTTAGGCTCGGGATAGCTGATGCCGTTTGCAGCCAGGTGTTTTACTTCGTCCATCACATTGGCGTTGTGCAACAAGGCTTTAGAGGGAATGCAGCCGACGTTCAGACAAACGCCGCCCAATGTTTTGTACTGCTCGACGATGGCGACTTTCAAGCCTTGGTCGGCTGCGGCAAATGCGGCGGAATAACCGCCCGGGCCGCCGCCCAATACCACAACGTCGTATTCTGCATCGGCCTTGCCGGAAAAACTGCCGGCCTGCGGTGCGGGCGCAGCGGCTTTCGGGGCTTCCTGGGCAGGAGCGGCGGCAGGTGCGGCTTCCGCTTTCGGCGCTTCGGCCGCGCCGGCAGCTTCGATAACGGCAATGACACCGCCTTCGGAAATTTTGTCGCCGACTTTGACTTTAACTTCTTTAATCACACCGGCCGCTTCGGCAGGTACGTCCATCGTAGCTTTGTCGGTTTCCAGCGTAATCAGGGTATCGTCAACGGCAACGGTGTCGCCGGCTTTGATTTCTACCGCGATAATGTCAACATTTTCATGCCCGCCGATGTCGGGCACTTTCAATTCGATTAAGCTCATTTTGAATCTTTCTTTGATTGTTCCGTTTCAGACGGCCTTAGCCTTAAATAGAACAGGCCGTCTGAAAAATCCGTATTGTTGTATGGAAACAGGTTTTGTAGGGTGGGGGAAACCCACCATTCAAGTCATTAAGCCGGATGGTGGGTTTACACCCACCCTGTATCTGTTCCCTATATTTTCAGACGGCCTTTGGATATTTTTCAGGCCGTCTGAAAACGCTTACAGGGTAATGCGGCGGAAGTCTTTCAACAGATTGGCTAGGAACACAGTAAAGCGCATACCGGCCGCACCATCGATGACGCGGTGGTCAAACGACAGCGACAGCGGACACATCAGGCGCGGCGTAAATTCTTTGCCGTTCCATACCGGTTTGATCTGTGATTTGCACACACCCAAAATCGCCACTTCAGGCGCGTTGACAATCGGCGTAAAGCCTGTGCCGCCGATACCGCCCAAGCTGGAAATGGTAAAGCAGGCGCCCTGCATTTCGCCCGGTTTGAGCTTGCCTTCGCGAGCTTTTTTGCTCAATTCGCCAAGCTCGATGCTGATTTCTTTGAGACCTTTTTTGTCAACATCTTTAATCACGGGCACAACCAAACCGTTGGGCGTATCCGCCGCAAAGCCGATGTTGTAGTATTTCTTCAGAATCAGGTTTTCGCCGTCGAGTGAAGAATTAAACTCAGGGAACTGTTTCAGTGCGGTAACTGATGCTTTGATGATAAACGCCAGCGGAGAAAGTTTCACGCCTTCGCGTTCCCATTCTTTGTTGAGCTGTTTGCGGAACTCTTCTAAATCGGTCATGTCGGCTTCATCGTTGACGGTAACGTGGGGAATCATCACCCAGTTGCGCGACAGGTTCTGACCGGAAATTTTCTTGATGCGTGACAGCTCTTTGACTTCGACTTCGCCGAATTTGCTGAAATCGACTTTCGGCCACGGCAGTAAGTTTAAACCGCCGCCCAGAGAAGCAGCAGCCGCAACCGGCACACCTTTGCCCGCACCGCCCTGCATGGCGGCTTTCACGAAGGCTTTGATGTCGTCGCCCATGATGCGGCCTTTCAGGCCGGTACCTTTGACCAAGCCCAAATCCACGCCCAACTCGCGCGCAAGTTTGCGTGCGGACGGGCCGGCGTGCGCTTTGGCAAATGCGGCTTCGTTAACCGGCATGTTACCGAATGCCGCAGCAGGTGCAGGCGCAGCAGCCGAGGCTGGTGCGGCGGGAGTAGGTGCCGCAGCAGGCGCGGGGGCAGCTTTAGGCGCTTCGGCAGCAGGAGCCGGTGCGGCAGCGGCCGAACCTGCGGTTTCCACTTCAAAACCTGCGGTTTCCACTTCAATGATAGCCGTACCTTCGGATACTTTGTCGCCCACTTTAACCAGCACGGCTTTGACTACGCCGGCGGCGGTAGAAGGCACGTCCATCGTAGCTTTGTCGGTTTCCAAAGTAATCAGGGTATCATCTTCGGCAACGGTGTCGCCGACTTTGATTTCTACGGCGATAACGTCTACATTTTCATGGCCGCCGATGTCGGGAACGGCAACGGTTACGACACCGCTGGACGCTGCAGGAGCGGCTGCAGGTACAGATGCTGCGGGCACAGCAGGTGCGGCTTCTTGTGCGGGCGCGGCAGCAGGCGCTTGGGCGGCTGCGCCGGTTTCAACCAGCAGAATTACGCCGCCTTCGGAGATTTTGTCGCCGACTTTGACTTTGACTTCTTTCACAACGCCTGCTTCGGTCGCGGGCACGTCCATCGTCGCTTTGTCGGTTTCCAAAGTGATCAAGGTATCGTCAACAGCGATGGTATCGCCTGCTTTGACTTCGACGGCAATGATGTCCACGTTTTCGTGGCCGCCAATGTCGGGGACTTTGATTTCTACAATCTGACTCATCGTTTTGTTCCTTAGTTATTTTCAATCTGATGATTGCATTAAGGTTTTTTCAAGTCTGCCTTTTCAGACGGCCTTTAGATAGGCCGTCTGAAAAGCGGTTTTGTCTTTCGCTTAGATGAATATTCAGACGGCCTTTATCACGCTTGGGCCGTCTGAAAAACACATCAGCGTTTCCAGCTCGGTGCAACTTCGGTCGCAATGCCGTATTTCTCAATAGCCTGCTGAACGGTTTCTTTGCTGATTTTGCCTTGGTCTGCCAGCGCGCTCAATGCGGCAACGGCGACGTTGTAGCGGTCAACTTCGAAGAAGCGGCGCAGGTTGGCACGGCTGTCGGAACGGCCGAAACCGTCGGTACCCAAAACGTGGTAATCGTTGGGGATGTAGGCACGGATGCGGTCGGCGAAGCTGCGGATGTAGTCGGTAGCCGCGACTACAGGGCCTTCGTGACCTTGCAACTGGGCAGTAACAAACGGTACTTTTTTCTCGGCCAACGGGTGCAGACGGTTGTAGCGTTCGACTTCAATCGCATCACGGTGAAGCTGGTTGAATGACGGACAAGACCAAACGTCGGCTTCCACACCGAAATCGGCTTTCAGCAGTTCGGCGCCGGCAATGACTTCTTGCAGAATGGTGCCCGAACCCATCAGTTGCACTTTCTTGTCACCTTTGCCGCCTTCTTTCAAGAGGTACATACCTTTGATGATTTCCTGCTCGATGCCTTTGCGTTGCGGCATGGCCGGGTGAACGTAGTTTTCGTTCATTACGGTCAGGTAGTAGAACACGTCTTCATCTTCGGCATACATGCGTCGCAGACCGTCTTGAATGATGACTGCCAGCTCGTATTGGAAAGTCGGATCGTAAGAAACGCAGTTTGGGATCAGGTCGGCCTGGATTTGGCTATGGCCGTCTTCGTGTTGCAGACCTTCGCCGTTGAGCGTAGTGCGGCCTGCAGTACCGCCGATCAGGAAGCCGCGTGCGTGCATATCGCCTGCCGCCCAAGCCAAGTCGCCGATGCGTTGGAAACCGAACATTGAGTAGTAGATGTAGAACGGAATCATAGCGTAGCGGTTGTTTGCATACGAAGTCGCTGCGGCAATCCAGTCGGCCATCGCGCCCGGCTCGTTAATACCTTCCTGCAGAATCTGACCGTCGACAGATTCTTTGTAGAACATCAGTTGATCTTTGTCTTGCGGGGTGTATTGCTGGCCTTTCGGGTTCCAAATACCGTATTGGCGGAACATGCCTTCCATGCCGAAAGTACGGCTTTCGTCGGGAACGATCGGAACGATGCGTTTGCCGATTTGTTTGTCTTTCAACAAGGTAGAAAGGATGCGCACAAACACCATGGTGGTTGAGAACTCGCGCTCGCCGCTGGATTGCAGTTGGGTATCGAATACTTCCAGCGCAGGAACGGGCAGCGGCTCGTTGTTCGGATTACGCTGCGGCAGATAACCGCCCAAAGCGTTGCGACGCTCACGCAGGTATTTCATTTCCTCGCTGTCTTCGGGGAAACGGTAGTAAGGCAGGTTACCGCTGTCGATTTGTTCGTCGGTAACAGGGATACTGAAGCGGTCGCGGAACTGTTTCAGCGAGTTCACATCCATTTTCTTGGCTTGGTGGGCAACGTTTTGGCCTTCGCCGGAAGCGCCCATGCCGTAGCCTTTAATGGTTTTCGCCAAAATCACGGTCGGACGGCCGTCCGGATTGTTCACAGCTTCATAATAAGCCGCGTACACTTTGTGCGGATCGTGACCACCGCGGTTCAACGCCCAGATTTCGTCGTCGGACATATCGGCAACCAAAGCCTTCAGTTCGGGCGTATTGAAGAAATGTTCGCGGACATACGCGCCGTCTTTGGATTTGTAGGTTTGGTAATCGCCGTCCAACACTTCGGCCATACGCTGTTTCAGCAGATTGTCGGTGTCTTTTGCCAACAGTGCGTCCCAACGGCGGCCCCAGATGACTTTCAACACGTTCCAACCGGCACCGCGGAAGTTACCTTCCAATTCTTGGATGATTTTGCCGTTGCCGCGAACCGGACCGTCGAGGCGTTGCAGGTTACAGTTAATGACGAAAATCAGGTTGTCCAAACCCTCGCGCGCAGCCAATGCAATCGCGCCTTGGCTTTCGGGCTCATCCATCTCGCCGTCGCCGCAGAATACCCAGACTTTACGGCCTTTGGTTTTACTCAACCCGCGCGAATCCAAATATTTCAGGAAACGTGCCTGATAAATCGCCATCAGCGGGCCCAAGCCCATAGATACGGTCGGGAACTGCCAGAAATCAGGCATCAGGTGCGGATGCGGGTAAGAAGGCATACCCTGACCATCTACTTCCTGACGGAAATGGTCGAGTTGTTCTTCGGTCAGACGGCCTTCCACATAAGCGCGTGAGTAAATACCGGGCGAAGCGTGGCCTTGTACAAATATCAAATCACCTTCTTCGCCTTCACCTTTGGCTTTCCAGAAGTGGTTGAAGCCGACATCATACAAAGTAGCGGCAGATTGGAAGGATGCGATGTGTCCGCCCAGTTCCAAATCTTTCTTACCGGCACGCAGTACCATAGCGGCGGCATTCCAGCGGATGGCCGCACGGATGCGGTGCTCCAGCTCGTGATTACCCGGCGAACGCTGCTCTTTACCGACCGGAATCGTATTCAAATAAGCAGTCGTAGCGTCAAACGGCATATGGACGCCGCGGCGGCGGGTATATTTCACCAGCTGTTCAAGCAGGAAGTGGGCGCGTTCCGTGCCTTCCGCTTCCAAAACGGAGCTCAGCGCGTCTAACCATTCCTGCGTTTCAATCGGATCAACATCGTGCATTTGGGTGGACATATCATCATCCTTGTGTTGGGTTGCGAATATCGGCCTGTCTAAACCGATTCATATTTTTTCGTTTTTAAATTTTTAATTTTCAAAAACGAACACATTGGAAATTACTCATCCGGCAAATACTGTTTTTTAAAGTTTAAACAACTAGATAACATTTAAAAATCAAAACAGGCCACACCGGCTTCATCTTTCCGCACAACTGAAATCCTATCAGTATTTCAGGGCGCTGGCAAACAGACAAACGGTATTTTATGACAAAAGCCAAGTAAAGAAAGAAAGAAAATCCTGTGCGGCATCAGCAACAACATTCGGCATAGATAATAAATGTCTTCACACATTGACAAAACGAACAAATTTAAATAAAAACGAATCAAAACACGCTTTTCCGAACATGTACGAATCCTGCAAATTTCCTTCAAACCCAAAGACCGTATAAAAACCACTGGGCACACCATTGGAAATCTTTGTCTTTGTAACAATCAAAATGAACTATAATCCGCCCCTCCAACTTCTTTAACGTAAGAAAGCCCTCTTCATGGCAATGATGAAATTCATGAACTACCTCCTGCTCGGCCTCGTCGTTTTTACCGCGCTTCTGGTCTGGTCGCGCAACTGGAAACGCAAGCAGGCTTATTACGAAAAAATCAGAAGCAACCCCGACAACCTAAAATGGGTCGGCGAAAACCTGACGGGTACGGAAATCAAAGACATCAAAGCTGTCAGCGACCGCTTTGGCCTGCCTATGCTGCAAGCCAAGCAGTTAATTGATTTTTATCAACAAAACAAAAAGTAAGCAGAACGTCGCCGATTTTCCGTCCAAAACTTGAGCCAAATTAAGGCCGTCTGAAAAAGTAACTCATAAAATCACTTTTTCAGACGGCCTCTGTTCTGCAGAACGCCTGCCGTTCAAACCAAACAAATACAGACAAATGACAAATACAGTGAAATAAAATAAGAAAGATACAAGACGGCAAGGCGCGGACAATACGGGTAGTACGGGACAGATGAACTTGGCACTTCGGCGCCTTAGTGAATCGTCCTCTTTGAGCCCGGCCGCAGCCAACGAAGTAGATTTTTTATTTTATTTCACTGTAACTAAGGGAAATCCACATGACGCTTTACCTCATCGGCGATTCCGTGCGGCTCGGTTATGAGCCGCACGTCCGCGCCGCACTTCCCGAACAAACCATTGTTTCTCCGCCCGAAAACTGCCAATCCTCGCGCGAAGTCGCGCAAAACATCGCTGCATGGACGGCGGGCGCAGGTAAAGGCGATACCGTCCACCTCAACTGCGGCCTGCACGACATCCGCATCGATGCCAACAAAACCCGCCCCATCACCGACCCCGCCGCCTACCGCCGCAATCTTGTGCAGATTTTCGACCATCTCAAACAAACCGGCGCAAACGTCATCTGGGCAAACAGCACGCCGTTTTTAGAGGGCGTACACAACCTCGTCAAACCTTCGCGCCGCTACCTCGCCGATCTGCACGGACGCAACCTCGCCGCCGAGGCGTTGGCGGCGGAATACGGCTTTTCTGTCAATGATTTATACAGTTTGATGTACAAACAGGATTTAACCGCGCTGATGGTCTACGACGGCCTGCATTTCAACGAAGCGGGCAGCCGGATTTTGGGCGAAGCGGTAGTAGAAGCCGTTAAGAAACAAGTGAAATCTTAATGAAAAACTGATGAAAGCATAAAGGCTAGGACTTTTGCAAAAACAAATCAAATCCGTAAATGTGTAAACGTCATTCCCGCGCAGATGGGAATACAGAAAGCTAAGCCCTAGCAACTGCTTGTTTTAAAAGCATTACCCAACCCAAACTTCTGGATTCCCGCCTGCGCGGGAATGACGGATTTGACGTTTCAGACGACCTTTGAACAATATTTGTGAATTTTGCAAAGGTCTCAGGCCGTCTGAAAGTTTCAGACGACCTGAGTTTTATACAGTCAAATCCTCAAAACCAACGGTGTAGGCCGGGCTTCAGCCCGGCAAGCCGGCTCATGTTGCGGGGCTGAAACCCAGCAGTTCGATTTTCAAGTTATTTCACGACAAAACCCCAAAACCGACCCGACAAACATTGTACCGCTCACGCCCCCAGCAGCAAAAACGGATTCGTGCCGCCGCGCCCAAACCCTTCTTCGCCCACCGCCATATCCAGCCCCAGCGTCGCCAAATCGTCGGCAACGGGGTCGGCGTACTGTTGCTCGTCCAAGCGGTAGAGTTTGCGGTAGCTGTGGCAGGATTTGCAGCTTTCCGCGTGGGCGGCGGTGTAAGCGGGCGCAAGGTCGGGGGTTGCTTTTTGGTCGAACTGCCAGATGCGCACATTGCCCGCATCGCCGCAGGTCGGGCATTTGGCGCGCAGGGCGTTCCAGCGGCTGTTGCAGAGCGGGCAGTGCATATAGCGGAAACCCGCCAGATCGCCGCGGATTAGGATGACGCTCCCGACGGCTTCCGTGCCGCAGCAGGGGCAAAGCACGCGCTCTTCGACGGGCGGAACATCGTCTTCGCCAAGCTGCGCCGCCCAAGCCGTCCATACAATCTGCAAGGCGGCCTGCACCCAGATTTCGGCGGCACGGTCGGTGTCTGCCGTGTTTTCGGTCAGCACGCGCTGCGCCAGCGCTTCGGCCTCGCTGCGGTCGAGTTTTTTCAGACGGCCTAATTCGGCTGCGGCGGTATGGTTGGTTTTGCCGTCCATTTCCGCGATGAGGCCGGTGAATACGGCGAAAAATTCAGACGGCACATTGCCTTGAAACGCCTCGGGCAACACGGTTTCGCCGGTGTTCAGCTTCGGCAGCGCAATGTCGTGCCGCGCGGCAACCACGGCCTGCGCGTTACAGAGCGCGGCGAGCAGTTCCAAATAAAGCCGCCACTCGCTCTTTTCGGCCTGCGCCAATTCCTGAAAACGCACGGCGCGCGCGGCGAAAACGTCTTTCTCGGGCACGAGCCAAAACGGTGTGTGAAACAGACCTTTTTCAATGGCAGGTTTGACGGGGGTGTTCATTCGGCGTTCCTTGTGATTGTTTTCAGACGGCATGAAGGCCGTCTGAAAAGGATTTTGGGGACGGGGTTTGGGGTTGTTTTTTAGCCGTTGTTATGTGGCTTCGGTTGTAGGTTGAACTTCTGGCGTAGGCTGGGCTTCGGTCCAGCAAGAAATTGAGTTTTCCGCTTGATTTTGCTGGGCCGAAGCCCAGCCTACAACTGAAGCCCAACCAACCCACCACTTTTTTCAGACGGCCTCAACCCATTCTTCACCGCTGTACACGGTAAACCGCTGCGGGTTGGCAAAACCGATCAAAGTCATGTCTGCGTCTTCCGCCAGCCGCACGGCCAGCGCGGTCGGGGCGGAGACGGCGGCGAGGCAGCCGATGCCGACGGCGGCGGCTTTGGCGGCCATTTCGTAGCTGGCGCGGCTGGACACCAGCGCAAAGCCCTGCGCCCAGTCTAGGCCGTTTTTCGCACCGTAGCCGATGAGTTTGTCAAGCGCGTTGTGGCGGCCGATGTCTTCAAAAGCGGCGGCGATTTTGCCGTTTTCCACCCACGCCGCGCTGTGTGAGGCGCCGGTTTGGTTGCGTATCGGCTGGCGGCTGCCGAGTTCGGCCAACGCAGCGCGCACGTCGGCGGCTTTGATTGTCTGGGAACGCGCCAGCGGGCTGACCCGCGGTTTGGCCGCCGCAAGGCTGTCGATACCGCAAAGGCCGCAGCCCGTGCGCCCCGCGAGGTTGCGGCGGCGCTGTTTCAGGTTTTGAAAACGCGCGGAGGCGATTTCCATCTGGATTTCGATGCCGTCGCAAGTTTCCACGGTTTCAAGACCGTAAAGTTCGGCGGGGCTGCTTAAGATTCCCTCGCTCAGACTGAAGCCCAGCGCCAGTACATCCAAATCCTGCGGCGTCGCCATCAAAACGACGTGGGAAATACCGTTGTAAACCAGCGCAACGGCGGTTTCTTCGGCGATGAAATCGGTTTCCCCGCTAAGGCCGTCTGAAACGGCGCGGTAAACACGGCGGGTTTGGAAAGGCGCGGGCATGGCATCGGGCCGTCTGAAAAATGGAAAACGGCATTATACCGCTGCGCCGCATCGTTTACACCTTAAGGCTATTGTCATTCCATCACGAGGCAAAATTCGTGCGGAAAAAACACGGCTGCTGCATCGGAAATACCGGCAGGGATCCGGCCTCGCTGCACTTTCCGCCTTGCCCGGCATTTTTCCGCTTCAAACCGTGCTTTGCGGATAAATTGCCAAAAAGTCCCGGTAAGCGTCTCACCCAAACAACAAATCCGTATATTTTGTGAAAACTTTTTCCAACCGTATGCAAAATCTGATTAATCGGAAATACGCCGCTGCCGCCCTCTCTTACAATGAAAGCCCTTTCCAACAGCTAAGCAAGGAGCTTGCGATGAAAACCGTAAAATTATTGGCATTAGCCGCCGCATTGGCCGTTTCCCTTTCCGCCTGCGCCTACGACGATTATTACGATCGCGACTACAACGGCAACGGCAGTTACGACCAAGATTACAAGCGTGACCGCGATTACGACCGCGTGCGCGAACGCGAACAACGCCGCCAGGACCGCCGCGAAACGCCCGACCGCCGTTTTGAATGCCGCAACGGCATGACCGCCACCGTGAAATACAGCGCCGGCATCGACCGCATCAACCTCTTCGTCGATACCGTCGGCCAAGAAATCACGCTGAACCGCAGCCGTGCTGCCTCCGGCGAGCTTTACACCGCCGGCAACGGCTTCTACGGCAAGCGCACCGAATGGCACCAAAAAGGCGGCAGCGGCATCCTCAGTCTGACCGACCCTTACGGTAATTTTGTAGAAACCACCTGCCGCATCCGCTAAACCTCGTTTTAAAATCCACAGGCCGTCTGAAATGTGTTCACTACTTTTCAGACGGCCTCACATTTGACAGCCCACCGCAGCCGGCGTAACTTCGTTTCCCGTTATCTTTCCGTTTGAAAGAATTGTCATGAACCGCCCCGCCCGCTTTCTGCTGACCGCCTCCGCAGCCGCATTATGCGCCTGCGCCGCGCCCAAAACCGGAAAATCCTACGACTTGGATTTTTCCAAACAGAAATCTACTTCGCAAAGTATCGAAGCCAACGGCCAAACCGTGAAATTCCGCGCTTTCGAAGGCATCGTTTACGTCGCACGTCCTACCGATACCCGCTACGAAACCATCAATATCTACATACCCGAAGCCTATTACAACGGCGGCAGCATCAACGGCTACACCGCAGAAACCGCGCCGGTATTCTTTCCCAACAAAATCGGCGGCTATATGCCCGCCGAACCGGGCAAACCCGCGCTCGAAGGCAAGCGCGGCGATCCGAACGGCCCCAAATCACCCAACGCCGCGCTGCTCGCCCTTTCCAAAGGCTACGTCGTCGCCTCGCCCGGCGCCCGCGGCCGCACCACAGCCGACGGCAAAGCACCGGCTGCGATTGTGGATTTGAAAGCCGCCGTGCGCTATCTGAAAGCCAACGATAAAGTGATGGCGGGCAACGCACAGAAAATCATCTCCAACGGCACCAGCGCCGGCGGCGCACTCTCCGCGCTTTTGGGCGCCAGCGGCAGCAGCCGCGATTACGAAGGCCGTCTGAAAGCATTGGGCGCAGCCGAAGCCGACGACAGTATTTTCGCCGTTTCCGCCTACTGTCCGATTACCGATTTGGAACACGCCGATATGGCTTACGAATGGCAGTTTAACGGCGTCAACGACTACAAAAAAATGAACATCACCATGCTCGACTACAACGTCAAACGCGAGCTGGTACCAGGAACGCTGACCGACGCCGAAAAAAACCTTTCCGACCGCCTCAAACCGCTCTATCCCGCCTACCTCAACAGCCTCAAACTCAAAGACGCGCAAGGCCGAGCGCTGACGCTGGATTCAGACGGCAACGGCAGTTTCAAACGCCACATCGAAAGCCTTTTGGTACAGTCGGCGCAGCGCCGGCTCGACGAGGGCAAAGACTTGGGCAAACCGGACTGGCTGACCGTGAAAAACGGCAAAGCCGCATCGGCCGACTTTCGGAAATACGCCCGCGCCGCCGGCCGCCAGAAAACCCCGCCCGCCTTTGACGGAGTGGATTTAAGTACGGGCGAAAACCAGCTTTTTGGAAGCGCGACCGACGACAAACGCCATTTCACCGCGTTTTCCGCCCGAAGCAGCACCTTTAGAAACGCCCGAAGCGCCGACGCCGAAACCGTCAATCTGATGAACCCGCTGCACTACATCGGCCGTTCCGACGTCAAAATCCCGCAAAACTGGCGCATCCGCGCCGGCACCGACGACCGCGACACTTCACTTGCCGTCTCTGCCGTTCTGGCCGCCAAACTGCAAAACAACGGCTATACCGTCGATTACGCCCTGCCGTGGGGCGTCGGCCACGGCGGCGATTACGACTTGGACGAGCTGTTTGACTGGATGAAGAAAATCAGCGGCTGAGGCCGTTTGAAATCTGCAAAAACCGAAAAGGTTAAGGCCGTCTGAAAACAAAATTTTCAGACGGCCTGCCAACATATAACGAAAACATCTTTACACCAAACCAACCATTCTTTCCCTTTTTCAGACGGCCTCTTTATAGTACCTGCATCAAAATCCCTACTACCGCAAAGAGCAACCATGTCCATTCAAAACCGCCACCTCGACTGGCTCGAAGCCGAATCCATCTACATCATCCGCGAAGTGATTGCCGAAGCCAAAAATCCCGCGCTGCTGTTTTCCGGCGGCAAAGATTCCGTGGCGCTGCTTTCCCTCGCCGTCAAAGCCTTCAAAATCGAAGGCCGCCCGCTGGTTTTGCCGTTCAAACTGCTGCACGTCGATACGGGGCACAACTATCCCGAAGTGATTCAGTTCCGAGACGAAACCGTGGCGCGCACCGGCGTCGAGCTGGTGGTCGGCAGCGTTGAAGATTCCATCAAACGCGGCACCGTCGTGTTGCGCCGCGAAACCGATTCGCGCAACGCCGCGCAGGCCGTGACTCTTGTCGAAACCATCGAAGAACAGGGCTTCGATGCGCTGATGGGCGGTGCGCGCCGCGACGAGGAAAAAGCGCGCGCCAAAGAGCGCATTTTCTCGTTCCGCGACGAATTCGGCCAATGGGATCCGAAAAACCAGCGCCCCGAACTGTGGTCGCTGTATAACACCCGCCTGTTCCAAGGCGAAAATATGCGCGTGTTCCCGATTTCCAACTGGACGGAACTCGACATCTGGCAATACATCGCCCGTGAAAAACTCGCCCTGCCGCCGATTTACTACACCCACAAACGCGAAGTGGTCGAGCGCAACGGCCTGCTCGTTCCCGTGACCCCGCTCACGCCCAAACGCGACGGCGACGTTTCCGAAATCCGCGACGTGCGCTTCCGCACCGTCGGCGACATTTCCTGCACCTGCCCCGTCGCCAGCACCGCCGCCACGCCCGAAGACATCATCGCCGAAACCGCCGCAGCCACCATCTCCGAACGCAGCGCCACCCGCATGGACGACCGCGTTTCCGAAGCGGCGATGGAAGAACGCAAAAAAGCGGGTTATTTCTAACCTTATGTTTTAAAAAAAGATTTAGGTTTTGCAAACAAAGCAGAGGCCGTCTGAAATATTTTCAGACGGCCTCTGCTTTGTCTTTACCATACGGTTAGATCTTTTTGAATGTCGGATTCAAGCATCCGGCCTGCGGCTACTGCCCCGCAATCGCGCCCGCCCGCATTTTCGGCAGATTGTGAAACAGTACCGGTACGGCGATATAGCCGGCCATAATCTGCATCCCCAGCCAAACGGCGGCAAGGGCGGTGGTAGTTTTGTGCATATTTTTCCTTTCGATGCCGTCTGAAAATTCTGAAGAACGCGGTTTCCGGATGGCCTTTTTCTATATCCCCCAATTCCTAAACAACCCTACCGCCGCTTCGCCAAACGCACGGCGTTGCCCACCACCACCAGCGAACTGAGGCTCATGCCCAGCGCGGCGATCCACGGGGTGACGAAGCCGAATACGGCCAACGGTACGGCGATGAGGTTGTAGGCGCCGGCCCAACTTAAATTTTGGCGGATGACGCGGCGGGTTTGCACGGCTTTTGCGAGCATTTCGGGCAGGATGCGCAAGTCGTCGTTGAGCAGCACGACATCGGCGCCGTCGCGAGCGACGTCGGCACCGCCTGCGACGGCAGCGGAAACGTCGGCCTTAGCCAATACGGGCGCGTCGTTGATGCCGTCGCCGACCATCAACACTTTTCGCCCTTGCCGCTGCAAGGCTTCGACATAGGCGAGTTTGTCTTCGGGCGCAGCTTCGGCGCGGCATTCGTCCAAACCCAGCGTGTCGGCAACGGTTTGGGCGGCAACTTGGCGGTCGCCGCTCAAAAGGTGCAGCCGCAAGCCCTGCGCTTTGAGGGCGGCAACGGCATCGGCGGCGCTGTCTTTGATTTCGTCGGCGAGCAGAAAGGCCGTCTGAAAACCTTGTTGGTTGCCAAGATAAATGACCGTGCCGTCGTGTTCGGGGACGGCGGTTTCTTCCAGACGGCCTGCAATTTCGGCAACAAATTCAGCGCGCCCGAGCGACCAGATTTGGCTTTCGCCGTTGACGGTCAGGCTGGCGCTGACGCCGTGGCCGATGCGGTTTATCCGCTGCGCGACGGTAATTTCGGGCTTGGGGCCGTCTGGAATTTCGTGGCGCAAAATGGCTTTGGCAAGCGGGTGTTCCGACTGCTGCTCCAGCGCCTGCGCCGTTGCAAGGCCGTCTGAAATGTTCAGACGGCCTAAGGGCACGATGCGGAAAACGCCCGGCTCGCCACGGGTCAGCGTGCCGGTTTTGTCGAACACGACATCGTTAATCTGCGCCAGCGTCTCCAAACTTTGCCGCCCGCCGACCAACACGCCTTTACCCGCCAGCGCGCCCGTCGCCGCTGCCAGCGCGGTCGGCGTGGCCAGCGAAAGCGCACACGGGCAGGTAATCACCAAAAGCGCCACGGTAATCCACAGCGCGGTCTGCATATCGGCGTAAAGCGTCCAACCGATAAATACGGGCACGGCCAGCACCAGCTCGCCGACGACAAACGACGAGGCGTAGCGTTCCGCCAATTCCGCCGCACGCGGTTTCTGCGCCAGCGCGCGGTCGAGCAGTTTGACGATGTGCGACAGGCGCGTTTCGCCGCCTGTTTGCTCGGTGCGTACAATCAGCGGGCCGGCGGCATTGAGCGTTCCCGCCGTCACTTTCGCGCCAGCGCTCTTGGCGACGGGCAGGCTCTCGCCCGTGAGCATGGCTTCGTTGGCTTCGCTCTCGCCCGCCAACACCGTGCCGTCCACAGGAATCACTTCGCCTGCTTTCACCAGCACGACATCGCCGCGTTGCAGCTTCGCCACCACGCCCTCTTCCGCCGTTTCGTCAGCCGGATAATTTTTCAATACATGGCAAAACGCGGGAACAAGCTTGACCAGCCGTTCCGCCGCATCGCCCGCCTTGCGCCGCGCGGTCTGTTCCATAAACCGCCCCGCGAGCAGGAAAAATACCAGCATCGCGATCGACTCGAAATACATCCCCTGATCCGCATTGGAAATCAGGCTGTAAATGCCCGCGGCAAACGTCATCACAACCGCCAGCGCAATCGGCGTATCCATGCCGACGCGGCGGTTTTTCAAATCACGCAGTGCGCCCCTGTAAAACGGCATCGCGGCGTAAAACACCACCGGCAGCACCATCAGAAAGCCGCCCCAATGCAGGATTTCCAGATAAAGCGGCTCGATGTCGCCGCCGTAAAAATAAGTCGGCACGGCAAACATCATCGTCTGCATCATCGCCAGCCCCGCCACTGCAAGGCGTACGATAAACTGTTTGCGCTCTTTCTGATGCTGCGCCTCGACCTTTTGCGCGTCATACGGCGCGGCGGTATAACCCGTTGACTGGATCCGCAGCAGAATATCCGAAAGCGCGACGGCGTTGTCGTCCCAAACCACGCGGGCGCGGTGGGTGGAATAGTTCAAATCCACGCGGATCACGCCTTTGAGGCGCAAAAGCTGCTGCTCGATCAGCCAAATGCAGGCCGCGCAGGTAATCCCGCCCAGCATCAGAACCGCCTCGCGGCGGCCGCCTGAATCCGCCTCGACAAAATCCGCCTGCACCTCGGGCAAATCGTACAGCTTCAACTGCGCCAACACCTCATCGGACGGCAGCGCCGCTTTCTGCGCATCAGCGGTGCGCTGCTTGTAATAGCTGCCCAAACCCGCATCAATAATGCTCTGCGCCACCGCCTGACAGCCCGCGCAGCAGGTCTCGCGCGGTTCGTCTTCGTAAACCACGGGCAGATGAATGTTTTCCGGCACATCCAAGCCGCAATGGAAACAGGTTTTTTTCGTCATAACAGACCGTTTTTTTTAATTTTCAGACGGCATTTTGCGGCCGTCTGAAATTTATGTATAAAAAGCTGCGGCAAAAGTGATGCCGCTTTACAACAAACTTACAATACCCTGATTGGATAAATTTAAACCCGAATAAATTTTAGAAATTTTTAATAAATCTTGTTTTATATCAATATATAAATAAAATAATTTTACTAATGATAAATCTCAAAATAATTATTTTGAGACCTTTTGTTCGTATTTTTATGTAAACTTTTGAACTTTTTTCGATGCAATCTTACACCGCCGTTGACCGTTTCCCAACCCTGCCGCATACTACACACACATTCCGCACAGACGGAAAAAACGGCGGTAACACCGCACCCAAATACTCACGCTAAATACCTTAAATCCACATTACGATTAACCAAAACCTTCTACGGGGAAACAACTTATGTTAGACCGCATTATGCCCATCTTTGCCGTTATCGGCCTCCTATCCAGCGCCGCTTATTTAGGCATGGCCGCTTGGATGATCTACGATAATTTCGTCCATTCCAAAAAGAAAGACGCAACAGGCAAACACGTTTCCGCGTAAATCCTGCCCGTCTTTTTGATTTCGGTTTTTTTTCGGATTTTGATGTTTTCAGTTTTAAACACATCCGCCGGATTTTAGTCTTCAGGCCGTCTGAAATACCTGCAAACTTTCTCCCTGGTTTGCCGCTGTTTTCGGACGGCCGAACTGTTTTTTGCGTCGGGATTTTGATGCGGATTTTGAAGAAACATCGGCCTGAAGGCTAAGACCTTTGCAAAAATCAGAAGCGTCCGTCTAAAGGCCGTCTAAAAATCCGATACCGTAAACCGACTTTCAGACGGCCTCCGCTGCCCGCTCGATCATCGCCTCACGTAAAGCATCCAAACCCAAATTCTTTGTAACCGAAATATTCACCGCCACCGCCCTACCCGCCGCATCGCGCAAAATGCCGGGTTTGCGCCCGCCCCCGGGCAGCAGATCGGTTTTGTTGTATACCACCAATTGCGGAATTTCATGCGCACCGATTTCTTCCAAAACCTCGTCCACATCGTCCATCTGCCGCTCGAAATCGGGATTGGACGCATCGACGACGTGCAGTAAAACATCCGCCAGCGCGGTTTCCTCCAAAGTCGCGGAAAACGCCGACACCAGTTTGTGCGGCAAATCGCGCACGAAGCCGACCGTATCGGTCAGAATCACGCTTGCCTCGGGCGAGAGGTAGAGCTTGCGCGCGGTGGTGTCGAGCGTGGCGAAAAGCTGGTTTTCGGCCAAGACATCGGCTTTGGTTAACCGATTGAACAGGCTGGATTTTCCCGCGTTGGTATAACCGACAATCGCAAAAGTTTTCAGACGGCCGTCCATACGCGCTTTGCGGCGGGTCATGCGCTGTTTGTGCACGTTTTGAAGCTGTTTTTTCAACGCCGTGATTTTTTGGTTAATCAGGCGGCGGTCGGTTTCCAGCTGGGTTTCGCCCGGCCCTTTCAGGCCGATGCCGCCTTTCTGGCTCTGCAAATGCCCGTAACCGCGCACCAGCCGTCCGCTCAGATGCGAAAGCTGCGCCAGCTCGACTTGCAGCTTACCCTCCTGCGACTGCGCGCGCTTGGCGAAAATCGCCAGAATCAGCCCGACGCGGTCGAGCACGCGGCATTGCAGCGCGCGCTCGAGGTTGCGCTCCTGCGTCGGCGTCAATTCGTGGTTGAACACCGCCAGCTCAATGCCGTGCTGCTTCACCGCCTCGGCCAGCTCCTCGGTTTTACCTGTACCGACAAACAGCGCCGTCTGCGCCTTGTCGCGCTTGGCGGTTTCGGTATGCACCAAATCGCCGCCTGCCGAGCACACCAAATCCGCCGCTTCCGCCAATGCCGTCTGAAACGCGCGCTCGCGCGTTTCGTTCGCCCCCGAAAAATCCGCCGCCAGCATCACACCGACCAGCATCACGCGCTCGGGTTTTTCCAGCGATTTATCAACGCGGAACATGGTTTGTTTAGCCAATTCGATTCCTTTTTTTTTCAGACGGCCTGAGATTTTTCAAAACGGCCTGAAGGCCGTCTGACACTTCGACTACGCCCAGTCCAAGCGCTTCGGCTACGCCCAGCAACCAGACTTTCACGGACGTTATTCCCGCGCAGGAGGGAATAACGTCGTTTGAGAAATTAACCGTTTCAGACGGCCTTCCGACAGGTTTTCGCCAAAGCCCCCGACCTCCCTACTTTCGTGAAAACCCCTGCTTTTGTTTTTCCCATAAATTTTCAGACGGCCTCACCGCGTAAGGCCGTCTGAAAAACGCTCCGCCGCAGCGGTTAACGAAATTCCTTTGCCGCTGCCTCACGGACTTTTTCCGCAGCGGCTTCAATGTCGGCCTGCGCCACATCGGCGCCGGTAACAACTTCTGCGGCCTGCGTTTCCGACTTCGCTTCAGCAGCGGAAACAGCCTGCGTTTCAACGGTTTGAACCGGTTCGGCAGCATCATTTGACGCAGCAGACAGGCGCGCCAGAATGGTACGCACGCCGGTTACTTTGTCGCCGATGGCCACTTGCGGCTGCGCGTCCAAAGGCAGGTAAATATCGACGCGCGAACCGAAGCGGATAAAGCCGTAACGCTCGCCGCGTGCGAGTTTGGCGCCCTCAGCGGTGTAGCACAAAATCCGTCGCGCCACCAAACCTGCCACCTGTACGAAAGTAATCTCGCGGCCTGACACGGTGGTCGCCAAGACGGCGTTGCGCTCGTTTTCCGTGCTGGCTTTGTCCAAATCCGCGTTGAGAAATTTGCCCGCGCTGTATTCGACTTTATCGACACGGCAGTCAACCGGCGATTTTTGCGAGTGCACGTTAAACACGTTCATAAACACACTGATTTTCAGCGCCTCGACCTTGCGGTAAGGGTCTTCGGCCTTTTCCACCACCACGACTCTGCCGTCAACGGGGCTCAACACCGCATCGGCGTCTTGCGGAATTTCGCGCGCGGGGTCGCGGAAAAACTGCAAGGCAAACACGGTAAACAGCCAAAACGGCAGCGACCACCAGCCGCTGAGTTTGCAGACCAAAAGGCTGACAATCAGGCCGCCGGCGATCAACGGCCAGCCTTCGCGGGCGATAATCGGGTGCGGATACGAACGGTTCATTTGATGTCCTTGAAATAAAATATTTGCAATTATAGCGGATTGGGCGCGAGGCCGTCTGAACATTTTCAGACGGCCCTCTCCGCCGAAACCCGTTATAATCCGAGTTCCGAATATTTCCCAGAAAGCACGCCATGACCGCCTATATCCGCACCTCCCGCCCCGCCGACAGCCTGCGCGACATCCGCATCACCCCGAATTTCCTGCCCCGCGCCGACGGCTCGGCCCTAATCGAGTGCGGCAACACCAAAGTCATCTGCACCGCCAGCATCGACGAAAACGTTCCGCCCTTTCTGCGCGGCAAAGCGCAGGGCTGGGTAACGGCGGAATACGGCATGCTGCCCGCCTCCACCGCCTCGCGGATGCGCCGCGAAGCCGCCGCCGGCAAACAGTCGGGGCGTACGCAGGAAATCCAGCGCTTAATCGGACGCTCGCTGCGCGCCGTGGTCGATATGGGCAAACTGGGCGAACGCCAGATTCTGATTGACTGCGACGTTATCCAAGCCGACGGCGGCACGCGCACGGCCTCGATTACCGGCGCCTTCGTCGCCTTGCAGCTTGCTGTGGGCAAACTGCTTTCAGACGGCCGCGTCGCCGAAAATCCTATCCGCGAAGCCGTCGCCGCCGTTTCCGCCGGCATCGTCGGCGGTGTGCCGCTGCTGGATTTGGATTATCCCGAAGATTCAGGCTGCGACAGCGATGTGAACATCGTGATGACCGCTTCGGGCAAGCTGATTGAAATTCAGGGCACCGCCGAAGGCGAGTCGTTTTCGGTGGACGAACTGACCAAACTGATTGCACTGGCGCAAAAAGGCATCGCCGAATTGGTGCAGCATCAGGCGCAGGCGTTGAAACGCTGATTTTTTCGAGGCCGTCTGAAACCGCCTGAATTTCTGTTTTTTTAGTGAATTAAAATAAAAAATCCACTTCGTTGGCTGCGGCCGGGCTCAAAGAGGACGATTCACTAAGGCGCCGAAGCGCCAAGTTCATCTGTCCCGCACTACCCGTACTGTCCGCGCCTTGCCGCCTCGTATCTTTCTTATTTTATTTCACTATACAAAACAGGCCGTCTGAAAATTCAGACGGCCTGTTTCTTATCCTGATTAAACCCGCGCCAGTTCTGCACGCATCTTGTCGATTACGGCCTTGTAGTCCGGTTGCCCGAACACCGCCGAACCCGCCACAAACGTATCCGCGCCCGCCGCCGCCACTTCGGCGATATTCTCAACCTTGATGCCGCCATCGACTTCCAGCGCAATCCGTTTGCCCGTCTGCGCTTCAAAAGCGTCCAGCAACGCCCGCACTTGGCGGATTTTCGTCAGCGTGTGCGGAATAAAGCTCTGCCCGCCGAAACCGGGATTGACCGACATCAGCAGCACCATGTCCAAGCGGTGCAACACGTTTTCCAAGACGTTTGCAGGCGTCGCCGGATTCAAAACCAAGCCCGCCTGACAACCCGCATCTTTAATCAGGCTCAGGCTGCGGTCAACGTGACGGCCGGCCTCAGGGTGGAAAGTAATGATGTCCGCCCCCGCGTTGGCAAACGACTGAATCAAATCATCAACCGGTTCGACCATCAGATGCACGTCCACCGGCACCGCCGCATAAGGCTTCAGCGCCGCGCAGACCATGGGCCCGAAAGTCAGATTGGGCACATAATGGTTATCCATCACGTCAAAGTGAATCAAATCGGCTCCCGCCGCGACAACATTTGAAACTTCCTCGCCCAAGCGGGCAAAGTCGGCGGATAAAATACTGGGGGCGATGCGGTAGGCGGTCATGGCTGCTCCTATAGGCCAAAACGGCCAGAATAAAGAAGGGAACTTATTCTAGCGCAAAACCGGTACCGTTTGAAAAACTCTGTTTTCACCATTTAAATACAATCAGTTATGTATGTAAATAATATGCTAGATAACATACCCGTTGCGACAGTTAACTAAAGTTAACCATGCCGATACCGCCGTTGACATGCTTATCCGCTATATTCAGCCCCGTGCCGAGTATCAGGAAAACAATAAAGTGTCAGCCGCATCAAAATCCCGCCTTACCGCCGTATTTTTACTGCCCCTGCTGTTTGCCGCAGGCAGCGGCACCGTATCTGCCGCGCCCAATACATTGGACGACTTCTACCCCAACTGCGACATCCGCCAGCTCAATCTGAGCCAGTCCCAGCACAACGCCCTGCGCCGCATCCGCTCGGATTACCGCGCTGCCACTGAAAAAGCCTACCGTAAGGCGCAGCGCACCGACCGGACCCGCCGTCAAAATATCATGCGTATCCTCTCCGACGACAGTTTCGATCAAAACAGAGCGCGCGACTATGTTGAAGACCGCTATCTCTCCAGCATGGATTTTGCAGTGGACGAACTCTCCATCCAATACCGTTTCTACCATCTGCTTACCCCGCAACAACGCCAAATCTGGATTTCAAGCTGCGTCCGGTAAATGAGTCTTTGAATCTGTCGAAGGCCGTCTGAAAACTTTCAGACGGCCTTTATCATTTTCTACCACAACCCGAACAAATCCCAAACATTTCCCTGCCGGTTTTGTCCGCCCTGCGCCTCGCGTTGCGCTTTGCGGTAATCCCACGGCGCTTGGGGGTTATTGGCGCGCCACAGCCCTTCCCGCGCCTGCCGTGCCTGCCGTTGGGCGGCGGCATAGGCGGCGTAAGCGGATTTTTCCTGCTGTTTTTTGGCATAACTTCCATAATGCCACGCCGCACCGTTGCGAAGCTGCATCAGGTTCAAATCCGTGCCGTCTTTCGACACCCGCGCCACTTCGCGCTTGTAGCGGTCGTGTTCGAACACCCTGACCTGCACGGTTTCGCCCTCTGCTGCTGCGCGCAGGCTGTCGCGCGAGCGCGTGCCGTAGAGCTGCTGCAATTCCGGCACGTCGATATAGGCCAGACGGATTTTGTGTTTGCGGCCGTTGCCGTCGGTAACGTGCAGCGTATCGCCGTCTGAAACCTTGCTGACGCGGCCGGTATAGGCATTCGCGCTTTGGCGGCGCTTGCTGCCGTCTGATTTCTGGCTGTTCAGCAACGAATCGGCCAGCCTGCCCCAATCGGGCGAAATATTCTGCAAAACTTCTTTGCCGCCGACCTGTTTGGCAACGTCCAAGCCCGTTTGCAGCCAGTCCGTTCTGCCTGCGCCGTATGCGCTTGCGGCGGCGAGGAAAACGGCGGCGGCGAGGTGTTTAAGGTTCATCATGTGTTTCCATATTTTTGGGCGGGTATGGAAACCCGCCCTTTTGATTGGCTTGCGCGTGTTCAGGCCGTTTGAAATCTGACTGGATTTTTTCAGACGGCCTGAACACGCTCAACCCGCTTAATGCCCGGGCGTTATCACTTTCACGCCCTCGGCTGTGCCCAACACCAAAACGTGTGCGGCGGCATGGCCGAAGATGCCGTTTTCGACGACGCCGGAGATTTTGTTGATTTCGTCTTCGGTGGTCACGGGGCGGTCGATGGGGAAATTGTGGACATCGACGATTTGGTTGCCGTTAAACGTGGCGAAACCGACGCGCAGCTCGGGCTGTCCGCCCATGGCCAGAAGTTTGCGCGACACCAGCGAACGGGCGTGCGGAATCACTTCGACGGGCAGCGGGAATTTGCCCAAACGTGCGACGTATTTGCTCTCGTCGGCGATGCAGACGAATTTTTCCGACGCGCTGGCGACGATTTTTTCGTTAAGCAGCGCGCCGCCGCCGCCTTTGATCATTTGCAGCATGTGGTTGACTTCGTCCGCGCCGTCCACATAAACCGCGAGCTTGGTCACGTCGCCCAAAGTGACTTCGGGAATGCCGTATTGCGCCATCAGTGCGCTGGATTCTTTCGAGGTCGAGACCGCTCCTTTGATCTGTTTGCCGCTTTTGCCTAAAGCTTCGATGAAAAAGTTGACGGTCGAGCCGGTACCGATGCCGATGTATTCGTTTTCGGGAACAAATTCAACGGCTTTTTCCGCCGCAAGGCGTTTCAAATCGTTTTGATTCATAAGTTTCTCCTGTGGAAAATGAAAGGCCGTCTGAAAAACGGGGCAAGCCCGGACAGACCGCCGGAAAATCAACGCGGCTTGCGCGTCTGCCCTGCCGCCAAATACGGCAGGACATAAATGTGCCTTTTCAGACGGCCTGCAACAGCACCGCCGCCTGCGCCTCAATCGCTTCCATGCGGCCGAGGTAGCCGAGCTTTTCGTTGGTCTTGCCTTTAATGTTGACACAATTTTCAGGCAATTCCAAATCCGCCGCGATGTTGGCGCGCATCGCCGAAATATGCGGCGCAAGCTTGGGCTGTTGCGCAATCACGGTCGTATCGACGTTCACCACCCGCCAGCCCAACGCCCGCACGCCCTCATACGCTTTGCGCAGCAAAACGCGGCTGTCGGCGTCTTTAAACTCCGCCGCCGTGTCGGGAAAATGGCTGCCGATGTCGCCCAAACCCGCCGCACCCAGCAGCGCATCGGTCAGCGCATGCAGCAGCGCATCGGCGTCGGAATGGCCGAGCAGCCCTTTTTCAAACGGAATCTTCACGCCGCCGAGGATTAAATCGCGGCCTTCGGTCAGTTGGTGGACGTCGTAACCTTGTCCGATACGGATATTCATGGGGGTTCCTTAGCGGATTCAGGCCGTCTGAAAAATTTTGGGGACGGTTTTTCAGACGGCATTATATTTAGTATGCGCCGTTTAAATAGTAAAGCGACCGAACTGCGTAGGCTGGGCTTCAGCCCGGCAATACAAGTAGCAGCATCGGATTTATGGTTAAACCGGCCTAATTGGCGGTTAGACCACAGGCCGTCTCAAAACTTGAGGAAAGGTTTTTCAGACGGCATTTATTATTGTGCCGCCGTTCAAATGACAGACAGTCAAGTCCGCCTTCATTCAGAATTTCAGACGGCCTCATTACCCAACAACAGCCGCACGATAAATTCGTCCTGCGGCAGCGTCAGCTTCAGATTGCGCGTATCGCCCTGAACCAGCAGCGGTTTCACGCCCAAACGCTCGACCGCCGAGGCTTCGTCGGTAATACCGTCCAAACCTGCCGCCAGCGCGCGGCGCAGTAAGGCCGTCTGAAAAAGCTGCGGGGTTTGCGCCTGCCACAAACCGCTGCGGGAAACGGTTTCGGCGATGCCGCCGTCCGCATCCTCGCGCTTGAGCGTGTCGGCAACGGGTACGGCCAAAATCCCTCCCTGCGCTGCATTGCCCGCTTCGGCAATCAGCCGCGTCAGCGCTTCAGACGGCAGGCAGCAGCGGGCAGCGTCGTGCACCAGAATATTGTCGCTTTCGGCAGCAATACCTTGTTCCAAAAGAACATTTATACCGTTGCGCACCGTCTCTGCCCGCGTTTCGCCGCCGACTTTAAATACGCGGATTTTGGCCGAATCGGCAGCATCAAGGTTTAAGGCCGTCTGAAAAAATCCGTCGTCGGGCGAAACAATCACGGCGGTAAAATCAATCTGCGCATGTTGCGCAAAGATTTCTACCGTGTGGCACAACACGGTTTTGCCGCCGATTTCGACATATTGTTTGGGCTTGCCCGCGCCGAAACGGCTGCCGACGCCGGCGGCGGGAATCAGGGCGATGTTGCGGCTCATTTGCTATCCGCCCATTCTGCTCCGCTGAAATCCATGTGGTGCAAAAATTCGCGCACAATCAGAAATTCCGCATAAATTTCAGCATTTTCCGCAAGCTCCGCCGCCCTGCCATAACGGCTGAGCTGCTGGGAAATCTGTTCGACCGACGCGCGGAAAATTTTGCGGTTTGCGGCCAAGTTCTGCAAACTGCCCGCTTCAATCCGCAAAACCTGTTCGCTGCGCGCGGCTTCGGAAAACGGGGCGAGCGCGTCTTCTACGGTCATAATAGCGTTTTCCCAATGCTGTTCCGACGGCGGCAGCGTCGGGAAAAAACGGGCGGCTAAGTTGTCGATATTCAAGCCGGTACATTGCGTGAGGCCGTCTGAAAACGTGGGGGATGCGGTTTCTCTGTTGATTTTCAATACCAGCATTACGCCTCCGCTTCCTCTTTCCGCCACACGCAATCGTCACCCAAGGCGTCGAGATAGGCTTCGTGTGCGGCCGATTCCTCCGCATCGGCTTTGATGACTTTCAAATGTGCGGAGCGCTTGGTTTCCGCGACGGCTGCGGGTTTGCCGGTTTTTTCTACTTCCTCTTCCGCACCGCCCATCAGGTCGAACTGTTGGCGCGTCATGGCCAGATAAACTTCGCCGAGCAGTTCGCAGTCGATTAAAGCGCCGTGCAAAACGCGCTTGCTGCGGTCAACGGAAAAACGGTTGCAAAGCGCGTCGAGACTGGCTTTCTGGCCGGGAAACATATCCCGCGCCATCGCCAGTGTATCGGTAACGGTGCAGCCGAGTTCTTCGATGGTCGGCAGCCCCATGCGCGTGAATTCCATGTTTAAGAAGCCGACGTCGAACTTGGCATTGTGGATAATCAGTTCCGCGCCGCGCAGAAAATCGGCAATCTCGCGCCCGACTTCGGCAAACGGCGGGGCGTTTTTCTCCTCCAAAACCGCAATCGTCAGGCCGTGTACCCGCGCGGCTTCTTCGGGCATATCGCGCTCGGGGTGCACATATAAATGCAGGCTGTTGCCGGTAAGCTGGCGGTTGGACATCTCCAAACCGGCAAATTCGACCAAACGGTCGCCGCTGTCGGGATAAAGGCCGGTGGTTTCGGTATCAAGGAAAATCTGGCGGTCGGTCATGTGTGTCGTCCTGTTGGAATGGCATGAATCATACTAAATGGCGGCGCGAAAGTATAGGCGGCAAAACGGGGAATGAAGGCCGTCTGAAAACGGCGGCGGTTTGCCGGTTGAGGCAGATATTTTTCAGACGGCCTGGGCGGTTTGTTTTCCTTCAAATAAGGCCGTCTGAAAATATCAAACTGATTTTCCGCCAAACAGCCTTTTTCATAAATTTTATTTCTTTTAAAATCAAATAGTTATTAACTAAATTCAAAACAGTAACAATTATCATTTGCAAACCAGGCAAAAATCTGTATAATCCAATCCAACGAAACAACGCAGGCCAAACAGAAAACGGAAGGAGAAAAAAATGCCGGAAAGTATTTTCAAGCAAGTTTCTCTCGATATTCTGAGACTGCACCAACGCGCCGTCCGCTCGTTAATCGCCACGCAAGGCTGCACGGAATGCGAAGTTCATGATGCGGTTTTCGTTACCGTCGAAGGACGCTACTACGTCTGGCTGCCTTGTATGCCGTCTGAAAACCCGACACATACCGGCATCCTTCTGATTGAAGACGAGGAAACGCAGGCGCGGCTGAGCTGGGTCGCCGAAACCCGCGAAGTAAAACGCAAAGATTCGCTTTACCGGCGCGCCACCGCAGCCTTGCAGCAAAAAATGCAGCGTACGAAAAACAGATTTCATCAGGCAGCAACAAATTACCTTTTGGAGCTGACGCCCCGACAAGGCCGCCTGACCACCAACAACAGAGATTTATCGCTTTCGCCCAACGATTTGGCAAAAGCCCTTTATCCGGCTACATATAAATATAAATTAGGAGAGTTTGCCCCGTAACAGTTTTGGTAGTGGTTTGTGTTCCTTTTGCGCCCCTGAAATAAGGGGCGATTTTTTTTGGACACGTTTTCAGACGGCCTCGCGCGTTTTCCATTAAAATAAGGCCGTCTGAAAACCCCTTATCCGAGCAAATCCATGCAACTGCTCAAATACCTCCAATCGCAAGGACTCGGCAGCCGCAAACAATGCCAATGGCTGATTGACAACGACTGTGTCGAAATCAACAGCGCGCTGCAAAACAACGCCAAAAGCAACATCGAGCCTGATGACGTCAAAACGCTGCTGATCGACGGCGAACCCGTTACCGTCGTGCCCATGCCCTACTTCTACATTCTGCTCAACAAACCTACCGATTACGAAACCTCGCACAAACCGCAGCAGTATCCGAGCGTGTTCAGCCTGTTTCCCGACCATATGCGCAATATCGAAATGCAGGCGGTCGGGCGTTTGGACGCGGACACCACAGGCGTTTTGCTGATTACCAACGACGGGCAGTTCAACCACCGCGTGACCTCGCCGAAACACAAAGTTGCCAAACGCTACCGCGTCACACTGAAACATCCGGCCGGCGAAAGTTTGTGCGAAACCCTGAAAAACGGTGTTTTGCTGCACGACGGCAACGAAACCGTCCGCGCTGCCGACGCGGTTTTGGAAAACCCGACCACGCTCTTAATGACGATTACCGAAGGCAAATACCATCAGGTCAAACGCATGGTCGCTGCCGCCGGCAACCGCGTGGGAAAACTCCACCGCGACCGTTTCGGCAGCTTGGATACGCAGAATTTAAACGCCGGTGAATGGAAATTTCTCTCGACGGATGAAATTTCTAAAAATTTTCAGCAAAATAATACATATTTTGGGTTTTAAAATTCTTTAAAATCATCAAGATGTAAAATAATGTATTTTCTTAACCTAACTTAACACTACGAACCGTGAACTATTATATAATTCGGTTGTCTGAGTAACACTTGCTCCGCAAGGAGTGAGTAAGTGAGTAAGACGTTTTCCCCGTAATGTGTTTGGCCATCTATACTTTCCCCTTTAGTATAGATGGTTTTTTTTATCTCCGATTTTTAATCACCGAAGTTATCAGATAAACTGCTCAAACTCGTTCCGCCTTGTTTCTTTTTATTTTTCAGACGGCCTGCAAGCCTTCCTGCCTTATCGTATAATCCCGTTTTTCCATTTCGATATTACTAAAAATGTCTGCACCCCCCCCCCGTCAAACCTGGTCCAGCCGCCTGACCTACATCCTGACCGTTGCCGGCGCGACCGTCGGTTTCGGCGCCACTTGGCGTTTCCCCTATTTGGTCGGCGAAAACGGCGGCGGCGCTTATGTATTTTTGTTCTGCATTGCCATGATTGTCATCGGCATTCCGATGATACTGGTCGAAAACGTCATCGGCCGCCGCAAAGGCGTGAATGCGCTGGACGCTTTCGGCGGCAGTTTGAACGGCAAGCCCGTGCCGAAAATCTGGAAGGTGATCGGCTGGATGGGACTGCTCGGCGCGTTCGGCATCATGGCCTACTATATGGTGTTGGGCGGCTGGGTGATCAGCTACATCGTTAACATCATCAGCGGCGGCTTGGACATTTCCCAACCCGTCAACGGCGAACTGACCAAAACTTTTTTTGTGGAACACATTGAAAACAGCCCGTGGGAAATCGCGTTTTACACCCTGCTGTTTGTTATCGTAAACCAATGGATTTTGGTCAAAGGCGTTATCGGCGGCATTGAAAAAGCGGCCAAATATTTGATGCCGCTGCTGTTTATTTTTCTGATTGCGATGGTCGCGCGCAACGTGACCCTACCGGGAGCAATGGAAGGAATCACGTTCTACCTGAAGCCCGATTTCAGCAAAATCACCGCCGGACTGTTTGTATTTGTATTAGGGCAAGTCTTCTTCGCGCTGAGTTTGGGCTTCGGCGTAATGATTACGCTGTCGAGCTATTTGGATAAAAACGAAAACCTCGTTCAGACGGCCGTGATTACCGCGATTACCAATACCGTCATTGCCGTATTGGCGGGTTTTATGATCTTCCCGTCGCTGTTCAGTTTCGGCGTTGCGCCGAATTCGGGGCCGACTCTGGTATTCCAAAGCTTGCCGATTGTGTTTTCAAATATGTGGGCGGGGCCGGTGTTTGCGGTGATTTTCTTCGGACTTTTGCTGATTGCGGCGCTGACCACTTCGCTGACAATTTACGAAGTGTTGATTACCACGCTTCAGGAAAAGACCAAAATCCGCCGTACTGCGGCGATTACGCTGGTTTTGGGCGGTATTTTCCTGCTCGGCAACGTCCCTTCGATTTTGAGCTACGGCCCGTGGAAAGACGTTTCGGTGTTCGGCAAAAACATTTTCGATGCGTTTGACTACGTCAGCGGCAACATCCTCTTTATGCTGACTGCGCTGGGTTCGGCTCTGTTTGTCGGTTTTGTGATGAAAGACGAAGCCAAAGACGAGCTGCTGTATAAAGGCAACCACACCACGGTCAATATTTGGTTTAACTATGTGAAATATCTGGTGCCGCTGGTGATTCTGCTGATTTTTGCCGGCAACCTGTTTTAAACCGCCCGATCAAACAGAGGCCGTCTGAAATTCCATCGTTTTTTCAGACGGCCTCTGCATTTCTGCCACCTTGAATATCCTGTATAATCGCAAGCTTCACACATTATCGTTCCGCTGCTTTCAGACGGCCTCCACACTAGAATTTTATGGCTTCCAAATCTACCCGCCCCGTTTCCAAATCCGATAAAACCAAAGCGGATACGGCCAAACCCGCTGCCCGCCGCGCAGCCAAATCCCAGCCCAACAAACTCTCCGAAAACCTCAAAGCAGCAAAAATGCTGCAAAAAAACGAGGAAAAAAAAGCGCGCCCCGAGCACGTCGCCAACCTGATTAACGACACTTTGTGGCTGCTGGGGCTGGTCGCAACCGTCTATGCCGCCATCTCGCTGTTGAGCTTCGACATGACCGACCCCGCATGGTCGCGCAGCGTACCCGACAGCGGCGACGTGAAAAACTTCGGCGGCCTGTTTGGCGCGTATTTTTCCGACATCGGCTACTACCTGTTCGGCGTGTCGTTTTGGTGGTGGATTGCTGCTTCCTGCGTATTTCTCTATAAAAACTTCCGCCCGTTTCAAGACAAAGAGCACCACAAACCCTACAACCACGGCGTTGCCGCGCTGGCTCTGTTTCTGCTGCTGATTTGCAGTCCGATTTTGGAACACGTCGCGTTTTCCGATTTCCTGTTGGAATCACTGCCCGTCGGCGCAGGCGGTTTGGTCGGTGCCGTTGCCGGCGCGGGCTTGAGCTGGCTGCTGGGCAAATCAGGCAGCCTGCTGATTATGCTGGTCGTTTTGCTGTTGGCCGTTTCGCTGCTGGCGCAGGTTTCATGGCTGGAAATCATGGCGAAAACCGGCCGCGGCACCGGCAGCGCGCTGTTGGGCGTCAAACGGAAAATGGAAAACAAACAGGCCAAAGGCGTTGCCGACCTGCCCGATGCAAAAAACGCCCGCCGCACCGCCAAAGAAGCGCAAAGCATTACCGCCACACCTGCGCCTGTTTTGGAAGGCAGCAGCAGCAACCGCAAGGCCGTGCAGGTCAAAGTTGCGCCGCCGCCGAAAATCCAGCCTTCGCTGTTTGACCGTGAAGAAGAACCGCGCGTTGCGGGCGTATACCACAAGCCGTCTATGAGCCTGCTGCGCCTGCCCCAGGACGAACCGCCGGTTATCGACCCCGCCGTTTTGCAGCGTACCGCCGAGCGTATCGAGTCCAAACTTTCCGAATTCGGCATCGGCGCGCAAGTGGTTTCCGCCACCACTGGCCCTGTGATTACCCGCTTTGAAATCGAACCCGCACAAGGCGTGAAAGGCAGCCAGATTGTCGCACTTTCCAAAGACTTGGCGCGCTCGATGTCGATGCAAGCCGTGCGTATCGTGGAAACGATTGCGGGCAAAAACACGATGGGCATCGAACTGCCCAACGACAAACGCCAAGACGTGATGTTGAGCGAAATCCTCTCTTCGCCCGTGTTCACCGAAGCCAAATCCAAGCTGACCGTTGCGCTGGGCAAAGATATCGCGGGTACGCCCGTGGTCGGCGACCTGGCGAAAATGCCTCACCTTTTGGTCGCCGGCATGACCGGCTCGGGCAAATCGGTGGGTGTGAACGGCATGATTATGTCGATTCTCTACAAAGCCACGCCCGACGAAGTGCGCTTCATCATGATCGACCCGAAAATGCTGGAATTGAGCATTTACGACGGTATTCCGCACCTGCTCTGCCCCGTCGTCACCGATATGCGCGAAGCCGGTCAGGCGCTGAACTGGTGTGTGGCCGAGATGGAAAAACGCTACCGCCTGCTCTCGCACGCGGGCGTGCGCAATTTGGACGGTTTCAATAAAAAAGTCGAAGACGCCAAAGCCGCCGGCAAGCCGCTGCTCAACCCGTTCAGCCTCAACCCCGACGACCCCGAGCCGTTGGAAAAACTGCCACTGATTGTGGTGGTTATCGACGAGTTGGCCGACCTGATGATGACCGAGCGCAAAGCCGTTGAACAGCAAATCGCCCGCCTCGCGCAAAAAGCCCGCGCTGCCGGCATCCACATGATTGTCGCCACCCAGCGCCCGAGTGTGGATGTCGTCACCGGCCTGATTAAAGCCAATATTCCGACGCGTATGGCCTTTACCGTACAGAGCAAAATCGACAGCCGCACCATCCTCGACCAAATGGGCGCGGACGAGCTGCTGAAATACGGCGATTCCCTCTTCCTCCAACCGGGCAATGCCGAACCGACCCGTTTGCAGGGCGCGTTTGTTTCCGACGACGAAGTCCACCACGTCGTCAACCACGTCAAAGCGCAGGCGCCGACCAATTATGTGGAAGGTCTGCTCAGCGGCGAAGCGGCGCTGGAAACGACGAATATCGTCAATCCGAACGCCGAAAGCGACGAGCTTTTCGACCAGGCCGCCGCCTTCGTTTTAGAAAGCAAAAAAACCTCGATTTCCGCCCTGCAACGCCAACTGCGCATCGGCTACAACCGCGCCGCCAACCTGATGGAAGCGCTGGAAAACGCCGGCATCGTCAGCGCTGCCGATGTCAGCGGCAGCCGCAAAATCCTCTTGCAGAAAGACAGCGCGTAAAACGGGTTTGCGCCGATCAAGACCGTCTGAACATTCCGTGTGCATCTGTGCAGGGAATTTTCAGACGGCCTTTGTTTTCAGACGGCCATAACAGCCGCAGAATCAGTTTCCGAATCTTTACAAGTAGTCAGGCCGTCTGAAAACAACACCCAGCGCATACACAATCTTTCAAACGGCCTTTCCTTATATAAGGCAAACTGTGCTATACTTACCGACTAATTTATCCCCGTAGAAAAGCCGTTTCCAACACTTTTGCAACGGGTTTCCATTAAACACCCCAAACACCATATTTAAGGGCTTACGATGAGCGTAACTGTAGAAACTTTAGAAAATCTGGAACGCAAAGTAGTATTGTCTCTGCCATGGGCAGATATCAACGCTGAAACCGACAAGCGTTTGCAGCAAACCCAACGCCGCGTCAAAATCGACGGCTTCCGTCCGGGCAAAGCGCCGCTGAAAATGGTTGCGTCCATGTACGGTGCAAGCGTGCAAAACGAAGTCATCAACGAGTTGGTACAGCGCGCATTCTACGACGTTGCCGTAAGCGAAAACCTGAAAGTAGCCGGCTTCCCGCGTTTTGATGCCGTGGAAGAGCAAGATGATAAAGATACCGTAAAAATCGCCGCCGTTTTTGAAGTATTCCCCGAAGTTGTCATCGGCGATCTGTCTGCCCAAGAAGTAGAAAAAGTGACCGCAACCGTGGGCGATGCGGAAGTCGATAAAACCGTCGAAATCCTGCGCAAACAGCGCACCCGCTATAACCACGTCGAGCGCGAAGCGAAAAACGACGACCGCGTCATCATCGACTTTGAAGGCAAAATCGACGGCGAACCGTTTGCCGGCGGCTCTGCCAAAAACTACGCGTTTGTTTTGGGTGCAGGCCAAATGCTGCCCGAATTCGAAGCAGGCGTTGCCGGTTTGAAAGCAGGCGAAAGCAAAGACGTGGAAGTCAACTTCCCCGAAGACTACCACGGTAAAGATGTTGCCGGTAAAACCGCCGTTTTCACCATCAACCTGATCAACGTATCCGAGCCCACCCTGCCGGAAGTGGACGACCAGTTTGCCAAAGCTTTGGGCATTGAAGACGGCGACGTTGCCAAAATGCGCGAAGAAGTGAAGAAAAACGTCGGCCGCGAAGTCGAGCGCCGCATCCAAGACCAAACCAAAGATTCTGTAATGGAAGCCCTGCTCAAAGCCGCAGAGCTGCAACTGCCCGCTGCTTTGGTCAACGAAGAAGCCGCCCGCCTGTCCAACGAAATGAAACAGAATTTCGTCAATCAGGGGATGGCTGACGCCGCCAATCTGGATCTGCCGGCCGATATGTTTAAAGACCAGGCCGAACGCCGCGTTTCTCTGGGTCTGATTCTGGCCAAACTGGTCGAAGAGCACAAACTCGAGCCGACACCCGAGCAAATCAAAGCCGTCGTTGCCAACTTTGCCGAAAGCTACGAAGATCCGCAAGAAGTGATCGACTGGTACTACGCCGACGAAAGCCGTCTGCAAGGCCCGACTTCTTTGGCTGTTGAAAGCAATGTCGTTGACTTTGTTTTGGGCAAAGCCAAAGTAACCGAAAAAGCACTGTCGTTTGACGAAGTTATGGGCGCACAGGCTTAAGGCCGTCTGAAAGACCGATAAGCACCGAAGCGGCGCAAAGCGTGCTTTGGTGCTTTGTTTTTAAAAGGAAAACATCATGACCGACATTCAAAACTATCTCGTTCCTACCGTTATCGAACAAAGCGGTCGCGGCGAGCGTGCATTCGACATCTATTCCCGCCTGCTCAAAGAGCGCATCGTCTTTCTCGTCGGCCCCGTGACCGACGAATCCGCCAATCTTGTCGTGGCGCAACTGCTGTTTTTGGAAAGCGAAAACCCCGATAAAGACATCTTCTTCTACATCAATTCCCCCGGCGGCTCGGTAACGGCCGGTATGTCGATTTACGACACCATGAATTTCATCAAGCCCAACGTCTCCACCCTCTGCCTCGGCCAAGCCGCCAGCATGGGCGCGTTTCTGCTTTCCGCCGGCGAAAAAGGCAAACGCTTCGCCCTGCCCAACAGCCGCATCATGATTCACCAACCGCTCATCAGCGGCGGCCTGTCCGGCCAAGCTTCGGACATTGAAATTCATGCCAAAGAGCTGTTGAAAATCAAGGAAAAACTCAACAAGCTGCTGGCCAAACACTGTAACCGCGACCTCGCCGACCTCGAGCGCGATACCGACCGCGACAATTTCATGTCTGCCGAAGACGCAAAAGAATACGGCTTGATCGATCAGGTTTTGGAAAGCCGTGATGCGATTCCGGCTTAAGTGCCGTTTGCATCCGTACTAAGCAGAGGCCGTCTGAATTTTTTCAGACGGCCTCTGCATTAAACCGAGACCTTTGCAAAATTCGCAAATACTGACTAAAGGCCGCCTGAAATGCCAAATCCATCATTCTCACAGGCTGGAATAATAGATTTAACTGCTGTTTGCTGCTCAAAAAATGGTGGCACCCATTTTTTCTGTCCGCGCCAAAACGAAAAAACAAAAGGCCGTCTGAATTTCAGACGGCCTTTGCTTATCCGTTGCCTCATTTATTGGCGTTGAGATAAGTACTAATCAGACGCTCGGTGGAGCTGTCGTGTTTCTGCGGTTCGGTTTCGCCGGTCAGTTCGGCCAAGATAGTTTTGGCGAGCTGTTTGCCGAGTTCGACACCCCATTGGTCGAAGCTGTTGATGTCCCAAATGGTGCCTTGTACGAAAGTTTTGTGTTCGTACAGGGCAATCAGGCTACCCATGTTGCGGGGGTTGACTTCGTCCATGAGGATGAGATTGGTCGGGCGGTTGCCGGAGAAGGTTTTGTGCGGCACAAGCTCTTCGACGCGTGCGTCGTCAAGACCTTGCGCTTTGAGTTCGGCACGGGCTTCTTCGGGCGTTTTGCCGCGCATGAAAGCTTCGGCCTGCGCGAACACGTTGGCGAGCAGGATTTCGTGGTGGCCTTTGAGGTTGCTACGTTTTTGCAGGGAAGCAATCAGGTCGATGGGGGTGATGTGCGTGCCCTGATGCAGCAGTTGGAAGAAGGCGTGCTGGCCGTTGATGCCGGTTTCACCCCAGATAATCGGCGAGGTTTCGTGCTGCACGGGCTGGCCGTCGAGCGTTACCTGTTTGCCGTTGCTTTCCATGTCGAGTTGTTGGATGAATTTGGGCAGGCGGTGGAGGTTTTGGTCGTAGGGGGCAATAACGTGGCTGCCGCCGCCGTAGTAGTTGATGTACCAAATACCGATCAGCGCGAGGATGACGGGCATATTGCGCTCGAGCGGGGTGTTGATGAAGTGTTGGTCCATCAGGTGGGCGCCGTTGAGCATTTCGATGAAGTTTTCTTCGCCCAGATACAGCATAATCGGCAGGCCGATGGCAGACCAGAGGCTGTAACGGCCGCCGACCCAGTCCCAAAATTCAAACATATTGGCGGTGTCGATGCCGAATTCGGACACGGCTTTTTTGTTGGTGGAAACGGCGACGAAGTGTTTGGCGACGGCGGCTTCGTCGTCGGCATGGCTCAAAAACCATTGGCGCGCGGTCAGGGCATTGGTCAGGGTTTCTTGGGTGGTGAAGGTTTTGGAGGCGATGATGAACAGCGTAGTTTCGGGGTGGACTTTTTCCAACACGCTGCGCAGCTGCGAGCCGTCAACATTGGAAACGAAGTGCATATTCAGGCGCGGATGGCCGAACGGGCGCAGCGCGGTGCACATCATCAGCGGACCCAAATCGGAGCCGCCGATGCCGATATTCACGACGTCGGTAATCACTTGGTTGGTATAACCCAGCCAGTTGCCGCTGCGCACTTCGTGGGCAAACTCGCCCATGCGGTGCAGCACATGGTTGACTTTGGGCATGACGTCTTCGCCATCGACCATAATCGGGGAATTGGTGCGGTTGCGCAGGGCGACGTGTAAAACGGCGCGGTTTTCTGTGGTATTGATTTTTTCACCATGAAACATCTGCTGCATACGCTCGGGCAAACCGGCTTCGCGCGCCAAATCAGTCAGCAGCGACAAGGTTTCGTCGGTAATGCGGTTTTTGGAATAATCCAAAGTCAGTCCGCCGACTTCCAGCCAGTAGCGCTTGGCACGATCGGGATCTTGCTCGAACATTTTGCGCATATGGTTGGTTTTGGTTTCGTCGAAGTGTTTCCACAGTTTCGACCATGTCGGGAGGTCGTGAAGATGTTTCATGGCGTTCAATCCTTGTTAAAACCAATATGTTTGTTGTGAATACTTTTCTTGCTCTTTTGCAGTTGCAGGCTGGCTTCGTCGCCCAAGCGCAGCGCCAGACCAATAGCGAGAATGTCGATGACGGCAAGCTGGAGCAGACGGGAAACCATAGGCGTGTAAAGCTCAGCGTTTTCCTGCGTGGCCACGCTCAAAACGCAGTCGGCAAGCTGTGCCAGCGGCGAATCGGCGCGGGTTACGGCAATCACAGACGCGCCGTTTTCTTTGGCGATGCTGGCGGCGTCTAAAAGCTCGATAGAAGAGCCGGTATTGGAAATCGCCACCAAAACGTCTTGATTGCTCAACACCGAAGCCGCCATCAATTGGGTATGCGGATCAACGTAGGCGACGGTGGAAATGCCGAAACGGAAAAACTTATGCTGCGCATCTTGCGCGACAATGCCCGAATTGCCCACGCCGTAAAACTCGACGCGGCGGGCGTGCATCAGCTTGGCGATGGCGTTTTCCAGCTCGTCTTCTTTGAGGAAACGGCGTTCGCCCAAAATGGAAGCGGCGGCGTTGGACAACACTTTTTCCACCACCACGCCCATGTCGTCATCGGCGTTCAGCTCTTCGTGTACATACGGCATGCCTTCGTGGCCGATGCTGGCCGACAGTGCAAGCTTGAATTCGGGCAGCCCCTTATAACCCAGACTGCGGCAGAAACGGATAACCGTCGGCTGGCTCACCGACGCCTTTTCGGCAATTTCCGCCACAGCGGCATGGACAAACCATTTCGGCTCGGCCAGCGCCGATTCCGCCACCTTGCGCTCCGCGCCCGAAAGGCCCGACAAAGATTCACTGATTTTGCTTAACATGATAATTTTCCCATTTTATTTGTGCTGCATCACGCGAACACCGCGAGGCCGTCTGAAAGACAGTCCGCCCGAAACAAATGCCGTCTGCAAACAGGCCGTCTGAAAAACCAAACCGCGCCGCAATCAGGCTTTCCGCCCTGCCCCGCCCAATGCATTGACATTGTTGCAGGCATTGAGCAGGTGGTTGTTCAAAGCCACCGCCGCGCCGGTCAGACCCGGGTATTTGCTCAACACCACATACACCGGAATCGCCGCCAGATAAGCATCAAAACGGCCTTTGTTTTCAAAGCGGTTACGGAACGGCGAGTGTTTGAAGTATTCGATAAAGCGCGGAATAATACCGCCGCAGAGATACACGCCGCCGCTCGCGCCCAGCGTCAGCGCCAGATTGGAAGCGACCGTACCCAGCATGGCGCAGAAAATGTCCAAAGTCAGGCGGCACAAGGGCGAAGAGCCGCTCAGCGCGCTTTCGCTGATTTCCGCCGGGCTGAGTTTTTTCGGCTTGATGCCTTCCTTGGTGGCAAGCGCTTCATAAATCAAGGCCAGCCCCGCGCCGCTCAAAAAACGCTCGGCCGAAACGTGGCCGTATTTTTTCTTGGCATATTGCCAAATCATCACTTCTGCATCGTCAAACGGCGGAAAGCTCACATGACCGCCCTCGCCTGCCAGCGGCACCCAGCCGGAATTGCTCGGAATCAAGCCGCTCACGCCCAAGCCCGTACCCGGGCCGATAACGGCTTTAGGCGCATTCGCCACCGGCTCATGCCCGCCAACCTGCACCAAATCCGCTTCGTCCACGCGCGTAATCGCTAATGCCTGCGCGGTAAAGTCGTTCATAAACACCAGCGTATCGAAACCCAACGACTGGCGGGTGGTTTCGATGGAAAACGCCCAATGGTGGTTGGTCATCTGTACCCAGTCACCCAAAATCGGATTGGCGATGGCTACGCCCGCATGGCTGATTTTCGGATTGCCGACGCGCTTGAGGTATTCGCGCATGGCATCGACGATGGTATCGTAATCGGCGCAGGGCAAAACTTCCGCCTGTTCGATAACGTGGGAGGCGGTTTCCAATGCGAAACGCGCATTCGTACCGCCGATGTCGGCAATCAGGCGCGGCCATTCGGCGGATTCGGTTTTTACGGCTTTGGCTTTAGTTTGCGTAGAAGACATGACAGTTTGCTCTTTCATTATTGAGAACCAGGCTGGTCGGATATTCTAATGTTGCGGCTGCGGCGGCCTTGTCGAACACGGCTTTTTTCTCTGCGCCCTGAATCGCCAGAAAAACCGCCGGCGTTTTCACAATCGCCGCCAAACTCATACTGATGCGCTCGTGCGACGCGGTAACGGGCGTGGTATGCAGCAGTGGCTCGCGGCGCGCCAAGTCGATGCCGTCTGAAAGCTGCGGCGCCCGAGGGAACAGCGACGCGGTATGCCCGTCGCCCCCCATGCCCAATACCAGCGCATCGGGCTGCCGGTAATGCGCCAGCGCATAAGCCAACGTTGCTTCCGGAGTCAGCACTTCTGCGGTCTTACCGTCTTCCACCATCGGAATCCACGTTGCAGAACGCGCTTTGTTTTTCAGCAGGTATTCACGCACCAAACCGGTATTGCTGTCTGCATGGTCGGTCGGCACGATGCGCTCGTCCACCAATGCGATGCTGATGTTTGCCCAATCCAAATCCTTTTGCGACAGCGCCTCAAAAAATGCAATCGGCGAGCGCCCGCCGGATACCGCCAAAACCGCATGGCCTTTTTGGTTCAGCGCGGTTTGCAGCGCTGCGGCAACGGCATCGGCCAAATTTTGCGCGGCAACCGCCGCATTTTCGTTTTCGTGCCAGGTAAACATGGATGGATTCCTTTCGTTTTTTTCAGACGGCCTGATGGGTTTCAGGCCGTCTGAAAATCAGGTTCAAACAATACCGCTGCATTGGCGCGCTGGATATAGGGAAAGAAAATAAAAAAATACAAGGCGGCAAGGCGCGGACAGTACGGGACAGATGAACTTGGCGCTTCAGCGCCTTAGTGAATCATCCTCTTTGGGCCCGGCCGCTGCCAACGAAGTAGATTTTTTATTTTATTTCACTATATTTTTCAGACAGCCTGTCGTGTTGCCACACAGGCCGTCTGAAAAACAGATTACTGCTCTTCGTGCCACTTGTTGCCGTCGCGTGCTAAGAGTTCGCGGGCGGCTTCGGGCCCCCAGGAATGGGCAGCATAGCCGTGCGGCGCTTGGGTGTTGTCTGCCCAGTTTTCCAAAATCGGCATCACATATTCCCATGCGGCTTCGAGCTCGTCGCGGCGGTTGAACAAGCCCAGTTTGCCGTTGATCACATCCAGAAGCAGGCGCTCGTAAGCCTCTTGGCGGCGGCCTGCAACGGCTTTGCCCAAGTCTATGCCCAATGCGGCGGTTTCGACTTTGAAACCCGCGCCCGGGGTTTTCACCTGAGTGTAAAGGCGCACGGATTCGTTGGGCTGTAATTCGATAACAAGGCGGTTGGGCGCGGCTTGGCTGTTTTCAAAAATATGGTCACCTAAGTCGCGGAAATTCAACACGATTTCGGCCACTTTGCCCGCCATGCGTTTGCCGGTGCGCAGGTAGAAAGGCACGCCTTTCCAGCGCTCGTTTTCGATTTCGGCCTTGATGGCGACGTAGGTTTCGGTAAAGCTGCCGGCGGGGACGTTCAATTCTTCCAGATAGCCGTTCATGCCTGCGGCGGCGGTATATTGGCCGCGGACGACGTTTTCGTTGACGGATTCGACGGTCAGCGGTTTCAGCGATTTGATGACTTTGACTTTTTCATCGCGCACATCGTCGGCATCCAAGCTCGCCGGTGCTTCCATCGCGGTCATACACAGCATCTGCATCAAGTGGTTTTGAATCATGTCGCGCAGGGCGCCGGTGATATCGTAAAACTCGCCGCGCTCTTCGACACCAAGCTGTTCGGCAATGGTCAGCTGTACGCTTTTGATGTATTTGTTGTTCCACAGCGGCTCGAACATCACATTGGCAAAACGCAGCGCCAGCAGGTTTTGCAGGCTCTCTTTACCCAGATAATGGTCGATGCGGTAAATCTGTTCTTCTTTAAAGTAACGCGCCACGTCGGTATTGATTTGCTGCGAAGACGCCAAATCCGTACCCAGCGGCTTTTCCAAAACCACGCGAACGTTAGCGGCATTCAGGCCAACGTTGGCAAGGTTTTCACAGGCTTGGGCGAAGAATTTCGGCGCGGTCGAGAGATAGACAATCACGTTTTCGGTTTCAGTACGCGCTTTGACGGTTGCTGCCAGCGCATCAAAATCCGCAGCATTGGTAACGTCCACCGTCAGATAATGGAGACGCTTGATGAAAGATGCCCATTGGTCGTCTGAAAAATTTTGTTTGACGTGGATTTTAGAATTGGTTTCCACCTTGGACAAAAAGCCCTCGGCATCCAACTGGCTGCGGCTCACGCCCAAAATGCGGCCCTGCGGGTGCAGCAGGCCGGCAACGTGCGCCTGATAGAGGCAGGGCAGCAGTTTTCGCATTGCCAAGTCGCCGGTGGCGCCAAACAAAACCAAATCAAAATTAGTCTGGGTACTCATATTTCATCTTCCATCAAAAGCGGCTTGCGCCGGATTAATCATTTGTTATCAAAATGTTTATCAATATTTTCAACCGCAGCATGCAGACCCGAACGGTTTGATTCTCTTATTAATATTTTGGCTGCTGCGGCACAAAATCTTGCGACACGAAAATTGGTAGTAATCCTACACACGGCTACTCTTTTTGTCTATGCGCTTTTGGGGAAATTATTTGACTTAGTTTAAAGTTTCCGTGGGTTTTGTCTGACGCATTTTTTGAAAAAACATCAAACCACGATTTAAATCAAATAATGTGTTTTTATTTTGTTTTCCATGTAACTAAATTACAAAATTGGGACTATAATATTGGTAAACTAATTTTCAGACGGCCTTAAGCCGCCACAAACCTGCTACCTTCCGAAAGGAATGCCATCATGAATTTTCCGTCTATCCATCCTAAACTGGCCGAAATTACCGAGCGTATCATCGAGCGCAGCCGCCCAACCCGCGAGAAATACCTCGCCAAAATCCACAGCGCCAAACAGGTCGGCCGCTTGGAGCGCAACCAGCTCGGTTGCAGCAACTTGGCGCACGGCTACGCTTCCATGCCCAAAACCATCAAAATCGAAATGTTGCAGGAAACCGTACCCAATTTAGGCATCATTACCGCCTACAACGACATGGTTTCCGCCCACCAGCCGTTTAAAGATTTTCCCGACTGGATTAAAGACGAAGCGCACAAAAACGGCGCCACCGCCCAAGTCGCCGGCGGCACACCCGCCATGTGCGACGGCATCACGCAAGGCTATGCCGGCATGGAGCTTTCGCTGTTTTCCCGCGACGTAATCGCCATGAGTACCGCCGTCGGTATGTCGCACCAAATGTTCGACGGCGGCCTGTATATGGGCGTGTGCGACAAAATCGTACCGGGCTTGATGATCGGTGCATTGTCGTTCGGCCATATTCCTGCCGTTTTTCTGCCCGCCGGCCCGATGTCCAGTGGCATCGGCAACAAAGAAAAAGCCCGCACCCGCCAGCTGTTTGCCGAAGGCAAAGTCGGCCGCGATGCGCTGTTGGAAAGCGAAATGGGTTCTTACCACAGCCCCGGCACCTGCACTTTCTACGGCACGGCAAACTCTAACCAAATGATGATGGAAATGATGGGCGTACACCTGCCTGCCGCCGCGTTTGTCCATCCCTACACCGACCTGCGCGAAGCGCTAACCCGCTACGGCGCCGCCCATTTGGCGCAAGGCATCCGCAACGGCACCGCCGTGCCGCTCGGCGAAATGCTGACTGAAAAATCCTTCATCAACGCCCTGATCGGCCTGATGTCCACCGGAGGCTCGACCAACCACACCATGCACCTCGTCGCCATGGCGCGCGCAGCCGGCGTGATTCTCAACTGGGATGACTTCGATGAAATCTCAGCCATCATTCCGCTGCTCATCCGCGTTTACCCCAACGGCAAAGCCGACGTCAACCACTTTACTGCGGCGGGCGGTTTGCCGTTTGTCATCCGCGAGCTGCTCAATGCCGGCCTGTTGCATAACGACGTCGAAACCGTGGTCGGCCGCGGTATGCACCACTACACCAAAGAGCCGTTCCTTATTGACGGCAAACTCGAATGGCGCGAAGCGCCCGCAGAAAGCGGCAACGACGACATTCTGCGCAAAGCCGACAATCCGTTCTCGCCCGACGGTGGTTTGCGCCTGATGAAAGGCAACATCGGCCGCGGCGTGATTAAAGTGTCCGCCGTGCGCGAAGGCTGCCGCGTGATTGAAGCGCCTGCCATCGTGTTCAACGACCAGCGCGAAGTATTGGCCGCATTCGAACGCGGTGAGCTGGAAAAAGACTTCGTCTGCGTCGTCCGCTATCAAGGCCCTCGTGCCAACGGTATGCCCGAGTTGCACAAACTGACCCCGCCTTTGGGTATTCTGCAAGACCGCGGCTTTAAAGTTGCGCTGCTGACCGACGGCCGTATGTCCGGCGCATCCGGCAAAGTACCCGCCGCCATCCACATGACCCCTGAAGCCCTGATGGGCGGCAACATTGCCAAAATCCGCACCGGCGATTTAATCCGTTTCGATTCGATTACCGGCGAACTCAACATCTTGGTCAACGAAGCCGAATGGAACGCGCGCGAAGCCGAAAAAATCGACCTGAGCGCCAACCAGCAAGGTTGCGGACGCGAACTGTTTGCCAATTTCCGCAGCATGACCAGCAGCGCAGAAACCGGCGCCATGAGCTTCGGCGGCGAATTTGCCTGATGCCAAACATTCAGACGGCCATTATCGACATCAGGTCGTCTGAATTTTTTTACCGCCTCATTTTTACTTTACCGCTTTATTCAGGAGTATTGATATGTCCAAACTGACCCCGCGCGAAATCCTGCAAGCAGGCCGTGTTGTTCCCGTTATCGCGATTGACGACATCGAAACTGCCGTCGATTTGGCACACGCCCTCGTCGAAGGCGGCATCCCCACCCTCGAAATTACCCTGCGCACCGAACACGGCCTCGAAGCCATCCGCCGCATCAAACGCGAAGTCAAAGGCGCGATTGTCGGCGCCGGTACCGTCGTCAACGGCGAACAGCTCAAACAGGTGGCCGACGCCGGCGCCGAATTCGCCATCAGCCCGGGTTTCAACATCAAACTCGCCCAGGCCGCGCAAACCATGGCCGGCAGCATCCACATGATTCCCGGCATCGCCACCCCGGGTGAACTGATGCTGGCTTTGGAACACGGCATCGACACCCTGAAACTGTTCCCTGCCGAAGTCGTCGGCGGCAAAGCCATGCTCAAAGCCCTCTACGGCCCGTTTGCCGACGTGCGCTTCTGCCCGACCGGCGGCATCACCCCCCAATCCGCCCCCGAATACCTCGCCCTGCCTAATGTATTGTGTGTCGGCGGCACATGGCTGACCCCGAAAGACGCCGTAAAAAATCGCGATTGGAACACCATTACCAAGCTGGCCAAAGAAGCGGCCGCGCTTCAGCCGGCTAAGTAACTATTTGATTTCATCTTAAAATTGCCGGCAAAACAAACCACTATAGGCCGGGCTTCAGCTTGGCGTACCCGCTTACTTTGCCGGGCTGAAACCCGGCCTACACAGTTTTTTTAAGTCGTTTCGGCATCTCAAAAGGCCGTCTGAAAAGTTTGACGAACAACGTTCAAACTTTTCAGACGGCCTTATATTTCAAATCTTTATCAAAACGACCTCTACGCGGACAAAAATTGTTTACAGGGAAACCCGCACAAAAATGCAACCAAGCCCGCAAACAAACAGCCGTCTGAAAACCGGTTTCCCGGCTTTTCAGACGGGCTCAATCTTCATTTGTTCAACACAAAAAACTCAATCAAAACATTCTTAAAAATAAAGCCGAACACGCCGAAGCCCAAGACGAAAAACAGCATAAACATCCCGAATTTGCCCGCTTTCGATTCTTTACCCAGCTTCCAGACGATAAAACCCAAAAACAAAATCAAACCCGTCAGGCAGATTTTCAGCGCCCAATCGGAAAACTCAGCCTCACTCATTGCATTATCCTTTTGATGTGTATGAATTTTTAATGAATTAAAATAAAAAATCCACTTCGTTGGCTGCGGCAGGGCTCAAAGAGGACGATTCACTAAGGCGCCGAAGCGCCAAGTTCATCTGTCCCGTACTAACCGTGTTGTCTGCACCTTGCCGCCTTGTATCTTTCTTATTTTATTTCACTATAATTTAAAGGCCGTCTGAAAAACCGTTTCCATTTTTCAGACGGCCTGCCCACTTAAGCCATCGCCTGCTGCAAATCGGCAATCAAATCATCGGTATATTCCAAACCGACGGCAAGGCGCAGCAAGCCCGGCTGAATGCCCGAAGCCTGCTTGTCTTCGGGGCTCATGCGGCCGTGGGTAGTGGTCCACGGGTGGGTAATGGTGGAGCGCACGTCGCCCAGATTGGCCGTTTTGGAAAACAGTTCCACATGGTCGATGACTTTCCACGCCGCGGCTTGGTCGGCGACTTCAAAGCCGACCACGATGCCGCCGCCGTTTTGCTGCGTTTTCACTAAATCCGCCTGCGGATGGTCGGGCATGCCGGAATAGTAAACCGCTTTGACCTGCGGCTGCGCCTGCAACCATTTCGCCACTTTCAGCGCGCCGGCAAACTGTTTTTCCATGCGCACCGACAGCGTTTCCACGCCGCTCAGCAGCGTCCATGCGGTAAACGGTGACATCGCCAGCCCGCAGGCATTGCTGAACACCGCAACCTGCGTCATCAGTTCGTCCGAACCCGACAACACGCCGCCCATCACGCGGCCGTGACCGTCCACCGCTTTCGTCGCCGACTGCACCGAAATATCCGCGCCTAGCGCCAGCGGCTGCTGGCCGTAGGGCGACATAAAGCTGTTGTCCACCACCAAAAGTGCGCCGGCTTTGTGCGCCATATCCGCCAGCGCGCGCAAATCGGCCACTTCTCCCAGCGGATTGGACGGCGTTTCCAAGAAAAACAGCTTGGTGTTTTTCTTCAACGCCGCCTGCCATTCGGCCAAATCGGTTTGCGAAACATAGGTCACTTCAATACCGAATTTCGCCACCACACCGTTGAGAAAACCCACGGTCGTGCCGAACAGGCTGCGGCTGGAAACGATATGGTCTCCTGCTTTCAAAAAAGTGAGCAACGACGCCAAAATCGCCGACATCCCCGTCGAAGTTGCCACCGAACGCTCTGCGCCTTCCAGTGCCGAAATGCGCTGCTCAAATGCCGCAATCGTCGGATTGGCGGTACGGGTGTAGGTAAAGCCTTTGATTTCTTTGGCAAACAATGCCGCGCCCTGTTCCGCGCTGTCAAACATAAAACTGCTGGTCAGAAACAGCGCCTGATTGTGTTCGCGGTATTCGGTCTGCTCTTTGCCGCCGCGGATGGCAAGGGTTTGCGGGTGGAGTTTTTTGGTCATCGTTGTTCCAATCTGAATCTTGATACGGAGGCCGTCTGAAAACAGAATGCGCCGACGGCTGATTAAATTGTTAACATTTTGCGCCTGTTTGAACAGGGTTTCAAGGCTTCTCCGGATTTTGTCGAGCAGTTGCGCCGCAATAAAAGGCCGTCTGAAATTCGATTACCCGCGTAATCGGATTTTTCAGACGGCCTGATGTTTTACTGATAAACCTGCCCGTTGTGTTTCAGCCAGCCGTCGGCGTGACGGCCTTGCGGGTCGTGGTGCGTCCAATGAATGACGCCGCCTTGCTGCGACCATTCGTATTCGCCGTTAAACGCGACTGTGTCGCCTTTTTTCAAGCCTTTGATTTTGGGGGCGAGGTCGATGTTGTGGGCAACGAGCAAAGATTGCCCGCCGGAAAGTTTGAGGATGAAACGCTGATGGCGCGAGCCTTTGTTGTCGTCGGGCAGGGTTTTGGCAACCGTGCCTTCGCCTTCGATTTGGATGTTGCTGCGCTGCTTGTCGTACGCTTCCTGCAAAATCTGCTCGAAACCGTCGGAACCGCCGCTTTGCGCAGTTTGGCCGTCTGAATTTCCGCCCGGTCGTTGGGAAACGGCCTGCGTCTGCTGCGCGGGCGTGCGGTTTTCAGACGGCCTGAGAAACTTCTGATAGCCGAACACGGCCAGCGCGGCGACGGCAATCAGTATCCATTTTTGAGTCTGTTTCATGGCTTAACGCTTGAATTTCATTTCGCTTTTGATGTCGGCCATCACGCGCTTGAGGTTGTGTTCCAACACTTCTTCAACCAACTGCGGCGCCTGCTCGTTGAGATTTTGCTGAAGCTGGTAGGTAAACAACGCCATCTGCTTTTGAAGGGCGACGCGGATCATGCCGTTGACGGCGTCGGTCAGGTGCGGGCGCAGGCGTTTGATGAGGCGCTCGGTCAATTCCTGCTCGGAAAGGCAGAACACTTCTTTACGGCCGATAACCTGCGGATTCAAAACGTTAATCGGAACGGCGATGGGCATATCGGGCACGTCGCTGCCGTCTGAAAGGGTTTGCTCGGTTTCGTCAAACGTGATTTCGCTGTTTTGCGGCTCGGGAAATTCGACGGTTTGGCGCTTGGGGTTGAACCAAACGGTGCGCGTAGACTCGATTTGTTTTTCCGATGCGCTCATTTGCAGCGAATTTTGCGCGCTAACCCAGTTTTCCTGAAGCAGCACCATATCGTCGGTTTCGACGTTTTCTTCCTGAGCCAGCTCGGCGTTGTGCTCTTCCTGCCATTTGAGCAGGTATTCGTGCAGCACTTTTTCACGCTCGCGCGCGTCGAGCTTGCGGGCTTCGCGTTCGCGCTCGCGAGCGCTCGGCTCGGGCGAGGCTTTGATCAGCGGGGCGTGTGTGTAGGGGGCGTTGATTTGGCGGGTCTGGCGCAGCTTTTCCAGCCGGCTTTCCCAGTCGAAATTTTCTTCTTCGGTTTGTGCGGAAGATTCGGTGTGTTCGTTGCTCATTTTCTGACCCATAAAAAACAGGCAAACCGCTCGGTTTGCTATAATCGGCATTTTATCAGATTCCTAAGGAACTATCATGAACAGCATCGAAGAGCGCCTCGAATATTTGGAAGAATCCAACGATGTTTTGCGGATGCAGAACCATGTGCTCGCGACCGCGCTCAAGGGCTTGATTCGCGCGCTGCCGCCGGAAACTGCCAACGACGCGGTCGAATCCATCCAATTCGCCTTTGAAGACGCGCTGGCAGAATTGAGCTACGAAGACAGCCCGCACACGGATTTGTTCCACGACGTAACCTACGCGTTTTTCCGCGAAAAAGAACGTTAACCGTGATGCAATAAAAGCGCTGGCTTTTTGTTAACTTATGCTAAAATCGTGTTTTATTTTTCCACTTCCAAAGGATTGTTTATGAACATGAAAAAATGGATTACCGCCGCCTTGGCCTGCTCGGCGCTGGCGCTCGCCGGCTGCGGCGGCCAAAGTAAAGACGCCTCGGCCCCCGCCGAACCGGGCAAAACCTACCGCGTGGCGATGAACGCCGAATTTGCGCCGTTTGAATCGCGCGATTCCGCCGGCAAAATCGAAGGCTTCGACATCGACTTGATGAACGCCATGGCCAAAGCGGGCAACTTCAAAGTGGAATACAAACACCAACCCTGGGAAAGCCTGTTTCCCGCGCTGAAAAACGGCGATGCCGATTTGGTCATGTCGGGCGTCACCATTACCGACGAGCGCAAACAGTCTATAGATTTTACCGATCCGTATTTTGAAATCACCCAAGTGGTTTTGGTGCCGCAGGGCAAAAAAGTCGCCTCTTCGGAAGATTTGAAAAAACTGAATAAAGTCGGCGTCGTTACCGGCTACACCGGCGACTTTTCCGTTTCCAAACTTTTGGGCAACGACAACCCGAAAATCGCCCGCTTCGAAACCGTACCGCTCGTGATTAAAGAGCTGGAAAACGGCGGTTTGGATGCCGTTGTCAGCGACAGCGCCGTCATCGCCAACTATGTGAAAAACAATCCGACCAAAGGCATGGACTTCCTGACACTGCCCGATTTCACCATTGAAAACTACGGCATCGCCGCCCGCAAAGGCGATGAGGCCACGGTTAAAATGCTGAACGATGCGCTGAGAAAAGTACGCGAAAGCGGCGAATACGACAAAATTCACGCCAAATATTTTGCCGAAGAAGACAAAAAAACCGCTGAAGGCAAAAACGCAAGCGAAGCAAAAAAGTAATGTGATTTAAGCGTTTAAAAAGCAAAGGCCGTCTGAAAATATTCAGACGGCCTTTTGATTTTGCAAAGCCCCGGCCTTATTCCCCAGCGCCGCGACCATCACCGCTTTAATCGTGTGCATACGGTTTTCGGCCTGGTCGAACACAATGCTGGCTCCGCTTTCAAACACCTCTTCCGTCACTTCCACGCCGTTTAAGCCGAAGGTTTCGTAAATCCATTCGCCGACGGTAGTCTCGCGGTTGTGAAACGCGGGCAGGCAGTGCATGAATTTCACGTCGGGATTGCCCGAAGCCGCCATCAGTTCGGGGGTAACGCGGTAGGCCTTGAGCAAGTCGATACGCTCCTGCCATACTTCTTTCGGCTCGCCCATGCTGACCCACACGTCGGTATGGATAAAGTCCACGCCTTTTACCGCTTCTTCCGCGCTTTCGGTCAACGTGATTTTCGCGCCGGTTTCGGCGGCCACGGCCTGCGCTTGGGCGATGATGTTTTCAGACGGCCACAAGGCTTTCGGCGCACCGATGCGCACGTCCATGCCCAGTTTTGCGCCCAAAATCAGCAGCGAATTGGCCATGTTGTAGCGCGCGTCGCCGACGTAGGCATAGGCTACTTGGTTCAACGGTTTGTCGCTGTGTTCCTGCATGGTCAGAGCGTCGGCCAGCATCTGGGTGGGGTGGAACTCGTTGGTCAGGCCGTTGAACACCGGCACGCCTGCGTATTTCGCCAGTTCTTCGACCACTTCCTGCCCGAAGCCGCGGTATTCGATGCCGTCGTACATGCGCCCCAACACGCGCGCAGTGTCTTTGATGCTTTCCTTATGCCCGATTTGGCTGCCGGTCGGTTCGAGATAGGTTACGCCCGCGCCCTGATCGCGCGCGGCCACTTCAAACGCGCAACGCGTGCGGGTAGAGGTTTTTTCAAAAATCAGGGCGATGTTTTTGCCTTTCATTTTCTGCACTTCATTACCTGCTTTTTTGGCGGCTTTGAGTTCGGCGGCCAGTTGCAGATAATGCAGGATTTCGTCTTGGGTAAAATCTAAGAGCTTGAGAAAATGGCGGTTTTTGAGGTTCATTTCGTTCTCTCTGTCATCATGTTTTCAAATGGATTTCAAAATATTTTTTCAGACGGCCTGATGAAAGGCAAGGCCGTCTGAAACGTTAAAACAGCACTCCCTGCTCCATACCGCTTTCCAAGTCGAGCAGAAACCTTTTGCGCGCGATGCCGCCGGCGTAGCCGGTCAGTTTGCCGTCGCTGCCAATGACGCGGTGGCACGGAATCAGAATCGAAATTTTATTTTGCCCGTTGGCGGCGGCAACGGCTCGGACGGCTTTAAGGTTGCCCAACTGCCGCGCCTCTTCTTTATAGCTCAGCGTTGCGCCGTAGGGAATGGTCGATAAAACCTGCCAAACCTGTTTCTGAAAATCAGTGCCGACCATGTGCAGCGGCGTAGAAAAAGTTTTCAGACGGCCTGCGAAATATTCGGCCAATTCGGTTTGCAAAACATCATGATACGCGCTTTTCTGCCAACTGAAATTGGCTTTAAGCGCGGCGTGAAGCTGATTGACTTCCCTTTGCAGATGTTTCTGGTCGGCAAATTCAAGCAAACTCAAGCCTTCGCTGCCGAATACTGCCAGCATTGTGCCGACAGGCGTGTCCAGCCGCGCTACGTTCAAAACGGCGGGAAAGCCGTCGTTATGGGGGAAACGCAAATCGGTCGGATTCATTTCAGACGGCCTTTTTTATCTGTTTTCAACGGTATATGCGGTTTGTTTTAAGTTGCAGGACGCAATCATTGCTGCTTTTTTTCTTGTGGCGGTGATGGATCAATGGCTTTAACCGCCCAAAGCCACCCTTCCCCTAACCCCTTCCCGCCGGCGGGACGGGGAACAGGGTGCTGATGGTTTAAAAACAAGCTTTCCGCCCGATTGGTTTTCAGACGGCCTCAACTTCCTATTTCAGCAACTGAGCCATCATGCCTTCGTAAACGGCTGATAACTTGGGAATATCGTCGAGCAATACGTTTTCGTTAATCTGATGAATCGTCGCGTTGCTTGGCCCCAGTTCAATCAGTTCGGCGGCGATGACTTTGATGAAACGGCCGTCTGAAGTGCCGCCGCTGGTGGAAAGTTCGGCTTCCACGCCGCAAACCTTTTGAATCGCCGCGCGCGCGACATCGGTCAGGCGGCCTGCTTGGGTCAGAAACGGCTGGCCGGAGCAAGACCATTGCAAATCGTAGTGTACGCCGCAGCGGTCGAGAATGCCGTGTACGCGCTGTTTCAGGCTTTCTTCGGTGGATTCGGTGGAAAAACGGAAATTGAATTTGACGTTGAGTTCGCCCGGAATCACGTTGGTCGCGCCCGTGCCGCCGCCGATATTGGAAATCTGGAAGCTGGTGGGCGGAAAATAATCGTTGCCGTTGTCCCAAACTTCCTGCGTCAACGCGAGCAGCGCAGGAGCAAACGTGTGCACGGGGTTGACCGCCAGATGCGGATAGGCGATATGCCCCTGCTTGCCCTTGACGGTAAGGTTGCCCGACAGCGAGCCGCGGCGGCCGTTTTTCAACATGTCGCCCAAGGTTTTGGTCGCAGTCGGTTCGCCGACAATGCAGTAATCAATCAACTCGCCGCGCGCTTTTAATGCGTCCACCACTTTGGTCGTGCCGTCGTGCGCATCGCCCTCTTCGTCGGAAGTAATCAGCAGAGCAATGCTGCCCGCGTGATTCGGATTTTCGGCGACAAAACGCTCGCAGGCGGTCACGAAACAGGCAATGCTGGTTTTCATGTCCGCCGCACCGCGCCCGTACAGCCGGCCGTTTCGCTCGGTCGGCTCAAACGGCGGCGTATCCCATTTTTCAGACGGCCCGGGCGGCACGACGTCGGTGTGTCCGGCAAAACAGAACACGGGCGACTGCGTGCCGCGCCGCGCCCAAATGTTTTTGGTTTCACCGAAGTTTAGGGTTTCGACGGTGAAACCGATTTTTTGCAGGCGTTCGGCCAGAATCTGCTGGCAGTTTTGGTCATCGGGCGTTACCGAGGCTTGGGCGATGAGTTGTTTGGCGAGGTTGAGTGAGGCGGTTTCGGTCATTTTTTCGGGGTCTTTCTTGAGGCCGTCTGAATATTTCGACCATGCTCAGCAACCGGATTGTCATGCAGCAGGCCGGGCCTTAGCCCGACCTACGGTCTTCAGTTTTCAGACAGCCTTCTGTTAAAAAACGTGTTATTCGAATGAAACAGGCTATACCGACAGACTTCAGCGGTAACAAGCCTCGTAAAGCGGAATCAGCGCGCGCACGGTGTCGGCAATCCAAAGGGCTTCGTTCTGCCTGCCCAAATCGTCGCGCTCTATGTGTTTGCCGATGCAGAAAAAATCGTCGGGCGACTGCAATTTGAGGCTGTCTGAACCCTGTTCTGCAAGGGTTTGGTAATCGGCGTATTCGCTTTCAGAGCCGTGCCAAACGTCGAAGTCCGCGTATTTTTTAGTGTCCAAACCGTCGAGCCATTGGTTGTATTCGGGCAGCGCAATCGGCGAAACACCGGCTTTGTAGCAATGCCAGTCGAGGCTGACGGTGAGGCGGCGGCGGTTGAGCAGCAACGAAATAATCGCGGCGGAATCCCGATACTGCGCGTATTTGAAATAAGCAAAAAAATGCGCCCTGACCTGCCAGCCGTTGCACCAGCGCTCGATGTGCGGCGGGGCAAACGGTTCGCCCAAATCCGCCGCCACTTCCGACACCAGCGCCTGCCAAACCTGCCAATGCGCTTTGTAATCGGCCTTAATCTGCGGAATGGCTTCGGGTTGGTATTTTTTGAGCTGGGCAAACTGGAAAAACGGAATATTGAATAAGTCGCAGCTGGCGGGGGTAAGCATTTTGTGTTCCTTATAGATGGAAAGGCCGTCTGAAACCGTGATGGGGAACGCCTAGTTAATCCCCGAGAGCCTGCCAACTGTTTTTCGGGCGGCATACGGCGGTTTCCGACACCGGAATACCATACAAAACAAGACACTTCCCTTGAGAGACGTGTTTTGTCGGTTTGGTCAGCGCAAAGCCCGAATCCCGACCGCATCGCGCACTTCGTCGAGCAACACCCGCGCTTCTTTGCGCGCTTTGGCGGCGCCGGCTTGCAGGATGTCTTCGATTTGCGCGGGGTTGGCGGTCAGCTCGTTGTAGCGCTCGCGTTTGTCGGACAATTCGGCGTTGATTTTGGCGGACAACAGCTTTTTGGCTTCTCCCCAGGCGAGGCCGTCTGAAAGGGCTTGGGCGAAGGCGGCGGTTTCGTCGGCGGTGGCGAAGGCTTTGTAGATTTCAAACAGCGGGCTTTCGTCGGTGCCTTTGGGTTCGCCCGGCTCTTTGAGGTTGGTGATGATTTTGTTCACCGATTTTTGCAGTTTTTTCTCGGTTTCAAACAGCGGGATGGTGTTGCCGTAGCTTTTGCTCATTTTACGACCGTCGAGGCCGACCAAGAGTTCGATGTTTTCATCGATTTTCACTTCGGGCAGAGTAAACACTTCTTTGAAGCGGTGGTTAAACCGCCCCGCAATGTCGCGCGCCATTTCGACATGTTGGATTTGGTCGCGGCCGACAGGGACTTCGTTGGCTTTAAACATCAAAATATCGGCGCTCATCAGAATCGGGTAGCTGTACAAACCCATTTCAATGCCGTGGTCTTGGTCTTCCTGCCCCTTGTCGAGATTTTCCTGCACCGCGGCTTTGTAGGCGTGGGCGCGGTTCATCAGACCTTTTGCAGTGATGCAGCCCAAAATCCAGTTCAGCTCCATAATTTCGGGAATGTCGCTCTGGCGGTAAAACGTGGTGCGCTCGGGGTCGAGTCCGCAGGCGAGCCATGTGGCGGCGACGGCTTGGGTCGAGGTGTGGATCATCTCGGGGTCATGGCATTTGATGATGCCGTGGTAGTCGGCAAGAAACAGAAACGACTCGGTACCGTCTGCCTGCGCGGCACGGACGGCAGGGCGGATGGCGCCGACGTAGTTGCCCAGATGCGGGATGCCGGTGGTGGTAACGCCGGTAAGGACGCGTTTTTTACTCATGATGAAATTCCGTTTCGGTTGGATTTTTTGTTTGGTTTTGAGGCCGTCTGCAATGCTTTGGCTTTGCTTAGCATTTCAGACGGCCTGATTTTACGCTTTCGCCTGCCAAGTATCTTTCAGCGACACGGTGCGGTTGAACACCGGTTTGCCCTCGGCATGGTCTTTGCGGTCGGTGACGAAATAGCCAGTACGCTCAAACTGCCAGCGGCTTTCGGCGGGCAGCGTGTTAACCACGTCTTCGGCGTAGGCACGGATTTCTTTCACCGATTCGGGGTTGAGGAAATCGGTAAACGGCAGGTATTCGCCGTCTTCGCCGCGCACGGCATCGGGGCGCGGTTCGGTGAACAGGCGGTCATACAGGCGCACGGTAATCGGCGCGGCGTGTTCGGCGGCCACCCAGTGAATCACGCCTTTGACTTTTCGTCCTTCGGGGTTTTTGCCTAACGTGTCGTAGTCGATGCTGCATTTGAGTTCGACCACTTGGCCGTCTGAATTTTTCACCGCTTCGTCGCAACGGATTACATAGCCGTGCCGCAGGCGCACTTCGCCGCCGAGGGTCAGGCGTTTGAAGCCTTTGGGCGGGATTTCGGCGAAATCGTCCTGCTCGATGTAAACGGTTTGGCCGATGCGCACGTCGCGGCCGCCGAAGTCTTCGCGGTTGGGGTGGTACGGCGCGAAACGGCTTTCGGTTCGGGCTTCGTCGAAGTTGGTCAGCGTCACTTTGAGCGGGTTCAACACCGCCATCAGGCGCGGGGCGGCGGTTTCCAAATCCTCGCGCACGGCGCCTTCGAGCACGCTCATGTCGACGATGTTTTCAGACTTAGAAATGCCGACGCGCTTGGCAAACAGGCGCAGCCCTTCGGGTGTGTAGCCGCGGCGGCGCATGCCGGAGATGGTGGGCATGCGCGGGTCGTCCCAGCCAGAAACGTGGCCGTCTGAAACCAGTTGGTTTAATTTACGTTTTGACGTAATCGAATACAGCAGTTCCAAACGGGAAAACTCGTATTGGTGCGGCTTGCTCGGCGCGGCAACGTTTTCAACCACCCAATCGTACAGCGGGCGGTGCGCCTCAAATTCGAGCGTACACAAAGAATGGGTAATGTTTTCAATGGCATCGGAAATGGCGTGGGTGTAGTCGTACATCGGATAGATGCACCATTTGTCGCCGGTGTTATGGTGGTGGGCGCGGCGGATGCGGTAAATCACCGGATCACGCAGGTTGATGTTGCCCGAGGCCATGTCGATTTTCAGGCGCAGGGTTTTGCTGCCGTCGGGAAATTCGCCGTCGCGCATTTTGTAAAACAAATCAAGGTTTTCTTCGATGCTGCGCTCGCGGTAGGGGCTGTTTTTGCCCGGCTCGGTGAGCGTGCCGCGGTATTCGCGCATTTCTTCGGGCGTCAGGTCGTCCACATACGCCTTACCCGCTTTAATCAAATCCACCGCGTAATCAAACAGTTGGTCGAAATAATCCGAGGCATAACGCGGCTCGCCGCTCCATTCGAAGCCCAGCCATTTCACGTCTTCTTTAATGGAATCAACGTATTCCTGATTTTCTTTTTCGGGGTTGGTGTCGTCGAAACGCAGGTTGCATTTGCCGTCGTAAACATAGGCCAAACCGAAATTCAGGCAGATGGATTTGGCGTGACCGATGTGCAGATAGCCGTTCGGCTCGGGCGGGAAACGGGTTTGGATGGCAGAATAGCGGCCGCTTTCGAGGTCTTCTTCAATGATGGTACGGATGAAATGGTTGTCGGCGAATTGGTCTTTGTTGAGCATGGTTTGAGCCTGCGGATGACTGGATAATTGGTTTTCAGACGGCATCACAGGCCGTCTGAAAAAGGCTTTCGGAAAGCAGGTATTGTACCCGAGTTGCGGGTTTTGATAAATCGGGTGCAAACGTTCCAATTATTCCTGCGGGCAGGCTATAATCGGCGCCTGTTCCGCACAAAACGACACAAGGTGAAATATGAGCGCATTCATCTTCCCCGATACCCGCCCCTACCCCGAAACCCCCGTCAAAAACAATCTGCTGATCCACGCCAAAGCGCTGGCCGAGGGCGCATCGCCTGCGCAGCGCAAGCTCTCGCAGGAATCGCTGCACGCCGAAATCTGCGGCATGTTGCAGCAAAACTATTTTCTCGGCCTCTCCGTCGCCATGAGCATGGCTGAAAGCGCCGCCGTTTACCGCGTTTTACTGGAAAATTTGACCGACGTGTTAAACGCCGAAAAAGACGAAGAAATCCAATGGTTTGCCATGCCGCTGGTGTTGGTCGCCGGCTGCAATCAGGCGCAGCCGCTCGGATTGGGCGTTCCCGCCGCCGCGCTGCGAACCTGTTTGGAACAACATCCCCACCTGCGCGCGCTCAACCGCGCCCAATGGCTGCCGTTTCTCGTTCCCTCCGCCGATTTGAGCGACATCGACGCCGGCGCGTGGTTTGCCGCCAAACAGAATATCGAAGCCGCGCAGGCGTTTGCCCGGCGCTTCAGGCCGTCTGAATTATCCCTGCCAGACGGACAATCCGTACACGTCGTTTACGCGCTCGGCTACGGCGGCGCCGAAATCCGCGAAGCGCTCGGCCGCAACCTGCTCGATGCCGGCCTGCCGCTGATGCAGATTTGGCAGGAAAGTCTGTCCAAACAAAGCGTTACCCTGTTCGTCAATCCCCTCTCCCCCGACGCGCCGCTGCACGCCCTGACCGAAGGCAGCCACATGCGCCAGCGCATGGCGATGGACGTATTCGCCGCCAACGCCATCCGCGCCGTCCGCCTGCAAAGCCCGCGCGTCGGCGTGGTTGCCGCCGCACAGCAGGGCGGAAAAATCCTGTTCGGCTTCAACGCCGCCGACGGCGCATTCGAAGTCGAGCCGCTGGTTTACGCTTGGACACTCTCGCCCGCCGACCACATCGGCACCGTACAGCAAAACTTCCTCGACCTCATGGCCGAATGCCGCGTCGAACACGTTTATCTGCTCCACGACCCGATTTCCGAAAACCGCCCCCTGCCCGCCTACGCCCAAGCACTCAAACTCGCCGGCCACAACCCCTTTTTCGCGGAACTTCAATGAGCCATAAAATCCTCTTCGTCTGCCTCGGCAACATCTGCCGCTCACCCATGGCCGAATACGTTTTGCGCCACCGCGCCGCCGAACACGGCGTTTCCCACCGCATCCAAACCGACAGCGCCGGCACCTCCGGCTGGCACGACGGTGAAAACATGCACGAAGGCACGCGCAAAACCCTCGCCCGCCACGGCATCAGCCACGCCGGTTTTACCAGCAGCAAAGTCAAAAGCGCCGATTTCGACGCGTTCGACTACATCATCGCCATGGACGACAACAACCTCGCCGACCTCGAAAAACTGTTCGGCCGCCATCCTGAAAAAATCTTCAAACTCACCGACCTGATTCCCGAAAGCGGTTACAAACTCGTGCCCGATCCGTGGTACACCGGCGACTTTGAAGAAACCTTCCGCCTCGTCGATGCCGGCAGCCTCGCCCTACTGAAAAAACTCAGCTTGACCTGAAACGGTTTGATGGAAACAGAGGCCGTCTGAAAAACCGGCCGTATCCGATCAAGCGCTTTCAGACGGTCTCAGACTTCAAGCCAAACCCTGACAGCGAAACTGCCCAATTTCGCTGTTTACCCACCGGAAATTTTTTCAGACGGCCTCCCAAAAGGCCGTCTGAAAACCCCAACCAAACCACCATGAAACCCGCCAAAACCTACCTGCTCGCCACCGCCTTCTTTACCCTGCTCTTTATGGGTTTGGTCGCGTTCGGCAGCTACCTCCTCTCCGTCGGCAGCAAACAATACGGCGTCGCCGCCTTTCTCTTCGCTTTCGCCGCCGTGTTCGCCCAAATGACCTGCCTCGCCCTCTTCCTGCGCCAAAAAGCGCGCAGCCAAGCCGCGCAGGCGCAGCAAAAGGAAAACCGAAATGCTTGAAAAAATCGTCCTCGCCAGCGGCAACGCCGGCAAATTGCGCGAATTTTCCGCCATCTTCGCCGATGACGGCATAGAAATCCTGCCGCAATCGCAGTTTGACACCCCCGAATGCCCCGAACCCTATTTCACCTTCGTCGAAAACGCCCTGGCCAAAGCCCGCCATGCCGCCCGCCACAGCGGCCTGCCCGCCCTCGCCGACGACTCCGGCATCTGCGTCAACGCCCTCGGCGGCGCACCCGGTGTCCTCTCCGCCCGCTATGCCGGCGACAACCCCAAATCCGATGCCGCCAACAATGCCAAAGTTTCCGCCGAACTCGCCGGCAAAAGCGACAAAAGCTGCTATTACGTCTGCGTCCTCGTTTTCGTCCGCCACGAGCACGACCCGCAACCCGTCATCGCCGAAGGCATCTGGCACGGACAATGGCGGGAAACGCCCGCCGGTGAACACGGCTTCGGCTACGACCCGCATTTCTACCTGCCCGAACACGGTCGCACCGCCGCCCAACTCTCCCCCGAAGCCAAAAACGCCGTCAGCCACCGCGCGCAAGCCCTGCGCGGATTAACCGCCAAGCTGGCGGCGTTCTCCCGCTAACGATAAAGGCCGTCTGAAAATTTCAGACGGCCTTTTTTTGTCTGTACTGATCTTAACTCAGCGCCGTTCCTGTTTGCGGATTAAATAAACCGCCAAAACTGCGAAGATAATCGTCGGCAGCGCACCGGCGAGAAACGGGGGAATGCCGTAGAGCTGGCTGGTAAAGCCGAACAGCCGTCCGGCGAAGTGGAACAGCAGCCCCAAGCAGATGCCGCCGAAGAGTTTCAGCCCCATATTGCCGTGGCGTGTGGTTTGCGGGGTGAAGGCAAAGGCGACCAGCGCCATCACCCAGGCGGCGACGGGATAGACCAGTTTGCGCCACCAGGCAATGGCGTAGGTTTGGGTTTGCTGGTTGTTTTCTTTAAGGTGTTTGAGATAGGTGGCCAGCTCGGATACGGACATCTGCTCGGGATCGACCAGCAAAACGTCGAGCAGGCCGCTTTTGAGTTCGACGGGCAGACGCTGCGTGGACTCAGAAGAAACGCTGACTTTGTCGTCGCCCAATACGCTGCGGCGTACGTTTTTGAGCTGCCAGCTGCCGTCTGGATTTAAGGTGGCGCTTTCGGCTTCGGCGGCTTCGGCCAATTCGTATTTGTCGTTGTGCGTCCAGATTTTGATGCCGGTGAGCGTGTGGTCGGGCAGCATTTCGCGCACATTGATGATGCTGTTTTTCTCTTTCAGCCAAAGGCCGGTGGAACCGGTGCTGATTTTGCCGTTGACGGCGCCGGCTTTGAGGTTTTCGGCACGCTGGCTCAAGGCGGGGGCGACCCATTCGCCCAGCGCCACGGTGGCGAGCGCGAAAATCAGGCCGAATTGGGATAGGATGAGCAGGAGTTTTTTGGTGCTTAAGCCGCTGGCTTTCATCACGGTCAATTCGCTGCCTTGCGCGAGCTGGCTCAGGGAAATCAGGCCGCCGATCAAGACGCCCAGCGGCATCAGTTCATACGCGCGCGCGGGCATCTGCATCAAAACATACTGCATCATTTTCATGCCGTTGTAAGAGCCCTTGCCCAAATCGCCGACTTCGTCGATGACGACGAAAAAACTGTATAAAGCGAGAAACGCCAGCAGCGAATATACGGCCATCACGGCCATCTGGCGGATGATGTAGCGTGAAATCAGGTTCATTTTCCGCCTTTCAGACTCAGACTTTTACCCACCGCCTGCCAAAACGGCTGCGCGGGCATGGTGCGCACGCGCAGTAAAACGACGGCGACGGCAAACATGAAAAGGTGCATCGGCAGAAAACCGATCCAGAAATTGATTTTGCCGTCTTCCACCGCGTTGCGCAGCAGGGTCAGGCCGTTTTGGTAGACAAGAAACATACCGATGGCAATCAGGATATTATAAGTATGCCCCGTGCGCGGGTTGAAATAGGAAAGCGGCACGGCCAGCATACTCAGCAGCAGCACGCTGATGGGCAGCGATACGCGCCACATCAGTTCGGCCTGATGTTGCGGATTGTCGCTGCCGATCAAATTCGCTGTGGGGATGGTGCGGCGGTGGGAAATCGGATCGACGATTTTCGGCGTGGTGCTGATAATCAGGCTGAGGTTTTCAAACGACACGCGGTTGTAGTCCGCCCTGCCCGGCACGCCGCTGTAACGGTAGCCGTTGCGCAGTTGCAGCGTACGCTTGTTGTTGTCGAGCGAAAAATTGCCCTCTTTGGCAAACACGATGTTGTCGTTGCCCTTGTCGTCGAGCTCGCGCAGAAACAGGTTTTTCATCACGCCCGATTCGGTGTCGAACTTTTCCACAAAATAAACGCGGCTGTTGCGCTTTCCCAAGGCATTGAATTCGCCCGCCTCAACCAGCGAAAGCTCTTGTTTCTGCTTTAAAAGTTCCGCATATTCGCGGCTGCGTAGCTCAGCCCACGGCATCACCAAAAGCTGCATCACCGCAATCAGAACGGCAAACGGCACGGCAAACTGCATCACCGGCCGTATCCATTGCCTGAGCGCCAGCCCGCAGGAGAGCCAGACCGACATTTCGCTGTCGCGCCAGTAGCGGGTCAGCACCGTCAGTGTGCTGATAAACGCCGTCAACACCAGCAGCAGCGGCGTCATGCCGATAATCCAGAAGCCTACCAGCGCGAGCACGGCATCAATCGCCACCCGCCCGTCGGCCGCGCGTCCGAGCAGGTTGATGGCCTGCGTCGAAACCAAGACCGCCAGCAGCACCACGAAAATGCCGACGGCGGAAAAAGAGAGTTCTTTGATGAAATTTCTTTGGTAGATCATAAAGTTTGCTTTTGAGTGGCGGGTGAAACCGCCGTTTCGGCAGGTTTGGAAAACCGTTTCCAAACACTTTTTTCAGACGGCCTTTGCTTTCAGACGGCCTTATCATAGAGTACAATCAATCCATCTTTCCAGACGGTTTTCAGACGGCATTTGTAACAAAAGGCCGTCTGAAATCCCCCGAACAACCGCTCTAAATCAGGAGAACCAACGTGGAATTTAGCACAAAAGCAGGAAAATTGCAGCCGCAACAGCCCGGAGCGCAATTATTTGTCTGTACGGCGGAAAATCTGCCCGAAAACGCAAGTGCGCGCGCGCTTTTTGATTCGCTGGAAGAAAAGCAGACTTTTGCCGACGCGAAAAATACCGTTTCAGACGGCCTGCAAGCCGTAGCGGTTGTGCGTTTGGAAAAATCCGACCGCGCCGCGTTAAACAAAGCCGCCGCCGAAGCCGCCAAATGGGCGCAAAACCAAGCCGAAATCCACGTCTGCCTGAACGCCTTCCCCGCCGATCAAGCCGCTGCGGTTGCCGAAGCCTTCGCCGCCGTGTTCGGCAACGCCGCCTACCGCTTCGACCGCTACAAAAAAGAAGCCAAGCCCGCGAAATTTGCCAAAGCCGTGTTTTATTCCGAACACGAAAGCGCCGTATCCGCCGCGCTGGCGGTAGCCGATGCGCAGGTGTTCGGACAGACTTTGTGCCGCGACTTGGGCAACGCCGCGCCGAATGAATGCACGCCCGAATTTTTAGCGCAAACCGCCAAAACCGAAGCCGAAAAACTCGGCGCAAGCGTCAAAATCTTGGGCAAAGACTACATTCAAAAAAAAATGGGCTCGTTTTGGTCGGTCGCCAAAGGCAGCGTGCAAGACCCGTATCTGGTCGAGCTGAGCTACTTCGGCGCCGCTGACCGAACCGCCGCGCCCGTCGTTTTGGTCGGCAAAGGCATCACCTTCGACAGCGGCGGCATCTCGCTGAAACCCGGTGCCGGCATGGACGAAATGAAATTCGATATGTGCGGCGCCGCCACCGTCATCAGCACCTTCTGCGCCGCAGTCAAACTCAAGCTGCCCGTCAATCTCATCGCCGTTGTGCCCACCTGCGAAAACATGCCCTCGGGCGGCGCCAACAAACCCGGCGACGTGGTCAAATCCATGAAAGGGCTGACGATTGAAGTTTTGAACACCGATGCCGAAGGCCGTCTGATTCTCTGCGACGCCCTCACCTACGCCGAACAGTTCAAACCCAAAGCCGTCATCGATGTCGCCACCCTCACCGGCGCCTGCATCGTCGCCCTCGGCCACGACGTCAGCGGCGTGATGGGCAACAATCAGGACTTGGTCGACAGCCTCCTCGCCGCCTCCCGCGCCGTGGACGACAAAGCCTGGCAGCTCCCGCTGTTCGACACTTATAAAGAACAGCTCAAATCCAACTTCGCCGACATCCCCAACATCGGCAGCCCCGGCGCAGGCACCATCACCGCCGGCACCTTCCTCTCCTACTTCACCGAAGACTACCCGTGGGCGCACTTCGACATCGCCGGCACGGCTTGGAAATCGGGCGCGGAAAAAGGCGCCACCGGCCGCCCCGTGCCGCTGTTGCTGAATTATCTGCGCAACGTGAAGTAAGGTTGTGAAACAGGCCGTCTGAAAATTCAGACGGCCTTTTGCTATAATCCCCTATCCGCTTTTCCCCGATTCCGACCATGCCCAAAGCCACGTTTTACACCCACGTTTCCAACCCCGCCGCCTTTACCTGCCGCTTGGCCGCACGCGCCATACGGGGCGGCGGGCGGGTGTTGGTCTGGTCGGACAGCGCCGCCGCCGTCTCCGCGCTCGACCGCGATTTGTGGCAGTTTGATCCCGAAAGTTTTATTCCCCACGAAATCTGGGCAAACCATGCGCCGATGCCGTCTGAAACGCCGCTGCTGCTCGCTTCGGGTTACGACCTGCCCACGCTGCCCGCCGAAGCGACGGTGTTGAACCTCTCGCCAGACTTTTGGAACCAAGCCCCGCAAGCGCCCGCGCGTGTGTTGGAAATCGTCGGTGCGAATTTTGAAGAGCTCGAAGAAGCGCGCAACCGCTTCCGCGCCTACAGGCAAAGCGGGTTTGAAATCGAGCATTTCAATATGGCGGGCAAGGCTTGAGTTTTTCAGACGGCCTCAAGCGCTTTTGCAGCTTTTCAGACCGTCTGAAAACCCTTTTTTATCTTTACATTTCTGCCGCTAATTTTTCAGACGGCCTGATTCATTTTCAAGCAAACTCGGCTATAATCGCCCCTTTCATACTCATTCAGAAGACAAACTTATGATGAACAAAACTTTCAAATTCGGCGCGCTGGCGATCGCCGCCGCTTTGGCTCTGACCGCTTGTGACAAAAAAGACGCCGCTGGCAAACCGGCTTCGGCGCCTGCCGTTTCGGCCGCTTCCGGCGCCGCTGCCGCTTCCAACATCGGCACGCCTGCCCAGCAGGCCAGCTACGCGATGGGTATCGACATCGGCCGCACCCTCAAGCAGATGAAAGACCAGGGTACCGAAGTTGACCTGAAAGTGTTCAACGAAGCCCTGCAAACCATGTATGACGGCAAAGAGCCGAAAATGAGCGAAATGCAGGCTCAGGAAGTGATGATGAAATTCCTGCAGGAGCAGCAGGCAAAAGCGCAGGCCAAATTCCAGGCCGATGCAAAAACCAATCTGGAAAAAGGCAATGCCTTCCTGGCTGAAAACGGCAAAAAACAAGGCGTGAAAACCACCGCCTCCGGCCTGCAATACACCGTTAAAACCGAGGGTACGGGCAAACAGCCTAAAGCCACCGACGTCGTTACCGTGGAATACGAAGGCCGTCTGATTGACGGTACCGTATTCGACAGCAGCAAACAAAACGGCCTGCCGGCGACCTTCCCGCTCAACCAAGTGATTCCGGGTTGGACTGAAGCCGTGCAGCTGATGAAAGAAGGTGGCGAAGCCACATTCTTCATCCCGGCCAAACTGGCTTACGGCGAACGCGGTGCAGGCGAGAAAATCGGCCCGAATTCTACTTTGGTATTCGATGTCAAACTGGTGAAAGTCGGCGCACCCGAAGGTGCTGCGCCCGCCCAACCGGAAGTGAAAATGGACGTAAAAAAAGTCCAATAAAATGATGCAGAAAAGGCCGTCTGAAAACGCAGCAACGCGCAGTTTCAGACGGCCTTATTGTTAAAGGGAAAAAATCCATGAAAAACATCGTGATCCTGATTTCCGGCCGCGGCAGCAATATGCAGGCGATTGTCAGCGCAGCGATTCCGAATGTACGCATTGCCGCCGTATTGAGTAACCGCGCCGACGCGGCGGGATTGGCGTGGGCAGCGGAACGCGGCATCGCCACCGAAAGCCTCAACCACAAAGATTTTGACTCGCGCTTTGCGTTTGACACCGCCATGATGGAAAAAATCGACGCCTACGCGCCCGATTTGGTCGTATTGGCAGGCTTTATGCGCATCCTCACGCCCCAATTCTGCGCGCATTACGAAGGCCGTCTGATCAACATCCACCCCTCGCTGCTGCCCTCGTTTACCGGCCTGCACACCCACGAACGCGCCATCGAAGCCGGTTGCCGCGTTGCCGGCTGCTCCATCCATTTCGTTACCGCCGAACTCGACTGCGGCCCGATTATCGCGCAAGGCGTCGTGCCCGTTTTAGACGGCGACAACGCCGACACGCTCGCCGCGCGGGTATTGGCCGTAGAACACAAACTTTTTCCGCAAGCCGTCGCCGATTTTGCCGCAGGCCGTCTGAAAATCGAAGGCAACCGCGTCATCAATCAGCAACGCAACGCCGCCGGAGACCAAAACCTTTTGGCCTGAGCGGCTTCCCCGCTGCAAAAAGAAAGGAACAAACCATGCACACACCAACCCGCACCGCCGTTTTAATCCTGGCTGCCACCCTATCGCTACCCGCATTTTCGGCAGAGCTGCCCAAATCCGCTGTTTTGCAGTTTTCCGGCAGCTACGGCATCCCCGCCACCATGACGTTCAACCGCAGCGGCAGCAGTTACAAAATCGTTTCCACCGTGAAAGTGCCGCTTTACCGCATCCGCTTTGAATCCGGCGGCACGGTTTCCGGCAACAGCCTCAAGCCGAGATACTACAAAGAAATCCGCAACGGCAAGCTCTACGCCTCTGCCAAATTCAGCGGCGGCAAAGTAAGCTACGGCAAAGCCGGCGAGGAGAAAACCCAAGCGGTATCGGGCACGACGATGGATTTATTCACCCTCGCCTGGCAGCTTGCCGCCAACGACGCCCGCCTGCCCGCCGGCTTGCGCGTGACCAACGGCAAAAAAATCTACCCGATTGCCGGTATGAGCAAAACCGGTTCGGCGCAGTATAAATTCAGCGGCGGCACCACGCCTGTCGATAGATATGTCGTCCACCGCGGCAACGATGTGATTACCTATGCGTTTGCCTCCAAAATCAACCATATCCCCGCGCAAATCAGCTTTACCGACGACTACACGAAAACCTACAACCTCAAACTGACCGGCGTAAAAATCAACGGTAAAGCCGTGAAGCCTTGATGTTTTAAAGCAAAAAAAGGCCGTCTGATACTTCGGCTACGCTCAGTAACCGAATTTCAGACGGCCTTTTCATTTTACCCAATCAAACCACTCAATCCGCGACCAAAACCACTTTCATCGCCTGATTTTCCGAAGCGTGTTTGAACACATCGTAAGCCTGCTCCAGCTCGCTGAATTTGAAGCGGTGGGTAATCATCTTCGTATAATCCACAGAGCTTGTAGAGATGGCTTTCATCAGCATTTCGGTGGTGTTGGCGTTGACCAGACCCGTGGTAATCGCCAGGTTTTTGATCCACAGTTTTTCCAGTTTGAAATCGACGGGAACGCCGTGTACGCCGACTACCGCGATGTGGCCGCCCGGCTTGACGATGTCTTGGCACATATTCCAAGTCGCAGGAATGCCGACGGCCTCAATCGCGCAATCCACGCCGTCTGCGCCGACAATGCCGAACACCTGCTGCGCCACATCGCCCGAAGCTGGGTTGATGACATGGGTTGCGCCCAATTCTTTCGCCAGTTTCAGGCGGTTTTCGTCCATATCGCAGACAATCAGCGCAGCCGGGCTGTAAAGTTGGCCGGTCAGCAGCGCCGACATTCCCACCGGGCCCGCACCCGCGATAAATACCGTGTCGCCCGGTTTTACATCGCCGTATTGCACGCCGATTTCGTGTGCCGTCGGCAGCGCGTCGGAAAGCAGCAGCGCCACTTCTTCGTTGACATTGTCCGGCAGTGGCACCAGGCTGTTGTCGGCATACGGCGTGCGCACAAATTCCGCCTGCGTGCCGTCGATCATATAGCCCAAAATCCAGCCGCCGTTGCGGCAGTGTGAATAAAGTTGGACTTTACAGTTGTCGCAGGTGCAGCATTTGCTCACGCAGGAAATAATGACTTTATCGCCGACTTTGATGTTTTTTACAGCGGAGCCGACTTCTTCTACAATGCCGATGCCCTCGTGGCCGAGAATGCGGCCGGCGTCGATTTCGGGGTTTTTACCTTTCCAAATCCCCAAGTCGGTGCCGCAGATGGTGGTTTTCACAATTCTGACCACCGCATCGGTCGGCTCGGTGATTTGAGGTTTCGGTTTTTCTTCAAAACGGATGTCGTTTGCGCCGTAATAAACCATTGCTTTCATCAGTCACTCCTTGATTTAAAAAGTTGACGGAAAACCCGATTAAACACTCCAGACCTTGTTATATACCCCGAAAAAAGCGGTGTCAATAAAAAACATTCTCAACAAGTTATACCATAACACATTGATTAATCTATAAACAAACCCAAAAAGAATATTAATGAACCAAACCGACTTCGCCCGCCGCCTCATCACTTGGCAACGCCGCCACGGCCGCCGCGACCTGCCCTGGCAGGTCAGCGACCCCTACCGCGTCTGGCTCTCCGAAATCATGCTCCAGCAAACCCAAGTTGCCACCGTTGCCGGCTACTATCCGCGTTTTCTCGAAAAATTCCCCACCATACAATCCCTCGCCGCCGCGCCGCAAGACGACGTATTGGCGCTCTGGGCGGGTTTGGGCTATTACAGCCGCGCCCGCAACCTGCATAAAGCCGCGCAGCAGGTCGTCACCGAATTCGGCGGGCAGTTCCCGCAAAACCGCGCCGATCTGGAACGCCTCTGCGGCGTCGGCCGCAGCACCGCCGCCGCCATCGCCGCCTTCGCCTTTCATCAGCGCGAAACCATTTTAGACGGCAACGTCAAACGCGTACTCTGCCGCGTATTCGCCCAAGACGGCGACCCGCAGGATAAAAAATTCGAAAACCGCCTCTGGCAGCTCGCCGAAAGCCTGATGCCGTCTGAAAACGCCGAAATGCCTGCCTATACGCAGGGCTTGATGGACTTGGGCGCCACCGTCTGCAAACGCAGCAAACCCCTATGCGGCGAATGCCCGATGGCCGGAATCTGCCAAGCCAAAGCGCAAAACCGTACCGCCGAACTGCCGCGCCGAAAAGCCGCCGCCGAAGCCGCCACCCTTCCTCTCTACTGGCTGGTTTTGCGCAGAAAAGACGGCGCCGTTTTGCTGGAAAAACGCCCCGCCAAAGGCATTTGGGGCGGCCTGTATTGCGTACCCTGTTTTGAAACGCTCGAAGCACTTAACCAATTCGCCGCGCGCCACGGCATTTTTTCAGACTGCCTCAGCGAACAACCCGCCCTCACCCACCGCCTCACCCACCGCCTGCTGCTGATTACGCCGTTTAGCGCGCAGGCAGAAAGCGTTTCAGACGGCCTCTGGGCCTCCTCCGAAAACCTCGCCGCCTACGGCCTACCCAAACCGCTGGCCGCTTATTTGCAACAGCCTTGATGCCTCTGCCGCCGGACAGAATACGCCGACAAAACAGTCCGACCGTTTTCCGATACAATAACGCCCTTTACAATGCACAGCCGTCTGAAAACATTTTTTTCAGACGGCCTGAGGCTTTTACAAAAATCAGAAGCATCCGCCTAAAGTCCGGTCTGAAACGGTTAATCCTACAACCGACGTTATTCCCGCGCAGGCGGGAATCCACGGTTAAAAACAGACAACATATTGTTTTGCAATAAGTTTCAGAAAATCAAACGTGGATTCCCCTCCTGCGCGGGAATGACGTCCGTGAAAGTTCTTGCGCTGAGCGCAGTCGAAGCGTCAGACGGCCTTTTTTGATTTTTGCAACGGTCCCGGCCTCCCTCTGTTTTTTCTCTTAACTCAAGTTCCCCAAAAACCATGCTGCTCGACCTCAACCGCTTTACCTTTCCCGTGTTTAAAAAAGAAGCCCGCCTGCTGCTTGCGCTGGCGCTGCCGATGCTGCTGGCGCAGGTTGCGCAGGTCGGCATCGGCTTTGTCGATACCGTGATGGCGGGCGGTGCGGGCAAGGAGGATTTGGCGGCGGTGGCGCTGGGCAGCGGCACGTTTTCCACGGTTTACATCACGTTTATCGGCATCATGACCGCTCTTAACCCGATGATTGCCCAGCTTCACGGCGCAGGTAAAACGGCGGAAACGGGCGAAACGGGGCGGCAAGGTATCTGGTTCGGGCTGATGCTGGGGTTGGCGGGCATGCTGCTGATGTGGGCAGTGATTGTGCCGTTTCAAAACTGGCTCTCGCTGAGTGATTATGTGGAAAACACAATGGCAAAATACATGGTGTTTACCGGATTGGCGATGCCAGCGGCGATGGTACACCGCGCGCTGCACGCCTACGCAACCAGCCTCAACCGCCCGCGCGTGATCATGATGGTCAGCGTGGCGGCGTTTTTCCTGAATATTCCGTTCAATTACGCTTTTGTGTACGGCAAGTTCGGCCTGCCGGCGATGGGCGGCGCGGGCTGCGGCGTGGCGACGATGCTGGTGTTTTGGTTCAGCGCGGCGGCTTTGTGGCTCTATATCGCCAAAGAACGCTATTTCCGCACGTTCGGGCTGACGGCTTCATTCAGCCGCCCCGACCCCAAGGCGTTCAAACAGATTTGGAAACTCGGCGCGCCCATCGGCCTGTCGTATTTTCTCGAAGCCAGCGCGTTTTCGTTTATCGTATTTCTGGTGGCGCGGTTGGGCGAGGATTATGTCGCGGCGCAACAGGTGGTCATCAGCCTCACCGGCATGATTTATATGATCCCGCAAAGCGTCGGCTCGGCGGGCACGGTGCGCGTCGGCTATTCGCTCGGACGGCGCGACTATTTGCGCGCACGTTACATCGCGGGCGTATCGCTGGTTTCAGGATGGGTTTTGGCTGTTTTTACCGCCCTCGCTTTGGTATTATTACGCTTCCCGCTGGCGGGGATGTACACGGACGACGCAACGGTTTTAGACACCGCTGCCGGCGTTTTGCTGCTGGCCGCCCTTTTCCAGCTTGCCGATTCCACCCAATGCATCGCCTCCTACGCGCTGCGCGGCTACAAAATCACCAAAGCGCCGATGGTTATCCACGCCGCCGCCTTTTGGGGCTGCGGCCTGTTGCCGGGCTACCTGCTGGCCTACCGTTTCGGCATGGGCATTTACGGCTTTTGGACGGCCTTAATCGTATCACTGACCATCGCCGCCGTGGCGCTGGTTTGGTGTTTGGAACTTTGCAGCAAGTCGGTGGCGAAAACGGAAAAGGCCGTCTGAAAACGGCCGGCCGCTCTTTTCAGACGGCCTTTGATACCCTGCCGCGCATACGGTGCTTCTTTTGCCTCAAAATCTTTCAGACGGTCTGAAGTTTGCCAAAGGCCGTCTGAAAACACACCCGCACATAAAGGTTTCCCATGCAGGTCCGACACCATACCGACCTTACCTCCTATAACACCTTCGGCCTCGCCGCCAAAGCCGCGGCTTTCGTTTCCCTGCGCCACGCCGCCGAATTGCGCGACATCATCCGACTGCCCGAATACCGTCGCGATACGGTGTTGTGGCTCGGCGGCGGCAGCAATATCCTGCTTTCCCGCGATTATCCCGGGCTGGTGGTGCACATGGAAAACAAAGGCATCCGCACGCTTTCGCATTCAGACGGCCTTGTTTTGGTCGAAGCGCAGGCGGGCGAAATCTGGCATGATTTCGTGCTGCACACCGTTTCGCAAGGTTGGAGCGGGCTGGAAAACCTCAGCCTGATTCCGGGTACGGTCGGCGCCTCGCCCGTGCAGAACATCGGCGCTTACGGCGTGGAAGTGAAAGATTTGATCCACAGCGTCAACTGCTTTGATTTGGAAACGGAAAGTTTCGTCGTTTTGAGCAACGCCGAATGCGGATTCGCCTACCGCGAGAGCCTGTTCAAACAGGCGGGCAAAGGGTTCTATGTAATTGTTTCCGTTGTCTTTACCTTAAAAGACACGTTCACGCCAAACCTTAAATACGGCGACGTTTCCGACGCCGTCGCCAAACTTGCCGAAGGCCGCGCTCCGACGGCGAAAGACGTTTCCGATGCCGTTTGCGCCATCCGCCAAAGCAAGCTGCCCGACCCGAAAATATTGGGCAACGTCGGTAGTTTCTTCAAAAACCCCGTCGTTTCCGCCGAAACCGCCGCCGCCCTGCTGGCGCAATATCCCGAAATGCCGCGCTATCCGCAGCCTGACGGCAGCGTCAAACTCGCCGCCGGCTGGCTGATCGACCAATGCCGTCTGAAAGGTTTCCAAATCGGCGGCGCGGCGGTTCACGACAAACAGGCGCTGGTTTTGGTCAACAAAAACCGCGCCACAGCCGAAGATGTGTACCGCCTTGCCGAACACATCCGCCGTGTTGTCGTCGAAAAATTCCAGGTAGAATTGAGCGCAGAACCGAATTGGCTGCCCCGGCCGGAATTTTATGAAAGAAATACAAAATAAAACAAGGAATTACATCATGACCAGAGAAGTCAAAATCAATACTTACACCAAAATCATCAACGCCAGTCTCGCGCTTTTCAACGAAGAAGGCGAGCGCAACATCAGCACCAACCACATCGCCGCAAACTTGGGCATCAGTCCGGGCAACCTGTATTACCATTTCCGCAACAAAGACGAAATCATCGTCCAACTGTTCAACCGGTACAGCGAAGCCCTGCTCGAATACCTGCAAAACGCCGTATTGCCGACCAACGTCGAAGAATCCATCGACTACATGGCCAGCGTATATGACGTGATGTGGGACTACCGCTTCCTCTTTACCGACGTCAACACCCTGCTCGCCCGCAGCGCCGAGCTTTTGGGCGAACACAACAACTTTACCCAAGCCAAAGTTTCCCCGCTCTTGGTCAACCTGCTCACCCAGCTCAACGGCCTGGAAATCATCCGCGCCGACCAAACCGCGATGAACGACCTCGCCGTCAATATGTGGATGGTGACGAAATACTGGTTCGACTTCGACGCTTCCCTGCGCGGCCGCACCAAGCTCACCGAAGATTCCAAAGGCCGCGGCATCCGCCGCACCCTCAGCCTGCTGCGCCCCTACCTTTTGCCCGAACACCGCAGTGAGTTTGACGAAAAAATCAGCGCGGTGGATTAAGCCCGCCGTCAATACCCAAAAAGGCCGTCTGAAACCCGACTGCGCCGACGTTGCGCAGCGGCCGGGTTTCAGACGGCCTTTTCCATTCCTGATAGGTCCCATTTTTTACATTTGGGATCTTTTCGCTTGTTCCCACGCAGCCACCAAACATTTTATTGTCTTATTAATAATAAATCCAATCCGATACCACCCCGCTCACCAACACTATTCCTTGTTCTTAATTTTAAAAAATTTTTCAAAATTTTTAATTTACCAAACAATCAAAATTCTCAACTATCATCATCGTTAGAAATTAATTCCCATAAAAATCATTTAAATATATTTTTTACATTCTCAAAAATGTACACCTGAAAATTTCAGGTCTAACATTTCGAAAAAATCATCAACAATCGGAGCAAACATTCTGATTATTTTCCTCCGAGGGAAAGACCTGAGACCTTTGCATCCGAGTTGTCGAATCATATATTTTATTTATATCGAAATTATTTTCAGAATTCCCGTTTTATCTTCCCCAAAATCAAAAAGGATTTGCCATGCATTTAAGTGCTCGAGAACAAGAGAAGCTGATGCTGTTTGTCGCCGGCGAGCTGGCGGCCAAACGGCGCGGACGCGGTTTGAAACTGAATTACCCCGAAGCGGTGGCCTATATTTCCGCACATCTGCTCGAAGCGGCGCGCGACGGTATGAGCGTGGCCGAGCTGATGGAACACGGCGCGACGCTGCTGACGGTCGATGACGTTATGGACGGGGTGGCCGGGATGGTGCATGAAGTGCAGATCGAAGCGACCTTCCCCGACGGCACCAAGCTGGTCACGGTGCATCATCCCATCCGCTAAGGCCGTACGGCTTATTTGAAATTTTCAGACGGCCCCAAACCGCCGTTTTACCAGAAAGAAAGAAGCAAGATGAATCCCGGAGAATACCGCCTCGCCGACGGCGACATCGCCGCCAACCTCAACCGCGAAACCCGCACCCTGACCGTATCCAACCTCGGTGACCGTCCGATTCAGGTCGGCTCGCATTTCCACTTTTACGAAACCAATTCCGCCCTGCAGTTCGACCGCGAACAGGCCAAAGGCTTTCATTTGAACGTACCCAGCGGCAACGCCGTGCGCTTCGAGCCGGGCGAAAGCAAAACCGTCGAGCTGGTCGCGTTCGGCGGCAAGCAAAACCTGCACGGTTTCCACAACGCCGTAAACGGCAAAGTGGCCGTGGACAACCAAACCGGCAAATCCGCGCTGACCATTCCGCGTTCGCAATACGTTGCCACCTACGGCCCGACCGTCGGCGACAAAGTGCGCTTGGGCGATACCGAACTTTACGCCACAGTAGAAAAAGACCTGCTGACCCACGGCGACGAATGCAAATTCGGCGGCGGAAAATCCGTGCGCGACGGCATGGCGCAGTCTGCCACCGCGACCCGCAGCAATGGAAACGTGCTCGATTTCGCGATCACCAACGTGCTGATTATCGACCACAGCGGCATCATCAAAGCCGACATCGGCATCCGCGACGGCAAAATCGTCGGAATCGGCCAGGCGGGCAACCCCGACACCATGGACGGCGTAACGCCCAATATGGTCATCGGCGCATCAACCGAAGTGCATAACGGCGCACACCTTATCGCCACCGCCGGCGGCATCGACACCCACATCCACAACATCTGCCCGCAGCAGATTACCCATTCCATCGAAAGCGGCATCACCACCATGATCGGCGGCGGCACCGGCCCAGCCGACGGTACCAACGCCACCACCGTCACCCCCGGCGCATGGAATTTGCAGCGGATGTTGCAGTCTGCCGAAGATTATCCCGTCAACCTCGGCTTTTTCGGCAAAGGCAACTGCGCCTCTTTAGAACCGCTGCGCGAGCAGATTCAAGCCGGCGCACTCGGTTTGAAAATCCACGAAGACTGGGGCGCAACCGCAGCCGTGATTGACGCCAGCCTGACCGTGGCCGACGAAATGGACGTACAGATCGCCATCCATACCGACACGCTCAACGAAGGCGGTTTCCTCGAAGACACAATGAAAGCCATCGCGGGCCGCGTGATCCACACCTTCCACACCGAAGGCGCAGGCGGCGGCCACGCCCCCGACATCATCAAAGCCGCGATGTACCCCAATGTGTTGCCCGCCTCGACCAACCCGACCCGCCCTTACACCGTCAACACCATCGACGAACACCTCGACATGCTGATGGTCTGCCATCACCTCGACAAACGCGTCGCCGAAGACGTCGCCTTTGCCGACAGCCGCATCCGCCCCGAAACCATCGCCGCCGAAGACATTCTGCACGACATGGGCGTGTTCTCGATTATGAGTTCCGACTCGCAGGCAATGGGCCGCCCCGCCGAAGTGATTCTGCGCACTTGGCAGACCGCCGACAAAATGAAACAGCAGCGCGGCGCCCTGCCCGAAGATTCGGACGGCAGCGACAACTTCCGCATCAAACGCTATATCGCCAAATACACCATCAACCCCGCGATTGCGCACGGCATAGCCCAATACGTCGGCTCGCTCGAAGTCGGCAAAATGGCCGACATCGTGTTGTGGAAACCCGCCTTTTTCGGCGTCAAACCCGAAATCATCATCAAAAACGGCTTCATCAGCTTCGCGCGCATGGGCGATCCGAACGCCTCCATCCCGACCCCGCAGCCCGTGATTTACCGCCCGATGTTCGGCGCGCACGGCAAAGCGGTCAAACAAACCGCCGTACTGTTCGTCTCCCAAGCCGCCGTCGATGCCGACATCCGCACGCAATACGGTTTGGAAAAACAGACCCTGCCGGTCAAGGGCTGCCGCAGCATCGGCAAAAAAGACCTGGTGCACAACAACGCCACGCCCGAAATCACGGTTGACCCCGAACGCTACGAAGTGCGCGTGGACGGCGAACTGATTACCTGCGAACCGGCGGAAAAACTGCCGCTGGCGCAACGGTATTTCCTGTTCTAAACGTCGGATTTTCAGACGGCCTTTCCAATGCCTGTCTGAAAATCCGAGAAACGGCTGTGTTGCAAACCTGCGGTTTGCCGCCCGCTCCCCGAGAAGGGAACGGTTGCAGTTCCCTTACGTTTTCGGTTTACCAGGCGCCGCCGGTTTCATATGCCGTGCAATATTTGTTGTCCAAACCTTTCAGACGGCCTGTTTCAAACCATAAGGCCGTCTGAAAAACCCACCCCCGAAAAAACATGAACCTGATTATCCAAGACATCCTCCCCGCCGATACCGCCACTGCCGATGCAGCCGAACACGACACCGTCGCGCTGGAGTGGTACGAAGCCGACCGCCGCATTCTGCGCAAAACCACCGTGCAGGGGCGCGATATTGCGTTCCGCCTGCTGCGCGAAGGCCGGCGTTTGGAACACGGCGCGCTGGTTTACGCCGATGCCAAGCTGGTTATCCGCGTGGCAATCAAACCGAGCGAAACCATTGTTTTGTCGCCGAAAACCCTGCCCGACATGGCGCGGGCGTGTTACGAAATCGGCAACAAGCATTCGCCGCTGTTTCTCGACGGCGATGAGCTGCTGCTGACCTACGACGAGCCGATGTTTCTCTGGCTGCAAGCCGCCGGTTTTGCGCCGAAAAAAGAGCGCCGCCGCCTGAGCCACGCGCTTCGCGCCAACTCCGCGCAAGGCGTGGGCGGGCATTCGCACGGCCATGCCCATAATCACGGTCACAGTCACAACCATGACCACGCCCATCCGCATTCACACAGCCGCCACCATCATGAGCACTAAACTCACCGCCCTGCTGCATCTGGTCGATCCCACCCTGCCCATCGGCGGTTTCAACCACTCGGGCGGCTTGGAAACTTTCGTGCAGCAACGGATTGTGAACAGCCGCGCCGATTTGCAGGAATACGTCGCCGTGCAGCTGCGTCAAAACTGGGCGCACAACGACGGTGCGTATGTGTCGCTGGCCTACGATGCCGCCGCGCACGGCGATTTGGCCGCGCTGCTGAAACTCGACGCCAAAATCTCCGCCAACAAAGCGCCGCGCGAAATCCGCGAAGCCGCTGCCAAACTCGGCGTGCGCCTGCTGAAGATTTTCGCCCGCTACGAAAACGCGCCGGTTTTGCAGGATTTTCAGACGGCCGTTACCGCCAAGGAGGCCTACGGGTTTTATCCCCTCGTGTTCGGCCTGATTGCCGCGCTGGGCGCGCATCCGAAAGACGAAACCCTGACCGCGTTCTACTACAACGCCGCCGTCGGCGCCGTTACCAACGGTGTGAAGCTGATTCCCCTGAGCCAGATGGACGGGCAGGACATTCTCTTCGAACTGCGCCTGCCCATCGCCAATGCCGTCGCCGACAGCCTCGTGCCCGACGAAAACCGGCTCGGCGCCGCCAGCATCGCCTCCGACATCCGCGCCATGCAGCACGAGCGGCTTTATACGAGGCTGTATATGAGTTAGGCCGTCTGAAAAACGTAGGCCGGATATTTCAGACGGCCTGCGCCCCCGCCACTCTGTAGGCCGGATTCTCGAATCCGACACCACAACCATCCGGCCTTGTCGGACTACGGGAGCGCCAAGTTGGACCGTAAGCCCGATCCACACCCAAAATCACTTTTCCCGAACCCCTTTGATTTTTCATCTTAAAAAGGAAACCCCACCATGAAAAAACTTCTTACCCTGATTGCTTTAACCACCGTCTCCACCGCCGCCATGGCGCACCCAGGTCATGCCGATACCGGCCTGATCAGCGGTTTGGCGCACCCCGTCAGCGGCCTCGACCACATTTTGGCCATGCTGGCCGTCGGTCTGTGGGCCGCATCGTTCAGCGGTAAAGCGCGCTGGGCCATTCCCGCCAGCTTCGTCGCCATGATGACTTTGGGCTTCGCATTCGGCGCCAACGGCGGCGAAATTCCGATGATGGAACAAGGCATTGCCGCCTCCGTTTTGGTTATCGGCCTGGCCGCCGCTTGGGCGCACCGCATTCCCGCCGCCGCGATGGCCGTTGTCGGCGTGTTCGCTCTGTTCCACGGCGTGGCGCACGGCGCGGAAATGCACGGCTCCTCCGCCTTTGCCTACGCCGCCGGCTTCATCGCCAGCACCATCGCCCTGCACGCCGCCGGTTTCTTTACGGGCACCGCTTTGAGCAAAAACATTTGGGTCAACCGCGTCGCCGGCACCGCCATCGGCGCCATCGGTTTGGGCATGATGTTTGCCTGATTCGGTAGATACAGACCGAGTCCGTAGGCTGATTACAGCCGAACCGTGCCTGTCTGAAAACATTTGAATGGGCAGGCAGAAAACCGCGAAAGCCGTTTTCAGACAGGCATTTCCATTCCTCAAAACAAAAAGGCCGTCTGAAAAAACAAACCCTTTTTCAGACGGCCTCGACAAAACCGAAAGAACCCTATGCGCAACTACATCAAAATCGGCGTGGCCGGCCCCGTGGGCGCAGGCAAAACCGCGCTGATCGAGCGGCTGACCCGCCAAATGGCCAAAGAATACAGCGTGGCCGTGATTACCAACGACATTTACACCCGCGAAGATGCGGAATTCCTCACCAAAAACAGCCTCCTGCCCGCCGAACGCATCATGGGCGTAGAAACGGGCGGTTGCCCGCACACCGCTATCCGCGAAGATGCGTCGATGAACTTGGAAGCGGTGGAGGAAATGGCCGCGCGTTTTCCCGACGTGCAGATCGTGTTCATCGAATCGGGCGGCGACAACCTTTCCGCCACGTTCAGCCCCGATTTGGCCGACGTGACCATTTTCGTCATCGACGTGGCGCAGGGCGAAAAAATTCCGCGCAAAGGCGGGCCGGGCATTACCCGTTCGGATCTGCTGGTCATCAACAAAACCGACCTCGCCCCGTTTGTCGGCGCGAGTTTGGAAGTAATGGAGCGCGACGCGCGCCGTATGCGCGGCGGCCAGCCGTTTGTGTTTACCAACCTGCGTAAAGACGAGCATCTTCAAGACGTTATCGGCTGGATTAAAAAATACGCTCTCTTGGAAAACACCGCCGAACCCGAGGGTTTGGTGCATTGAAGTTTTCAGACGGCCTGATTGCCGGAAAGGCCGTCTGAAAAAATTTCCTCCCCGATAAAACGCTATGCATGCCAAACTGACCCTATCCACGCAAATCCGCGCGGGCAAAACCACACTGAAAAACAGCTTTGTGTCGCCGCCGCTCAAACTCCTGACCCTGCCGCACCAAACCGACGCCATGCTGCGCGCGGTGCAGATGTCGTCGTCCCCCGGCCTGCTCGCGGGCGATTTGGTCGAAACCGATATCCGCGTCAGCGCCGGCAGCGCGCTTTCGCTCTATACCCAAGCCTACACGCGGGTATTGAGTATGCGCGCAGGCGATAAGGCCGAACAGCGCACGGCAATTGTTCAGGAAACGGGCAGCCGCCTCTGCTATCTGCCGCATCCGCTGGTTTTGCACGAGGGCAGTTCGCTGTTCCAAACCACCGGCATCGATTTGGCCGGCGACTGCGAGCTGCTCTACGGCGAAATCATCGCGGCGGGGCGCGTGTTGCGCGGCGAAAAATTCGCTTTCGAGCGGCTCTCGTCCCACCTCGATATCCGCCACAACGGTCGCGAAATCGTTACCGACAACATCCAATGGCAGCCGCGGAAATACGCGGTGGAAACCATCGGGCAGATGGAAGGCTACACCCACCAGCTCAATTTGTTTTATGTGCACACCGCTAAGATGCCGCCTGAAATCCGCGAACAGGCCGACAATCTGTATCACACGCTGGACGCAGCGTTTTCAGACGGCCGCATCCTCTGGGGCGTCACGCAGGCCAACGACTGCGTCTTGTGCCTGCGCGCGCTCTCGGGCAACGCGCAGGATTTGCAGACGCTGCTGCAAAGCGCGGTAACGCATTTGCAGGCCGACCAGATTACCCCGCAGACCACGGCGTTTTTCCGGTAATCGCCCGCAATGCCTTCTGAAAAATTTTTTAAAAAACCACCAAACCGCCATGAAACTCATCAAAACCACCCTCACCGGCATCGGCCAAATCTTTTTGCAGGAAAACGGCCTCTCCGGCCTCCTGATTACCGTCGGCATGTTTTTCAGCCATTGGACGCTCGGCGTCGCCTGCTTCCTCGGCTCGCTCATCGGCACGCTGACCGCGCAGATTTTAAAGTTCCCCGAAGACGAAATCCGCCGGGGGCTCTACGGCTTCAACGCCAGCCTCTGCTTTATGTGCACCATGTTCACATTCGGCATTCCCGATGCCTCCAACCCGCTGATTTGGCTGATCGGCCTGATCGCCTCCGTCATTTCCACCCTCCTCATGCGGGCCTTTGTGAAACGCGGCAAACCCGCGTTTACCTTCCCGTTTGTACTGTCCTGCTGGATTTTCTGTTGGGGCACCGCCCGTTTCGGCCTGTTCGGCTTGAGCCAGACCACCCCGCCGCTTGTGCCCGCCGACACCTTCGGCGGTGTCGCCGAACCGTTTTACGCTTGGGCGGAAGTCAATTTCGGCTCCTCGATTTGGGACGGCGTATTCCTGTTTGCCGCCATCGCCGTCAGCTCGCCGCAAGCCGCCATGTGGGGCATGGCCGCCACCCCCGTCGGCGCCGTGTTGGCACACTACCTCTTAGGCATCGACGACAACACCCTGGCCAACGGCTTGTACGGTTTCTCCGCCATCCTCGTCGCCTGCGTCTTTTCCGGCAGCCGCCTGCGCGATTTCATCTGCGTGATGTTCGGCATCCTCCTCGCCGTCGTCATCCAATACGCCGTCTCCCAAACCGGCCTCGCCGCCTACACCTTCGGCTTCATCGCCGCAAGCTGGATTATGCTGCCGTTCAGGGCGCGTTTGAGCAGCTACGATATTGATGCCGAAATCCGCAAATTGCTGAATCCGTAATCCGCCCGATACGCAGAGGCCGTCTGAAAAGTTTTTCAGACGGCCTTTGTTCCATATAAAATAACGCCCTGCACCACTCACACCACGCCCAAAAATGTCCGAAAGAATCCTCATCATTTCCCCGAGCTGGATCGGCGACTGCGTCATGACCCAGCCGCTCTACAAACGCCTGCACGAATTATCGCCCGGCTGCACCATCGACGTTTTCGCACCGAAGTGGTCGATGGCCGTATTCGAGCAGATGCCCGAAGTGGACGAAGTTTTGGAAAACCCGTTCGGCCACGGCGCGCTGGATTTGAAAAAACGCTGGCAGGTCGGGCGCGCGCTCGGGCGGCGCGGTTACGACCGTGTGATCGTACTGCCCGGTTCGCTCAAATCCGCCATTATCGCGCTGGCTACCGGCATCAAACGGCGCACGGGTTACGTCGGCGAATCGCGCTATTTCCTGCTCAACGACATCCGCAAACTCGACAAAACCGCCCTGCCCTTGATGGTTGACCGCTACACCGCGCTCGCGCATCCGAGCCAGGCGGAATTTAACGGCCGTTCCGACCATCCGCGCTTCCAAATCGACCCCGAAAACCAACAGGCCGCGCTGGCCAAACACGGCTTGAGTGCTGACCGCCCCGTTACCGCATTCTGCCCCGGCGCCGAATACGGCCCCGCCAAACGCTGGCCCGCCCGCCATTTCGCCGCGCTGGCCAAACAACACGCCGCGCAGGGGCGGCAGATTTGGCTGTTCGGCTCGCAAAAAGACTTTGAAACCGCAGAAGAAATCAACACCCTTTCAGACGGCCTCTGCACCAACCTCTGCGGCAAAACCAGCCTTTCCGAAGCCATCGACCTCTTGGCCTGCGCCGAAACCGTCGTCTGCAACGACAGCGGCCTGATGCACCTCGCCGCCGCGCTCGGCCGCAACCTCGTCGCCGTGTACGGATCGTCCAGCCCCGACCACACCCCGCCCTTAAGCGAAACCGCCGAAATCGTCAGCCTCAACCTCGACTGCTCGCCCTGCTTCAAACGCGAATGCCCGCTGGGACATACGGACTGCCTCAATAAACTGATGCCCGAAACGGTGGAAGAGGCGGCCAAAAGACTGGCCGACCGCAAAACCGACGGCGTGATCGGGATTGAAAAGGCCGTCTGAACCGACACCGCAACGCCCAACCTTTACAACCGTCAAAAAGGCCGTCTGAAATTTTCAGACGGCCTGTTGCTTTATCCCAATCACAAACCCAAATGAATTTCAGACGGCCTCTTTCGCCAAGCGCCCGCCGTCCATCCGCCAGACCTCTTCCGCCAGCACCGCCGCATCCGCCTGATCGTGCGTAATCAAAATCATCGGCACGCCGCCGGTTTGCTGGATTTGCAGCACCTCCTGCCGCGTGTGCGCGCGCAAATCCGTATCAAGCGCGGCAAAGGGTTCGTCCAACAGCAGAAGTTCCGGCTCGGTAACCAGCGCGCGGGCCAAGGCGGTGCGCTGTTTTTGGCCGCCTGAAATCTGCTGCGGATAATGGTCTGCAATGTGGCTGATTTTTAAAAGTTCCAACCAGCGCACGGCTTTTTCAGACGGCCTTTTGGGCGGATTGCGCCAGCCTTTGTTCAGGCCGAAGTCGATGTTTTGCGCCACGGTCAGATGCGGAAACAGCGCGTAATCCTGAAACAGCAAACCGACTTTGCGCGCCTGTGCAGGCAGGTCGTTTTCCGCATCAAACCACGTTTCGCCGCCGATGCGGATATGCCCGCCGTCGGGCTTCACCAGCCCTGCCAAAAGCTGCAAAGTCAGGCTTTTGCCCGAGCCGGACGCGCCCAAAATGACCAGCCGTTTGGCGTCGGACTGCAAACGCGCATTCAATTCAAACGCGGGCAGTTTTTTGCGCAAGTCAATGTCAAACAACATTATTTTCCTCCTCCGCGCACACGCAAAAGCCGGCCGGCCGCCAGCAGAATCACGACGCACACCGCCGAAACCAGCACCACCAGCCCGTTTGCCAGCATATCGTCGCCCGCCTGCACCGCCTCGTAAATCGCAATCGACAGGGTTTGGGTCTGGCCGGGGATGCTGCCCGCAATCATCAGTGTCGCGCCGAATTCGCCCAGCGCGCGCGCAAACGCGAGCAGCACGCCCGCCAAAATACCGCGCCACGCCAGCGGCAGGCTGACGCGGAAAAACACCGCCGCTTCGCTCAGCCCCAACACCCGCGCCGCCTGCTCAAGCTGCGGGTTCACTTCTTCAAACGCCGCCCGCGCGGGCTTGAACACCAGCGGAAAAGTCACGGCCGCCGCCGCCGCCACCGCACCCTGCCAGGTAAAAATCAGATTGAAGTTAAACGTCTCTTTCAGCCACACCCCCACCGAGCCGTTGCGCCCGAACACCACCAAAAGGTAATAACCCAACACCGTCGGCGGCAGCACCATCGGCATCGTAAACACGGTATCGAGAAAATCGCGCCCGACAAACCGCCGCCGCGCAAACAAAAAGCCCGCCGCCGTGCCGAAAACCATATTCAGCAAAGTCGCCGTGCCCGCGATTTTGAGGGATAACAGCAGGGTGGTGATGAGGGTTTCGTTCATGGGTTGGTAAGGCCGTCTGAAAAAAGTGTTTGGGGAAATGGTTTTATCGGGATTGTTTTGGTTGGGAACCGGGTTTATGGGGAGATGTGGGTTGAGTAGGTACGGTTAGCCGCCCAAAGGCGGCGTAACCGTACACCGCCACGCCGTTTGGAAACGCCTGCCACCGATGCCGTCTGAAAAACAGCGGATTTGTACGGTTACGCCGCCTTTGGGCGGCTAACCGTACCTACGATTTATGCCGTCTGAAACCGTTTCCCACCAACATTTCAGACGGCCTCCCCTAAAAAATCAAGGCTTGTTAAAGCCGTATTTGTTCAACACGCCCTGCCCTTGCGCCGACAAAACGTAGTTCACAAAACGCTGCGCTTCGGCTTTTTGAGACGACGAGGCGGCGACGGCGATCGGATAGGAAACCGGTTTCTGCGTCGGCACGGTTTTGAGGACTTTCACTTTGTCTTTCATCAGCACGGCGTCGGTGTTGTACACAAAACCCGCATCGACTTCGCCGCGGGCGACGTAGTCAAGTGACTGGCGAACGTTTTGGGTGGTGATGACTTTGGCTTGGATGCCCGCCCAAACGCCGGCCTTTTCCAACGCGGCTTTGGTGTAGCGGCCGACAGGGACGCCGGCGGGATTACTGACGGCGATGCGGCCGAAACGGGCGTTTTCTAAGTCTTTCAAACTATTAACCGCCAATTTGCTGTTTTTCGGCGCGGCGATCACCAGCGAATTGAGCGCAAAAGTTTTACGGCCGGCCTTGTCGGCGACATTTTTTGCCTGCGCCTGATTCATGGTTTCTTCGTCGGCAAAAGCCAAAACATCAACCGGCGCACCTTGTACGGCCTGTTGCAGCAAGACGCCCGAGCCGGCGGTGTTGAGCCTGATTTTGCTTTGCGGATATTGTTTTTGGTAGTTTCGGGCGATTTCGCCGAACGCGTCTTTCAGGCTGGCGGCGGCGGAGACGGTAATGTCGGCGGCTGCGGCACGGCCGGATAATAAGGCGGTAAACAGTAAGGCATAAACGGGTTTCACAGTCCGCTCCCAAATGGAAAACGGAATGGGTTTTACCACGCGGCGCGGGTTTTGATGATGGGCATTTGTACCCAATACTTTCGGATTAAGGCAGGCCGTCTGGAAATGTGGTAGCGGCCGCGCGGCGTTTTTCAGACGGCCTGAAACGGCTGCCCCGTGTATAATGCGGTTTCTTTGCAATTTCCCGACGGAACTTTTCAGATGGACTCCTCCCCGAAATCCGAATTTCTGCGCGGCATGAAAGAATGTTCGCCCATGCTCATCGGCCTGTTGCCGTGGGCGCTGATTTTGGGCGTTCAGGGCGGGCAGAAGAGCATGAGCTGGCTGGAAATGCTGATGATGACGGGGATGAACTTCGCGGGCGGCTCGGAATTTGCGGCGGTCAATCTTTGGGTGCACCCGTTGCCCGTGCTCCTCATCGCGACCGTTACCTTTATGATCAACTCGCGCCACATCCTGATGGGTGCGGCGCTGGCGCCTTATCTGAAACACACGCCGTTGAAAAAAGTGATACCCGCGCTGTTTTTTATGTGCGACGAAAGCTGGGCGATGGGCTTAGCGGAAGCGCAAAAGCGCAAGGCGGCCGGTTTGGGCTTTAATCTGCCGCACTATATGGGCGTGTGCGCCACGCTTTATATCGCTTGGATTGTGTTTGCCGCATTCGGCGCGGCGGTCGGGCCGCTGTTTGGCGACGTGGCCGCGTGGGGCTTCGGCATGGCGTTTCCCGCCGTATTTTTGGTGTTGATGCGCGGAATGTGGAAAAGTTTCGCCGCCGCACGTCCGTGGTTTGTCAGCCTGATTGCGGCGGCGCTGACTTATTTATCGGTGGACGGCGCGTGGTATGTACCCGCCGGCACGCTTTCCGGCCTGTTCGCGGCGTATTATTGGGGGGCGGAACCATGATTTCTTGGGACTCGTTCGCCGTATTCGCCGCCATGCTCGCCGTGACCTATTCCACCCGCCTTATCGGCTTTTTCGCCCTGCGCAACCGCACATTGAGCCGCCGTGCGCAAGTGGTGATGGAAGCCGCGCCGGGCTGTGTGTTGATTTCCGTCATCTCGCCCTACTTCGTTTCCGACAAACCACACGAACTCACCGCCATCGCGCTCACAGTCTTGGCCGCCGGCCGTTTTTCCATGCTGGTTACCGTGTTAATCGGCGTCGGCTCGTCGGGGCTGCTCGGATATCTGATGCGCTGAATTTTTCAGATGGTTTATCCCATGCCGTCTGAAAACCTTTTTAAAAACAAACCAAAAAGCAGAAAATCATGGCCAACCAACGCTTAATCTACGGCTTCCACGCCGTCAACGCCCGCCTGTGGCAAAACCCGAAATCCATTACCGAACTCTACATCCAAGAAGGCAAAAACGACGCGCGCACCCGCGACGTATTGGAAAAAGCCGCCGCCGAAAACGTGCGCATTCATTTTGCCAACGCCGAACGCCTTGCCGCCATCGCCAAAGGTGCACGCCATCAGGGCGTGGCCGGGTTTATCGACGCCTCGAAAAACCACGTCCACCTCGAAGACGTTTTGGAAAACCTGCAAGAACCGCCGTTGCTCTTAATCCTCGACGGCATCACCGACCCCCACAACCTCGGCGCCTGCCTGCGCACCGCCGACGCCATGGGCGTACACGCCGTCATCGCGCCCAAAGACAAAAGCGCAGGCTTAAACGCCACCGTCAGCAAAGTCGCCTGCGGCGCCGCCGAAACCGTGCCCTACATCACCGTCACCAACCTCGCCCGCACCCTGCGCGAGCTGAAAGAATACGGCATCTGGATCGTCGGCACCGACATGACCGGCGAAGCCGACCTCTACCACGCCAAACTGCCCGAAAGCATCGCCTGGGTCATGGGCAACGAAGGAGAAGGCATGCGCCGCCTCACGCGCGAACATTGCGATATGCTCGTTTCCATCCCGATGTACGGCACCGTCGAAAGCATGAACGTTTCCGTCTCCGCCGGCATGGTATTGAGCGAAACCCGCCGCCGGCGGGTGTTGCCGTCGGAACAATAATTCTGTAAAAACAAGGCCGTCTGAAAGTTTCTATCTTTCAGACGGCCTTACTGTTTACCAAGCTTTCCACTTGTCAAAATCCTGTCGAAGTAATAACATTGTTGCAACTTTTACACTTTTCACAGGAATACACAATGTTGATCAATTTACGCAAAATGGGCAATTCTCAGGGACTGATTCTGCCCAAATCCATCATCCGCCAACTGGATTTTGGCGACAGCTTGGAAATGCAGATCGCAGACGGAAAAGTCATTCTGAGCAAACCCGCTGCCGTCCGTACCGGCTGGGCGGAAGCCGCCGCTGCAATCGCCGCCGAAGCGCCCGATACCGAATGGACGGATTTGGCCAACGAAGCCGACGGAGAATGGCAATGGCAAACACGCTGACGCGCGGCGATATTTGGCTGATTACATTGGATCCGACCGTCGGCAGTGAAATCCGCAAAACCCGCCCGTGTGTCATCGTATCGCCCGACGAAATCCACAACCACCTGAAAACCGCGTTGATTGCGCCGATGACGACGGGCGCACGCCCTGCGCCGTTTCGTATCGAGGTATCGTTCCAAGGTAAAAACGGCCTGATTCTGACCGACCAGATGCGGGTTATAGCCAAAAACCGGTTGGTTCAGCGTTTGGGCAGTTTGGACAACGATACGCTGACACAAACATTGGCCGTTTTGCGGGAGCTGTTTGCCTAGTTTTTTCCCGTCAACCGCAAATCTGCCCGAAATCCGCTTCCGTAAGCCGTCTGAAAAACATAACCCACAGACAAACAAAGGAGAAACCCCATGCAAACCGATTACCCCACCGCCAACCTCATCGACCTCGCGCCCGACACACCCTCTTGCAGCGTGCAGTTCCGGCAAAAAACGCTTCAGCGGCAAAATCCGCCCCTCCCACCCAAAAAAAAAATGCAGCCGCGACAACAGCCTGTTGCGCAAAATGCTCAACATCCCGTCAGACGGCGGCGTAACCTTTACACCCGGCCATTTTCTGGACAGCGGCGAAGACGGCATTCTCGTTTCTCCCGAGCCGATTGTCTGATTTGTCTTTTTCAAACCAAAGGCCGTCTGATGCTTCGGCTGCACTCAGCAACCGGTTCAGACGGCCTGATTCATATAACGAAAACAGCTTTTTTTAAAACCAAGCATTCTTTCCCATTTTCAGACGGCCTGTTTAAAGTAGCCCCTATTTTCGAATAAGGACGACAACATGACCGCCACCACCGCCCCCCTGCTCCGCTTCATTACCGCCGGAAGTGTTGACGACGGAAAATCCACCCTCATCGGCCGTTTGCTTTACGACAGCAAAACCCTGCTGACCGACCAGATTGCCAAACTCAACCAGACCGCCGCCAAAGGCGAAACGCCCGATTTCGCCAGCCTGACCGACGGTTTGGCCGCCGAACGCGAGCAAGGCATCACCATCGACGTCGCCTACCGCTATTTCGCTACCCCGAAACGCAAATTCATCATCGCCGACACCCCGGGACACGAGCAATACACCCGCAACATGGTCACGGGCGCGTCCACCGCCGATGCAGCTATCGTCCTCGTCGACGCCACCCGTGTCGATTTCAGCAGCGCAGAACCCGTTCTCTTACCGCAAACCAAACGCCACAGCGCCATTCTCAAACTCTTGGGCTGCCCCGGCATCATCGTCGCCGTCAATAAACTCGACCTGCTCGGTTTCGACCAAGCCAAATACGAAGCCATCACCGAAGCCTACCGCAAACTCGCGCAGCAAATCGGCCTGACCGCCAAAGTGTATTTCCTGCCCATCAGCGCCCTGCAAGGCGACAACATCGTTGAAGCCAGCGCCCAAACCCCGTGGTATCAAGGTTTACCGCTGCTGCCCCTGCTCGAAACCCTGCCCGTTTCCCGCAACGACGCCGCCGAACTGCCCGCGCATTTCCCCGTTCAGCGCGTTGCCCGCCAAGACGGCAGCAGCAGCGACGATTTCCGCGGCTACCAAGGCCGCCTCGAAGCAGGCCGTCTGAAAACCGGCGATGCCGTGAAGGTATTGCCCGGCGGCCGAACCGCCAAAATCGCCGAAATCTACAATCCGAACGGCAAAACCGATGCCGCAGAAGCCGGAGAAGTGCTTACCGTCACCCTCGACACCGACCTAGACATCTCGCGCGGCAACACCATCGTTGCCGCCGACAGCCCGATCGCTCCCGAACAGCAATTCCAAGCCGCATTGTGCTGGTTTGACGAAACCCCGCTCAACCCGCGCCGCAAATACCTGCTGAAACACACCACCCAAACCACCGCCGTCAAAATCAGCGGCATCGAATACGTTTGGGACGTCAACACCCTCAGCCGCATGCAGTCCGCCGCCGAACTCAAGCTCAACGACATCGGCCACGTCAGCCTCAAAACCCAACAGCCGCTGGCCGCCGCGCCCTACGCGCAAAACCCCGCCGCCGGCGCGTTTATCCTGATTGACGAGGCTACTAACCATACCGTCGCCGCCGGCATGATCCGCAGCGGCGACACGGCGGACAGCTTTGAGATTTGAGGCCGTATGAAAACGGTATTTTTAGATTTGCAGCAGCATAGGTCGGATTATCGAATCCGACAAAGAGGCGATTTCCCTTGTCGTTGTTGTTTCAAACGTCGGATTCAAGAATCCGACCTACACCGCCACATCCGCAGGCATGAAACAGGCCGTCTGAATTCAGACGGCCTGTTTTATCTGCCCAAACGCCCGTTCTACTGCGGCTGCACGGTAAACGGCATATCCACTTTCTGCCATTGCGCGCTTTCATAATCCAGCGCGTCGGCCACCAGCGGGTGCTGCTCCAGCCAGGCCGCGCTGATGCGCAGGGTAAAGCCTTTGCCCGACGGATCGGGGCGGAGCTGGGTTGAGGCGGGCATTTCCAGCGGCAGGCGGGCGCGACAGAACAGCGCGGCCAGACGCAACGACAAAATAGCATCCCACATCATACTGTTTGCGCCGACGACGTCGGCCATTTTTTTTACGTCGCCGCGGTGTCCCAACACCAGCTGTGCCAACACGGTCTGTTCTTTGCGCGAAAAGCCCGGCATATCGGCGTTTTCCAGAATATAGGCCGAATGTTTGTGGTAGCCGGTATGGGCGATGTCGATACCGATTTCGTGCAGCTGCCCCGCCCAGCCGAGGAAACGCTTCCAGCGCACAACGTCTTGAACCGGCACGTTTTCCGCCATGCAGAGGCTTTCCATAAACTGTTGCGCGGTTTCGGCCACGCGCTTGGCCTGGTTGAGGCTGACGTGATAGCGGTTTTGGAACTCGGCGGCGGTTTGGTCGCGCATATCTCCATTGAGCTCGCGGCCGATGAAATCGTAAAACACGCCGTCGCGCAGGGCGGCTTCGGTGACGGTCATTTTCCGAATTTCCAGCTCTTCGAACGCCGCCATCATCACCGCCAATCCGCCCGCAAACACTTCCACGCGCTCGGGCTTGAGGTTTTCAAACCTGACTTTTTTAACCGAACCTGCCTCAATGATGCGTTCGGCCAGTTTTTTCATGCCGGCGTAAGTGATGTCTGCTTCCTGCGGATATTCCGCCGCCAGCACGTCGCGGATGGATTTGGCCGAACCGGAAGTGCCGATGGCGAAGTCCCAGCCCGCGCGTTTCATCAGTTTGCTGATGCGCTGGATTTCGTTGCGCGCCGCCGAAATGGCCGTCTGAAAATTCTTTGCAGTGATTTTGTTTTGGAAAAACCGCATGCTGTACGTCACACAGCCCAGCGGCAGGCTTTCGGTCGCGGTCGGCTGCAAGTCGGAACCGATGACGAATTCGGTCGAACCGCCGCCGATGTCGATAACCAGCATCCGGTCGCCGTTGGGCGGCAGCGTGTGCACTACGCCGGTGTAAATCAGGCGCGCTTCCTCGCGCCCCGCAATCACCTCGATCGGAAAACCCAACGCCGCTTCGGCTTTGGGGATAAAGGCAGCAATGTTTTTCGCCACGCGGAACGTGTTGGTCGCCACCACGCGCACCTGTTCGGGCGAAAAACCGCGCAGCCGCTCGCCGAAACGCGCCAAACAGTCAAGTGCACACTGCTGCGATTCTTCGCTCAACATTTTCTGTTCGTCCAAACCCGCGGCAAAGCGCACCATCTGTTTGAACGAATCGACAACTTTAAGCTGTCCGCCGTTGTTTTCGCAGATTTGCAGACGGAAGCTGTTGGAACCCAAATCGACGGAGGCGATGAGGTTGTTTGTTGCAGTCATGTACATTCAGCCGGAAATAAGGAAACCGTATGTTACAGGCTGCAAAAAGCGGTGTCATCCCAAAAAACGCCTGCTTTTGATTCCGCTTAAAAATGCTTTATTTTATAATTGGGGCCGTTTGAAAATATCCTGACGTTCTTCAGACGGCATCAAGCCATTTCAATCCAATCAGACAAACCGAATCATTACATAACATATGGAAAAAACGCCCCTCACCCCCGAATCTCCTACCCGCCGCCGCTTCCTCATTGCCGGCGGCGCCTTGCTCGCCGCCCCCTCGCTTGCCCTCGCCGGCGCACAGCGCGAAGAAACCCTTTCCGACGACGTCGCCTCGGTAATGCGCAGTTCGGTCGGCAGCGTCAATCCGCCGCGTCTGGTGTTCGCCAACCCCGCCGAAGGCCAACGCTGGCTTACCGCCATGTCGTCGCGGCTGGCCAGATTCGTTCCCGACGAAGCCGAACGCCGCCGCCTGCTCACCAACATCCAATACGAAGCCAGCCGCGCGGGACTCGATCCGCAGGTTATCCTCGGCCTGATCGAAGTCGAAAGCGGCTTCCGCCAATACGCCATCAGCAGCGTCGGTGCGCGCGGGCTGATGCAGGTCATGCCGTTTTGGAAAAACTACATCGGCAAGCCGACGCACAATCTGTTCGACATCCGTACCAACCTGCGCTACGGCTGCACCATCCTGCGCCACTACAACAACCTCGAAAACGGCAATCTGCGCCGCGCCCTCGCCCGTTTCAACGGCAGCTTGGGCAGCGACAAATACCCCAACGCCGTCTTGGGCACGTGGCGCAACAGATGGCAGTGGGGTTAGGCCGTCTGAAAATAAAAAGTACGGCGGATTCTGCCTGAACGCAGCCTGCCGAATCCCGTTTTCCAGACGGCCGCAAACCGCTCTTCCGCCCTACCCGCCGCCCACCGTGCCGCCAAGCAAACCGTACCCGATTCCTGTATAATCCGCGCTTCCTTATTTTGAAATTTCAGACGGCCTGTTTTGCATCAAGGCCGTCTGAAAAAACATTATGGCAAAAGAAAACCGTACCCGAATGTTTCCGCACGAATGGCGTGCCAGCACTACCTTGTCGGGCGTTTACGCGCTGCGGATGCTGGGGATGTTTTTGGTGCTGCCCGTATTGGCGCTGTATGCCGCCAACCTGCCCGGCGCAGAGAACAATAAGGCACCGGTCGGGCTGGCGATGGGGATGTACGGCCTGACGCAGGCGCTGTTTCAGCTTCCGCTGGGCATGGCTTCGGATAAGTTCGGACGCAAAAAAACCATTTATTTCGGCCTGATTGTGTTTGCTGCCGGCAGTTTTATGGCGGCGGCGGCAAACTCGCTGGAAATGCTGGTGGCAGCGCGCGCGCTTCAGGGCGCAGGCGCGGTCAGCGCAGCGGTTACGGCGCTTTTGGCGGATTTGACCCGCAACGAAGTGCGCACCCGTGCGATGTCGATGATCGGCTTGAGCATCGGTCTGACCTTTTCCGCCAGCCTGGTCGCCGCGCCGTTGATGGCTGAATTTATCGGCGTTTCGGGCTTGTTTGCGCTCACGGGCGTGCTCACACTAATCAGCATTGCCGTGGTTGCATGGTTCACACCCGACCCGGAAATTTCCAAACTACACGAAGACGCGCAAGCCCAACCCGCGCGCTTCGGCGAAGTATTGCAAGACCGCCACCTGCTGGGTTTGGACTTTGGCATTTTTGCGCTGCACGCCGCGCAAATGGCCTTATTCACCGCGCTGCCGTTTGCTTTGCAGCAAATCGGGCTGGAAAAAATCGGGCAATGGAAAGTTTATCTGCCCGCAACGCTGACCGGCCTGATCGTGATGGTGCCGTTGATTATCGTCGGCGAAACGCGCGGCCGGCTCAAGCAGGTTTTTGTGTTGGGGATTGCGCTGATTGCGCTGGCGCAAATCGGGCTGCTGTTCGGCCTCGGTTCACTCGCGTTGATTACCGCCTGCCTGATTGTGTATTTCATCGGCTTCAACGTATTGGAAGCCAGCCTGCCCTCTCTGGTGTCGAAAATCGCGCCGGCCGATTTGAAAGGCACGGCGATGGGCGTGTACAACACCATGCAGTCGCTCGGCCTGTTTGCCGGCGGCGCGGCGGGCGGAATGTTGTTCCAACACTTCGGTTTTAACGGCGTTTTCGCCTTTTGCAGCGGCCTGATGCTGGTTTGGCTTGCCGTCGCACTGGCTGCGCCCGCGCCCAAAGCCGTGAAAAACCTGAGCTATCCCGTCGGCAGCCGTTGGCAGGGCAATACCGGCGCACTTCAATCCGCTCTGGCAGAAGTGGCCGGCATCGAAGCCGTCGCGTTCAGCCAAGACAGACAAACCGTTTTCATCAAAGCGCTGCAAAAAGGTTTCGACCGCGCAGCCGCCGAAAAAATCATTTCAGGAGGTTAAACCATGTCATCGTTAAACAAAGTCATCTTAATCGGCAACTTGGGGCGCGACCCCGAAGTACGCTACATGCCCAACGGCGAACCCGTGTGCAACTTCAGCATCGCCACCAGCGAAACTTGGAACGACCGCAACAGCGGCCAGCGCCAAGAGCGCACCGAGTGGCACAACATCACTATGTACCGCCGCCTGGCCGAAATCGCCGGGCAATATCTGAAAAAAGGCAGTTCCGTCTATATCGAAGGCCGCATCCAAAGCCGTAAATACCAAGGCAAAGACGGCATCGAGCGCACCGCCTACGAAATCATCGCCAACGAAATGAAAATGCTCGGCAGCCGTCAAAGCGGCGGCGGCGCAAGCTACGACGAAGGTTACCAGCAAGGCGGCTATCAGCAGAGCGCACCGCAGCAGCAATACCAAAACGCCGCACCCGCCTACAACCAAGAGCCGCCCGCCGCACCCGCCCGCCGCGCCCCTGCCGCCGCGCCTGCCGTACCGGTGGACGACATCGACGACGATATTCCGTTTTAAGCGCAGTCGGGCAGCGCCCGTCACAAAGGCCGTCTGAAAAAGCAAACCGGTTTTTCAGACGGCCTTGATACAGTCAGTCAATCATCAAATCAGGCGAAAGCTTTCATTCCGTTCAAAGCTGTGCAGGATAAGGCTTTTGGGCGTTTTTAGCACCTAAAATGTCCCTTACGCCGATATCGGTTTCCGCAAAAGCCGTTGGCCATCTGAAAAAGCAAAAGGCCGTCTGAATATTCAGACGGCCTCATTATTTAATCACGGTTTATTTAATCACGCCGCGCGCTTTAAGCAGCGCGGTTTTGAAATCTTCCTCGTAATCTTTGGCAATGCCCGGCACCGGCTCGTTTTTATCGCGGCCGTGCATTTTCAGATGATAAATAACCACCTCGTCGGAAAGCTCGGGCAGCGGTTTGTCGAAGCCCGCTTCATCGGCGATTTTCTGCATAATCTGCATCAGACTAAGCTCCGGCTCCTGTTTCCAATAGGGTTCGAGCAATTCCAAAAGCTCGCGCAGGCGGTGGGAACGCATGGTTTGTCCTTTCATCGGTTGATATTTTCAGACGGCAGTTTAGCGGATTTTCTGTCTGCATGCAGCCCGATTCAGTCAAACCGCTGTTTCGCTATATAATTCCCACTACCCAACCGACAAAGGAGCCGCCATGCAGACTTGGCACGATGCAATCGGGGCAGAAAAACAGCAGCCCTATTTTCAAAACATCCTCCAAACCGTCCGTACCGAGCGCGAAGCGGGAAAGGTCATTTATCCGCCTGCGCACGACGTTTTCAACGCATTCAAAGCCACCGAATTCGACCGCGTTAAGGTCGTCATTCTCGGCCAAGACCCGTATCACGGCGCGGGACAGGCCCATGGGTTGGCGTTTTCCGTCCGCCCCGAAATTGCCGTTCCGCCCTCTTTGGTCAATATTTACAAAGAGTTGGCCACTGATATTCCCGGTTTCCAAATCCCGCAGCACGGCTGCCTGACCCATTGGGCGGAGCAAGGCGTTTTGTTGCTCAACACCGTATTGACCGTGCGCGCCGGCCAGGCGCATTCCCACGCCGCGCTCGGCTGGGAACAGTTTACCGACGCCGTCATCAACCAGCTCAACCGACACCGCAACGGCCTCGTCTTCATGCTTTGGGGCAGCCACGCGCAGAAAAAAGGCGCATTTATCGACCGCAGCCGCCACCTCGTCCTCACCGCGCCCCACCCCTCGCCGCTTTCCGCCTACCGCGGCTTTTTCGGCTGCCGCCATTTTTCGCAGGCAAACAATTATTTGATAAAACAAGGGCTTCCCCCGATAGACTGGCAGATTTAGTGGAAGAACCGGAAAACAGGCAGGCCGTCTGAATTGTTTCAGACGGCCTGCCTGTTTGTATCCACGTCTACCGCTTCCGCCGCGCAGCCATGATTTTGCCGATTTCGGCCAGTTTTTCCTGCGGCACAAACTGTTTGCCCAATTCAAACAGCGGCTCTTCGATGCCCAGATGCACGGCATAGCCGTCGGTAAAACGCTTCAAAACAGCCGTATCGGGGCGGTAATCCGCGTCGGCTTCGAGCTTGCCGAACTCGGCGTAAAGCGCGTTCCAATTATCGTGCAGACTTTGGTGCTGGCGGCGCAACTCGTCCACACTTTCCTGCGCCTGCGGCGCGTATTGCAGCAGCGGAAAGAAATTTTCTTCTTCGTCTTCGTGATGCAGCGGCGCAGCGACGTTGAAATACTGGCTGATTTGGCGCACGGCCTGCAAAACGGTTTGGTTGCGGCCGTTTTCGGCGATGTAACCGGGCAGCATTTCGACCTGGCTGCAAAACCGGCGCACTTTGCCGTGACAGGCGTAAAGCATTTCGATGGGTTCGTCGAAGGTGACGCTTTTGGTGTTGAAAAGGTTCATGGTTTGGCTTTCTTGGTGTTTTTTTGGTTTTCAGACGGCCTGAGCGGTCGGATTGAAGCAAAAGGCCGTCTGAAAATCGGATACGGTATTTTGCGGCGTTCTAAATGTTCAGACGGCCTACTCGATTCGCAAATATTCCACCGCCAAAATCTCGATTTCCTCTCGCCCTTCCGGCGTGTTCAACACTACCTCGTCACCCTCGCGGGCTTTAATCAGCGCGCGGGCGAGCGGGGAAATCCACGAAATTTTGTTTTGCGCGGTGTCGATTTCGTCCACGCCGACAATGCGGACAGTCTGCTCCGCGCCGTTGCCGCGCAGGATTTCGACGGTCGCACCGAAAAACACCTGGTCGGTCGCTTCGCGCGCTTCCGGATCGACGACAACGGCAGCTTCCAGCCGTTTGGTCAGAAAACGGATGCGGCGGTCGATTTCGCGCATCCGCCGTTTGCCGTAAAGGTAATCGCCGTTTTCGCTGCGGTCGCCGTTGCTCGCCGCCCAGTTGACGATTTGGACGATTTCGGGGCGCTCTTTGTTGACCAGTTGATAAAGCTCGTCCTTCAGCGCCTGCCAGCCGGCGGGAGTGATGTAATTTTTGTGTTCGGAGGTCATGGAAAGTTTGAAATGTTTTAAAACAGGTGGTTAGGGGATTTTGAAAAACGGCAGGATTTTTCAGACGGCCTTTTTGCTTTTGCCGAAGTGCCGTTTTTATCTTCGTATATTTTATCACGCAACGCCGCCACACCCGTCTGCCGAATCTGTTTTTTCAGACGGCCTTTTTTATTCCCCGACACCGAAACCCGCAAAAACAGCCGCCCCACACATTCCACATATTTTTCAGACGGCATCAGGATAAACAACCGCTGTTTTCCCGCCTATATTCCCGTTTGAATAAAAAACCTTTCAGGCCGTCTGAAATTTAATTTTTGTAAATTATATTGCACACAATTTAATTTCAAGCAATAATTAGCTCATTCCCCAAACACACAACCTTTCAGACGGCCTGAACCATGTACGAACAACTCAAATTAAACAATCAGTTATGTTTTCCGCTTTACGCACTTTCCAAAGAAATCACGCGCCGTTATACGCCGTTTTTGGACGCACTGGATTTAACCTATCCGCAATATCTCGTGATGATGGTTTTGTGGGAACACGGCGAGCAGAGTGTTAGCGAAATTGGCGCGAAGCTCTATTTGGACAGCGGTACGCTCACGCCCTTGCTCAAACGCCTGCAAGCGAAAGGTTTGATAGAACGCCGACGCAGCAGCACCGACGAACGCAGCGTGAAAATCCGTCTGACCGAAACCGGGCAAGGGTTGGAACACCAAGCCGCTGCCGTGCCGCAACAACTTGCAGGCTGCCTGAAACTGGATATAGCCCAAGCAGAAGCCCTGCGCGCAGCAACGCAAAAAATCCTTGCCGAAAATACTTGATTTTTAACCCGTCATTAAGGAGACAACCATGAAAAACGTGCAACAAACCATTCAATTCCTGCAATCGTTGGCAACCGACCTAGCCGCAAACGCCATCAGCCACAAAATCGTGTCCAAAAACTTTGCCGCGCAGGGTTTCACCAAATTGGCAGAAAAATATGCGGCGCATTACGCAGAAGAAATGGCATTTGTGGACCAGTTTTACGACCGCATTTTGGATTTGGACGGCGAAATCAAACACGAAGCCGCACCGTCTTTCCAAACGCCGACCGATGTGGAAGCCTATTTCCAATACGATTTGCAGCAATCCGTTGACGGACTGCCCGTGTTGGAAGAGGCCATCAACGCAGGTTTCTTCGATATTACCACGCTGGATTTGATGAAAGAGTATTACAAAGACGAAGAGGAAGACCTGAACTGGACAAAAGCGCAACTGGATTTAATCGCGCTGATCGGTAAGCAGAATTATCTGGCAACCATGATTTGAGGAGACAGTAATGGCAATGGTAAAAGACTTTTTGTACAACCGCTTTAAACACAATATCGAAGCGGGAAAGATGCAGTTCGGTGTCGGCTTGGAAACCACGTCGGCGGATGTTGCGGAAATTCTGGCCACCACCGATTACGACTGGCTCTTCATCGACGCTGAACACGGGCCGCATACCGTTCAGACGATTTTAAACGCAGCCCGAGCAATTGCGCCTTATGAAATGACACCCGTGGTGCGTGTCGGCGAAGCAACGGCCGGCATATTCAAACAGTTGCTGGATTCCGGTATTCAAAACATTATCGTGCCGATGGTGGAAAGCGGCGAGGAAGCGGAGCAAATCATCCGCTGGGCCAAATATCCCGCGCAAGGCAAACGCGGCATGGGCGCGGGGGCGGTGCGTGCCTCCCGTTTCGGCCGTTACCCTGATTATCAGGCACGCATTGACGGCGAGTCGCTCATTATTCTGCAAATCGAAAGCCTGAAAGGTATGGAGAATCTGGAAGCAATCGTTACCACCAAAGGTGTCGGCGCGATTTTGCTCGGCCCTGTGGATTTGGCCGTCGATATGGGCTTGGGCACCAATATCCTGCACCCGGAAGTGGTGGCGAAAATGGAATATGCGATCAAGCGTATCCGCGAATTGGGTGTGCCGGTGGGCACGATTGCCGCCACCCCCGAACAGGCGAAACACTATGCCGATCTCGGCGTATCGTTCTTGGGCGTAGGCGCCGATACGGTACTGCTTGCTGCTGCGGCAGACGATACCCTGGCCGGATTTAAAAGCAAATTAGAGCATTAACAGTCAATTTAAGGAGAATGAAAATGCTGGATTTCTCGACTACCGCGCAAACACGCAAATCCATCCGCGAATATCTGCCCGAGCCGTTGAGTCGGGCGGAATTGGACGCGGTATTGCAGGATGCCCTGCGTGCGCCGTCCGCCGTCAATGCCCAGCCTTGGGTGCTGCATATTGTTTCAAGCGATGCGTTGCGCCGCCTGTCGGAGAAATTGGTCGCCAAATTCCGCAGCGGCGATGTGAAAGCCGATTTTATTTATGACCAGCACGCATTCACCGGAGTTTACGAAGACCGTATGCGCGATTCGTATCAGCGTTTGTATGAGGCTTTCGACATTCTGCGCGAAGATAAGGCCGGGCGTAAAAGTTTTGCCGAAGAAAACGCACGTTTTTACGGTGCGCCGCACGCCGCCTTTTTCTTTATGCCCGATATTACCGACAACGTGTTCACCGCATTGGATGTCGGTATGCTGGTGCAGAATTTTATGCTGGCACTGACGGCGCGGGGATTCGGCAGCGTGCCGCAAATCGCTTTGACATACAGCCCCGATGTCGTGCGTGCGGAACTGGGTGTGCCCGATAATTACAAATTGGTATTGGGCGTATCGTTCGGCAGACCCAAGCCCGATTCCGCCGCCAATACCTACGTCCAGCCGCGCGCACCGCAAAGCGAAACCGTTGTTTTCCACGAATAACGACGTTCAGGCCGAATTGATTGAGGTATACCGCCATGAGCTATTCTCCCGAACTTGCCGACCATATCCGCAGCAAACTCATCGCCCGTCTGTCCAACCCGTTTGAGCAGCTTGCCGAGCGCCCAATGTTTGGTTATTTAGCATTTTTGGTGCGTGGCAAATTGTGTGTGGCAGTAGGCGACATCCCCAACCGCGAAATCCGTATCCGCATCGACAAAGCCGATTACGCCGCCCTGCATACGCGGGCAGGTGCCCATTCCGTACACCGCAACGGCAGGCTGTACCGCGGTTATCTGGATTTGGATAAGGCAGCCTTGCCGAATATAGATGACTGGTTGGAGATTGCCTTGAGGTTCAACGAAACCCTGCATTAACAACCCTCAGGCCGTCTGAAATGATATTATGAAAGGATAAAGCTATGATTAAATTGCATTATCTCAATAATTCCTGCTCGCACCGCATTGCGTGGCTGCTGGAAGAACTCGGTGTCGGTTACGACGTAGCCGTTTATCAGCGGCTGCCCGAAACCGGGCTTGCCCCCGATGAATTGAAAGCGCAGCACCCTTTGGGCAAAGCCCCCGTATTGGAAGACGGCAATCTGAAACTGGCGGAAGGCAACGCCATGATTCTGCACCTGCTCGACCGATACGATCCCGACCAGCATTTTACGCCGCCGTCGCAAACCGATGATTATTCAAATTATGTTTACTGGCTGAGCATTGCCGCTTCCATGTTCTCCGCCAATCTCTTGGGCATGATGTCGCAAAAATTCGATTTCGGCGCATACGCGGATTACGCCAAAGGCCAAGTCGCCCTGTATTTCAACCATGTCGAACAAAACCTGCAAGGCAAAACCTGGCTTATCGGCGAACAGCTCACCGGCGCGGATTTCGCCATGATTTTCCCCCTGCAATGGGGCATCAACCAGCTCAATCCTGCCGATTACCCCAACATCGTGCGCTACATTCAGCAAGTCGAAAGCCGCCCCGCTTACCGGCGCGTTGCCGAAAAAACAGGCTGCGAATTAAATTTGAAACAGTTTTAAACATTCAGACTGCCGGAAAACCAATCCCGCAATCCATTTTTCCACCCTCTTGAATAAGGAGTTCATCATGAAAATTTTCTACCAAACCTCAGCAACAGCAACAGGCGGCCGCGACGGGCGTACCCAAGTGGACGACGGTTCCATCGGCTTCGATTTGGTCGGCTTCCAAAACGAAAGTGGCAAAACCGGCACCAACCCCGAACAGCTTTTCGCCATGGGCTACGCCGCCTGCTTCGACAGCGCGATGAACCACGTTGCCCCGTCTTTGGGCATCAAGCCGAGCAAATCCAGCACTACCGTCGGCGTGGGCATCGGCCAGAAACCCGACGGCGCATTCGCTCTGGATCTGGACATCACCATCACCGTGGAAGGCATCAGCGAAGACGACGCGAAAAAGCTGATTACCAAAGCCCACGAAGTCTGCCCGTATTCCAACGCCACCCGCGGCAACGTGGACGTGCGCTTGCATGTAAATGTAGTAAAAACATTTGATTTGTAATCTGTTCTAAATTTCAGGCTGCTTGGAAGAGATTTCAGGCAGCCTGAAAACCCAATAAGGACTGCAAAATGATTACCCTATATAACATAACCTGAAACAATCCCGCTCGCAGCGCATCGCATGGCTGTTGGAAGCCTTGAATATGCCTTACGAAGTGCAAAACTTTGACCGCGACCCGGTCAGCAAACTGGCACCGCAGGCGTTGCGCGACATTCATCCGCTCGGAAAATCGCCGCTGATTAAAGATGGCGACACCGTTATTGCAGAAAGCGGTGCGATTACAGAATACCTGTTAACCCGCTACGGCAACGGCAAATTACGCCCAGCCCCAGACAGCAACGATTACGCCGGCTATCTGCAATGGGTGCACTATGCCGAAGGCTCGGCGATGGGTGCGTTTTTAATCCAATTCCTAGGTTCATCGGAAAGCAGCAAACCTTTTTGCAATGCGCAATTTGATTTGCACATCAACTATATTGAAAGCAGCCTGAAAAACAAAACATGGTTTTTAGGCGATGAATTGAGCGGTGCGGATATGATGATGTCGTTTCCGTTGCAATTTGCGCTAACGCTTGTACCCAAAGGACAATTTCCGAATATTGAACGCTTTGTGTCGCAGGTGGAAAACCATGCGGATTACCGCAAAGCTTGCGAGCGTATCGGCGAATTGGAGCTGGGCAAGTCATCGTAGTTCGTCATGGACAATCCCGAACCACCGCTTTTTCGCTCCCTAAAATGATAGGCATTCAATTCAAATCAGGACAACGTATGCCAGCAGTCCATAAAAGCGTTGGCAACGCGGTATGGGTTTGAATTGCCGAAACAGTACAGTTTCATTTCAGGCAGCCTGAAATGGGCTCATGAAGCCAATTTTATAAATGAAAACAAAATGTTAGATTTTGAAACCACCGTCCGCAGCCGCCAATCCATCCGCACGTTTTTGCCCGAAGAAATTCCGCAAAACGTGATTGACGAAGTGGTCAAAGACGCCATTGCCGCACCGTCCGCCTGCAATACGCAGCCTTGGAATGTGCATATCATTTCTGGCGAGACGCTCAAAAAAGTGTCGGACAAAATCAAATACAACTACGAAAACGGCATCTTGTCGCCCGACAGCTATTTTGACCAATCAGAATACACAGGCATTTTTGAAGCCCGCTGGCGCAACCAGTATAAATTCGTTTATGACGGTTTCGGCGTGGCGCGGGAAGACAAAGAAGGCCGCCACCGCGTAAACCTGCTCAATGCCGAATTTTACGGAGCGAAGCATTCCGCCCTGTTTTTCGTGCCCAAATTCGGCGACAACACCGAAGCGATTGCTGCCGACATGGGCATGTTCGGGCAAAACTTCATGCTCTCCCTGACCGCACGCGGCTACGGCAGCATTCCGCAACTGATGATTGGCGTGTTCGGCTCGGGCGTGCGCGAAATGCTGGGCGTATCCGATGATTACAAACTCGTTTGGGGCGTGTCGTTCGGCGTACCCGACTGGGACGCGCAGCCGAACAAACGGCATTTGGAGCGGGTGGACGTGAGTGAAATCGTAACGTATCACCGTTGAACGGTTCAGGCAGCCTGAAAGAGATTTTCAGACGGCCTGAAAATACTCATTTTGGGATTGAGGGAAAGTCACCCCATTCCTAATAGTCAATACCTCGTTATTCAGGTAAAAAAATTTAAGGTCAATATCATGCAAAACCAAAAACCCACCGTTCTGGTGCTTGGCGCAACAGGTACAGTCGGCAAGCAAGTAGTTCAAACATTGGAAAACAGTCAAGCGGTCAATGTCCGTATTCCGACACGCAATCAAGCGTTGGTCAAAGAGTTGCAGAGTCAGGGCAAAGATGCCGTTTATCTGGATTTGGATAAGCCGCAAACGTTCGCCCTTGCGCTGGCCGGTGTGGAGCGTGTTTTCCTTTTAACGGGCTATACGGTTGCCATGCTTGCCCAAAGCAAAACGCTGGTTGATGCGGCAAAAAAAGCAGGGGTCAAACATATTGTACACGTTGGCGTATTTGCCGAATGGGATTGCACCGATGCACATTTTGTGTGGCATCAGATGATTGAAAAATACATTGAAGCCAGCGGCATCGCATGGACTCATTTGCACCCCAATATGTTTATGGAAGCAATAACAGGGCTGTATATGCCGAAAAAATTGACATACACCACCTACTTTGCCGACCGCAGGATTGGTTTGATTGCATCCAGCGACATTGCGGCGGTGGCAGCCAAAGCCTTGCTGGAAGGTCCGGAAAAACACGCGGGGCAGCATTATTGGTTGAGCGTAGAAAGTTACAATGGCAAAGAAATTGCCGAAATTTTGAGCGAAGTAACAGGACTTGAAATTGGCATCGCGTATAAAGATATTGAAGACTTCCGCGCCATGATTGAAGCCCCTGATTTTCCGGTAGAACGCTGGTATGCACGCGCCAACTTGGATTTTGTAGAACAAGTATTGGACGGACGCATGGCGTATATGGCAACGGTCCGCAACGATATTCCGTATGTATTGGGGCGACCTGCCAAAACGTTCCGTGAGCATTTGCTGGAACACAGAGAAGCCATTATCCGCGCAGCAACAGAATAAAAGGAAAACACCATGAGCGATTTATTTCAAAGCTATACCCTAAACAACGGCATTGTCATCAAAAACCGTTTGGTTGTCGCGCCGATGACTCATTCCGCTTCCAACCCCGACGGCACGATAAGCTGACAGGAACGCCATTTTATCGCCAACCGTGCACAAAATATGGGGATGTTTATTACGGCTGCCACACTGGTTTGCGCCAACGGCAAAGCCTTTCATAGGCAGCCTGAAGCCATACAAGAAAGCCAGTTGGACAGCCTGCGCGAAACGGCACAAATCCTGCAAAAACAAGGGGCAAAAGCCATTTTACAAATTCATCACGGCGGCATTCACGCCATTGCCGATTTATTGGGCGGGCGGCATCTTATCAACGCATCCGACCATGCGCCGAGCGGTGCCAAAGCGGCCACCGCAGATGAAGTCCGCGAACTGATATAGGCCTTTGCCCATGCCACGGATTTGGCTATCCGAGCAGGTTTTGACGGCGTGGAAATTCACGGCGCAAACGGTTATTTAATCCAGCAATTCTTTTCGGGCGAATTTAACCGTCGCACGGATGAATGGGGCGGCTCGTTGGCAAACCGTCTGCGTTTTCCATTAGCTGTTATAGACACCGTCCATGCCGTGCGCGAGCGTCATCAAAAACCCGAATTCATCATCGGCTACCGCTTTTCTCCCGAAGAGCCGGGCGAGAATGGTTTAACCATGACCGACACATTCGCCCTGATTGACGAATTGGTTAAGAAACCCTTGCAATATCTGCATATTTCGCTGTGGGATTTTGACAAAAAAGCCAGACGCGGTGCCGATACCAGCCTAACCCGAATACAGTTAGTTCATGAACGCATTAACGGCAGACTGCCATTGATTGGCGTGGGCAATCTTTTGTCAGGCAAACGAATCCGCGAAGCCTATGCCACAGGCTGGGCAGAGTTCATTGCTTTGGGTAAAGCCGTGATGATAAATCCCAATATCGCCCAATTGCTGCAAGAACAGCGTGATAACGAAATTGTTACCGAATTAGACCCCGAGCAGGCTGACCATTACGGCATTCCTGATATCTTGTGGGGATACTGCGTGCAAGGCGGCGATTGGTTACCGCCGGTAAAAGGCAAGAATTGGCAACCTATGGACATCTGATACAAGGAGTAACACCATGATTAAACTACACTATCTCAACAATTCCTGCTCGCACCGCATCGCATGGCTGCTGGAAGAACTCGGATTGGACTACGAAATCGCCGTTTACCACAGGCTGCCTGAAACCAGCCTCGCCCCCGAAGAACTGAAACGCCAACACCCTTTGGGCAAAGCACCCGTTCTGGAAGACGGAAGCCTGAAACTGGCGGAAGGCAACGCCATCATCCAGCACCTGCTTGACCGCTATGACGATGCAAACCGCTTTACACCGCCGTCCAAAACCGACGATTATTCAAATTACGTCTACTGGCTGAGCGTCGCCGCGTCCATGTTCTCCGCCAACCTGCTTGGCATGTTTTCCAAACGCTTTGACTTCGGCGACTACACCGCCTACGCCGCAGGACAAGTCGCCCTGTATTTCAACCATGTGGAACAAAACTTGCAGGGCAAAACATGGCTCATCGGCGAGCAACTGACAGGTGCGGATTTCGCCATGAGCTTCCTCCTGCAATGGGGCTTGAACCAAGTAAACGCGGCGGATTACCCGAACATCGTGCGCTATGTGCAGCAGATTGAAAGCCGCCCTGCGTATCAACGCGTGGCAGAAAAAACAGGCTGCGAATTTACGATGAAACGGTTTTAAATTCCTCGAAACAAACAGCCTGAAGAAAGGTTAATTCCATGAAAAAACTCATCATTGTCGCCTTACTTGCTACGTCGGTTCACGCTGCCCAAGCGGCTCCGGCCCAAGTAGCGGCGCAACCGAAATCCGCACGGCTGCTTGCGCCAGAATACCGCGATTTGAGCCTGCTCAACTCATTTTCTGCCATACAGAACGGCATCGATTTTGCCAACCCCATTCCGTCGCTCAAAGCACTTAATGCCCAAATGCTTGCCGCCGCAAAAGCAGACAAAGTGCAACCCAATAAAAAGCTCGTTGCGCCCCGCAAAGGCAGTCAGCCTGCCGTTGATTTATACGTTTTCCAACCTAAGGCCGAAACACAAGGCAGGGTAATCTACTTTATCCACGGCGGTGGCTACATCATCGGCAACGCGCGCATGGAAAATGCCAATCTGTTTGCTCTTGCCGAACAAAACCAAGCCACCGTTATCAGCGCGGAATACCGCCTTGCTACGGATGCGCCGTTCCCGGCCGATATTGACGACGCCTATCACGGCTTGTCTTACCTGTTCGACAATGCGGCAAAACTCGGCATCGACCCGAAAAAAATCATCATCATGGGCGAAAGCGCAGGCGGCGGTTTGGCCGCACGTTTGGCACTTAAAACACGCGACATCGGTAAATACCGCCCGGCAGGGCAAGTGCTGATTTACCCCATGCTGGATCACCGCACAGGCACGGCACAATCGCCCTATAAAAACCCGAATGCCGGCGAATTTTTGTGGACGGCAAAACTCAACCGTCTGGGCTGGGACATCCTGCGCGGCGGCAAAACCATCGCAGCCGCAGATTTGCCCTACTACTCCGCAGCCCGTGCCGAAAAATTAGCAGGATTGCCGCAAACCTTTATGATGGTCGGCAGCTTGGATTTGTTCGCCAATGAAGATACGGATTACGCCAACCGCCTGATTAGCGCAGGCGTGCCGACCGATTTCCTGCTTATCAACGGCGTGTACCACGCGTTTGAAAGTACCAATCCCGGCTCTCCGCAAACCAAGCAATACATTGCCGCGCGAAACGATGCGATCAAACGGATGTTTGACGCCGCAGAATAAAAAATTTCAGACGGCCTGAAACAACGTTCAGCAAAAAAACATTCTCCCAACCCATAAAACAAGGACATCTATCATGAAAATCTTCTACAAAACCTCAGCAACAGCCACCAGCGGCCGTGACGGACGCACCCAGGTGGACGACGGCTCCATCGGCTTCGATCTGGTCGGCTTTCAGAATAAAGACGGCAAGCAAGGTACCAACCCCGAACAGCTTTTCGCCATGGGCTACGCCGCCTGCTTCGACAGCGCGATAACCACGTCGCCCCGACTTTGGGCATCAAACCGACTAAATCCAGCACCACCGTCGGCGTGGGCATCGGCCAGAAACCCGACGGCGCATTCGGCTTGGATTTGGACATCACGATTACGGTCGAAGGCATTAACGAAGAGCAAGCCAAAACCTTGATTAGCAAAGCTCACGAAGTTTGCCCTTATTCAAACGCCACGCGCGGCAATGTGGATGTGCGTTTGCACGTTAAAGTGGTGAATGCGTTTGATTTGTAAGCGTTAAACAGATGCCGTCTGAAAGTTTTTCGTTTTTCAGACGGAATTGTACTAACATGTTGTTTTTAAATATTTTTCTGATTTTTAGATAGCCTGAAAATGTTGGTTTTGCCAACCCAATCTACAAACTATTTTTTATTGAGGGAAACCATTATGAAAAACCGTGTCAGCGAAATTTTAAATATCCGTTTGCCGTTAATCCAAGCCCCTATGTATTACTTAAACTAATGCCGAATTGGTTGCCGCCATGAGCAATTCGGGCGGTTTGGACATTATCGGACCGAATGCGGGGCAGGACGCGCCGCCGAAAAACCGTCAGGATTCTTTGGACAAAATGCGTGCCGAAATCCGCAAAACCAAATCTTTAACCGACAAACCGTTTGGGGCAACGCTGATTAACGGTCCTGATTTGAGTTTTTGGCGACCGACTGTGCAAATGCTGGCGGAGGAAGGTGTGTCTGCGGTGTTAATCAACGAAGTGTTAGACCCTGAAATTTTTGATTTTTTCAAACAACACGGCATCAAAACCATGTACCGCGCCTTAACGCCAACGGTTGCCAATTCCCAAGAAGCCGAGCGTTTGGGGGCGGATATGATTATCGCGACTAGTTTTGACGAAGGCGGTACTGTACCAAGCCGTGTGATTGGTACGTTTACGATTGTACCGATGATTGCCGACAGCGTGAACATTCCTGTGGTAGCGACGGGCGGCATTAGCGATGTACGCGGCGTGCGTGCCAGTTTCGCGCTGGGTGCAGAAGGCGTATATGTGGGCAGCGGTTTTATTGTTGCCGATGAATGCCCTGCCGATGAAAAAGTGAAACAGCTGATTGTGAATTCAACGGCGGAAGATTTGATTTTATTCCTCACGCTACCTGCGTATTACCGTACCTTGCCGACCGAAAACGGTAAAAAATTGGCAGAACTTGAAGCACAAAGTGCAAGCCGTGAAGAGATGTTTGAAGCCATGGACAGCTATCATTCTTTGTGGCAAGGAATGCGCTTGGGCAATAGTGATAAAGGCGTGGTGTCGGTGGGAACTGGGGTCAGCATGATTAAAGCCGTCCGCCCAGCGAGTGAGATTGTGGCGGATTTGATGCAAGATTTTGTTTGATTTGAAAATGGGTTTCAGGCTGTTTGAAAATGCCTGTCTGAAAATCACGATGCCGTCTGAAAACCACAAGCGGTCAAAAAACACCGAAATTTTGCAAAATCCGACCGCACTTTGAAATGCCGATACAGTCTGAAAAACGAAAACCTTTCAGACGGCATCACTCTCTTTAAAATAGGCATTCGAGCTGTCCGAATTTTATTTACTCAATCATAGGATTGTGGAAATTAAGAAGCATTTGGCTGGGTAGCAAAGGGGGTCAGGCAGTCTGAAAATGGCTTTGAATGATAATGCCGTCTAAAGAATAAGGGGCTGTACTAGATAACTAGGGAAATCTAATTTCAGGTTAGAATAATCCCGATGAGAAAAAGTCGTTTAAGTCAGTACAAACAAAATAAACTGATTGAACTGTTTATTGCGGGTGTTACCGCACGCACAGCAGCTCAATTAGTCGGCGTCAATAAAAACACTTCTGCCTATTATTTTCATCGTTTGCGCCTACTCATCTATCACAACAGTTCACATTTGGAAATGTTTGATGGCGAAGTAGAAGTTGATGAAAGCTATTTTGGCGGACAACGCAAAGGCAAACGCGGTCGCGGTGCAGCCGGTAAAGTGGCGGTATTCGGGCTTTTGAAGCGCAACGGCAAGGTTTACACCGTTGCCGTACCCAATACGCAAACTGCCACTTTCATTGCCGATAATCCGTGAGCAGGTAAAGCCTGACAGCATTGTTTATACCGATTGCTACAAAAGCTATGATATACTTGATGTGAGTGAATTTAGCCACTTTCGCATCAATCACAGCACACATTTTGCTGAACGACAAAATCATATTAACGGAATTGAGAACTTTTGGAACCAAGCAAAACGCCATTTGCGTAAGTTTAACGGCATTCCCAAAGAGCATTTGGAGCTGTATTTGAAGGAATGTGAATGGCGTTTTAACCACAGTGAAATAAAAGTTCAAATTTCCATTTTAAAACAATTAGTAAAGAAGGATTTGTTCTAGTTATCTAGGACAGCCCCAAATTTTTTAATATCAAAATATTACGAAATTGGCATTTCGGATGAAATGAAAACATCGAAATATCAAAAAGTTGGTGAAACTTAATCGGGGTAGGCAAGCATATTTTGCTTGCGGATATCAAGCTTGAAAACGCAGAAAAAGCCGCCAAAACGTTACGTGAGGCAGGTTTTGAGGTCAGCACCACCTACGTTGATGTGAGCCAAATTGTTATAAGATTTTGATGATTATCAAAGGCAAAATTTTCACTATAATAGCCACTACTTTTGGCTTATGTCGTGCATTATTTGAGGGATCATCAATGCAAAAAAATCATCAAAACCGACCGCTTGTGGACGTCTATCGCCGTCTTAATCAAGCGATGGTTGAGGCAGATACGGCAATGCTATCCGCCCTTTTAACGGACGATTTTACCCTCACCCATATCACAGGCTATGTTCAGCCTAAGCAAGAATGGCTTGATGATATTCAGCACGGCAGAATGTGCTATTTCCACATCGAAGAAGTGAGAGTACAAACCCTTGAAAATCAAGTGATCGGCAGGGCGAAAACAACCGCCAACATTTGGGGGGCAAAGGGGACTTGGGCATTGCAACTGGCACTTGATGTGGTCGAAATCAATCAGGCGTGGCAGGTGCGAAAAGCGGTTGCCACATTGTTTTAACTCAAAAATAAGGAAAAAAAGATGACTTTTAACCCGCTTGTAGAGCGTCAAGCAATCAAGGATCTAGTTGATACTTTTTCAAATTTGGCAGACGAGAAAAAAGTCGCTGAGCAAATGCCGTTATTTACGGAAAATGCAGTGGTGAACACCTTTATCGGCGGCAAACTTGTGTTTGAAATGACAGGGCGTGCGGAAATCGAAAACGTGTTCACGAGCTTTTTGGCAGATTTCCACACCGTTTATCACTTAAACGGTCAGCATACCGTAACATTTCAAGATGAAACGAATGCGACTGCAATCAACTATTGCCAAGTGGCGTTGGTGGGCGAGAAAGACGGCAAAAACCTCATTCATAACCACTATGTTCGCTACGCCGATACCTACCAAAAAGTGGACGGCAAATGGCTCATCGCCAAACGCATTGCGAATTTTATGATTAGCGAAAATCTGTGAAAACGGCTGATTTTCGACGCCCAATTTTGAAGTTCCTACAATCTGTCCCCTCTCCTGCGCTTTGCGCGGGAGAGGGTGGTGCTTCGTAGAAGCACGTTTTGCTTGGTTTTCAGAAAAATTTACCATTAAAATGTGTGCTGTGATTGATGCGAAAGTGGCTAAATTCACTCACATCAAGTACATCATAGCTTTTGTAGCAATCGGTATAAACAATGCTGTCAGGCTTTACCTGCTCACGGATTATCGGCAATGAAAGTGGCAGTTTGCGTATTGGGTACGGCAACGGTGTAAACCTTGCCGTTGCGCTTCAAAAGCCCGAATACCGCCACTTTACCGGCTGCACCGCGACCGCGTTTGCCTTTGCGTTGTCCGCCAAAATAGCTTTCATCAACTTCTACTTCGCCATCAAACATTTCCAAATGTGAACTGTTGTGATAGATGAGTAGGCGCAAACGATGAAAATAATAGGCAGAAGTGTTTTTATTGACGCCGACTAATTGAGCTGCTGTGCGTGCGGTAACACCCGCAATAAACAGTTCAATCAGTTTATTTTGTTTGTACTGACTTAAACGACTTTTTCTCATCGGGATTATTCTAACCTGAAATTAGATTTCCCTAGTTATCTAGTACAGCCCCAAGAATAATCTTTCAGACAGCATTTGTTTTGATTTTTTCAGACAGACATTTCAAGCCGCCACATTCACATTTCAATCCCCCTGCAACCATGCTTCCAGCACCCCAACCAGCGCATCAAACACGCGTTTGACCCGCGCCGTGTTGCGGTGGCGGTTGGGGCGGTAGACATACAACTGCCAGTTTTCCAGCACCACTGTTTGCTTGGGCAGCACGGTTTTCAGGCTGCCTGAACGGATTTCGTCGCGCACCTGCCAAAGGGCAAACTGCCCGATGCCGCGCCCTGCCTTTGCCACTGCTAGCAGGTGTTCTGTTTCGGGGGCGATGAACGTAGGCTGGCTCGGCACAAATTCGCTGCCGTCTGCAAATTCCCACGAAAAAATGCTGTTTGTGTTTTCGTTCAAATGACCCAGCAGGGGAAAGCGTGTCTGCAAATCCGCCGTGTCGCACGGTTCACCCAAACATGCCAGCAAGCTGGGGGCAGCGGCATTAACCAGCGTGAGCGGTACGATATTTTTTACAATAAAATCATCTTTTTGCGCTGTTCCCACGCGGATACCGACATCAATCTGACTGCGGTCGGTATCGCGCAATTCATTACCGCAACGCCAATCCAACACAATTTCGGGATAGGCTGCCAGCCGCGCGATTACCCCATCCAGCAAACCCGAATAGCCCAGTCGCGGCATGGCAACCCGCACCAAACCGCGTTCGGTAACGCGCTCGTTCAGGCTGAATTCCTGAAACACGCTGTCGGTCTGCTGCACGGCCGCCTTTGCCTGCCGATACACCTGCTCGCCAAACGGCGTAATTTGCGTGCTGCGCGTATTGCGTACAAACAGCATATCGCCGAATTCCTGTTCCAAAAACGCCACCGCCCGCGAAACGGCTTGCGGCGGCAGTCCGTTATCCCGCGCGGCTTGGCGGAAATTGGCGGTTTCGGCGGCGGCGCAAAACAGACGCAGGGCTTCCAGTTTGTTCATTTTTGTTCCTTTCTAGCTGAAACCTTTGCAGAACCCCAGATTTGAGCGCAGTTCAAAGCGATAGCATCGCGGACAATATATTTTCTTGGACGCAGATAATATGGAAATATTTTCAAGTGGGCGAGAAGCGCATCGCGAAGAAATGTGCTAAAGATGGGGTTTTGCAAAGGTTTCAGGCTGCCTGAATGGGGTAGGATTATCTCAAAATCAGGAACACTGTGTTTGAAATTAAACCATATACAGCACCAATCTCTATCCGTATCATGCGCTCTGTTCATTATTTATGTTACAGGAGTAAACCGTGAACCGCCGTTTATTCATTCAAACCCTTACTGCCGCTTTTACCGCCGCCGCGCTTTCTACCGCCGCCGCCCCTGTTCTTTCGCAACAAACACAAGGAGCCAACCGCATGACGCACGCTCAAAACCCCACTCTGCCCGTTTCTATGGTGCAAGAATGGGACAAAATTTTTCCGCAAAATTCCAATGTTTCGCACCAAAAAGTGTCGTTCAAAAACCGCTACGGCATCACTTTGGTGGGCGATTTGTATCTGCCCAAGAACGCCAGCGGCAAACTGCCTGCCATTGCCGTGAGTGGGCCTTTCGGTGCAGTAAAAGAACAATCCAGCGGTTTATACGCGCAAGAATTGGCAGCACGCGGTTTTGTTACCTTGGCATTTGACGGCTCATACACTGGCGAGAGCGGTGGCGAACCGCGCAATATGGCATCGCCCGAAATCAACACCGAAGATTTCAGCGCAGCAGTGGACTATTTGGGCCGCCTGAAAAATGTAAACCGCGAAAACATCGGCATTTTGGGTGTTTGCGGCTGGGGCGGTTTTGCTTTAAATGCCGCCGTTTCCGACCCGCGCATTAAAGCTGTTGCTGTATCCACCATGTATGACATGACGCGTGTCAATGCCAACGGCTACGAAATCAAGCTAGACCCGAAAGGTCAATATGACCGCGTACCCGCACAAGATGCGGATGCACGTTACAAAATGAAATTAGACATGAGCAACGCGCGTTGGGAAGCCGCTAAACACGATTATGCGGATTTATTGCCTGCCAACAATCTTGACCCCGAAAAAGACATTACCGCCGAAACACCGAAATTTGTCGCAGAATATGCGAATTTCTATCGCACCAAACGCGGCTTTCATCCGCGCTCGGTAAATTCCAATCCGAAGGGTTCGTGGACAACCACCGCTTTCTTGCCGTTTATCAATATGCCGATTTTGCAACGCGCCAGCGAATTACGCGCACCTGCCTTGGTGGTACACGGCGAAATCGCACATTCTCGCTATTTCGGCGAAGACGCGTTTAAGTCGCTAGGCAGCAAAGACAAAGAACTGGTTATCGTAAAAGGCGCTAATCACACCGATTTGTATGACAACACCACAGGCAAAATCCCTTTTGATAAATTTGAAGCCTTTTTCAAGGCAAAATTGAAATAGGGTTTGAATTCAATTCACTATAAAACGGAGAATGCAATGCTACCCCGCACTACCCGCGATGTTATGGCAGATTGTGCCTTGGACTTGCCGTTAAACAGCCTGATTGCACACGATAGCGTCCTGTTTGAACAGATTCACCAAATTGTGGCAGAAAACGCGCCGTGGGTTGCGAAACTTAACACAGGCTTCCATACCCCGGCGCAAACGCAAGCCCTGCTGGAAACGATTACAGCCAGCCCAATTGACAGCAGTGTCCGCATCAATTTACCGTTTTATACCGATTTTGGCAGACACATCCGCATCGGCAAAAACGTGTTTATCAACACAGGGGTAATGTTTACCGATTTGGGCGGCATCATCTTGGAAGACAATGTGCTGATTGGTCCGCGCGCCAATATCATCAGCGTGAATCATCCGCTTGATGCAGCCAGCCGCCGCGGTGTCATCGTCCGCCCTGTGGTTATCAAGAAAAACGCGTGGATTGGAGCCGGTGCAACGGTTTTGGCGGGCGTAACGGTGGGGGAAAACGCGGTGGTGGCGGCAGGAGCAGTGGTCAGCAAGGATGTGCCGCCCGATAGCGTGGTGGGTGGTGTGCCAGCCAAGATATTGAAAAAAATAAAATAGACCGTTTTGTCAAAACAGATATTTTCAGGCTGCCTGAAAAACAAGATGCCGTCTGAATTTTTGTTTTCAGACGGCATGGTTATTCTGCATTTTGGTTGATGCACTTATTTTTTGAAACAAGGCGGCAACGAAAACCGTGTGCGAATATAGTTAATGCATTCTGTCGTGCTGTCCACATTGGGATCAAACAAGCGATTTATAAAAACATTGACCCCATAAAACAAATAGACCGTCTGAAAGAACTGAGTGTACTTTCAAACGGTCTGTTGATAAGGGTTACAAATCTAAAAGATTGGGTTCTTGCCCTTTAAGCGGCGGCAGCCATGCTTGCGTGCCGCTCATGGTGGCGTTCCACAGGAAATCGGGGAAGCCATAGTGGTCGGTTTGTTCGGGGTCAACGGTGCGTTGGATGCCGTCTTCATCGCTGTTGATGATACGGGTGGCGATGTCAGGATTCACCATTACAGTTTTGCCAAGAGCAATGAATTCTGCCCAGCCTGTGTCAAACGCTTCCAAAATTTCACTTGGGGTATATAAGTTACCCACGCCGATGAGCGGTAATTTTCCGCCGATGCGCTCATGAACCAGCTGGATACGGTAAGCATGAGTATCTGCCCCACGTCTGGCTTTTTTGTAAAAGTCCCACAAGGAAATATGCAGGTATTGCAGAGGCTGGTTTTTTAATACGTCTATCAGCGCTAGGGTATCTTCCATGGTGATGCCTGCTTCTTCTGGCTCTTCGGGCGAAAAGCGGTAGCCCACAATAAAATCATCTCTGCCATGCTTGGTTTTAGCTGCCAGCACAGATTCAATCACCGCCAAAGGAAAACGCATCCGCTTTTCGCGCGAACCACCCCATTCATCGGTGCGGCGGTTAGAATGCCCCGAATAGAATTGTTGGACGAGATAGTTGTTTGCGCCGTGTATTTCTACGCCATCAAAGCCTGCCTGAATCGCCAAATCGGCAGCATGACCAAATGCGGCGGTGAGTGAGCGAACTTCCGCATCGGTTGCTTCACGTGTGCCTGTTGCTTCATCTGCTCTGGCGCTAATTTTGTCTTTGCCGTTGAGCAGCTCATCTACGGCTTGCTTGCCACCATGATGAATTTGCAAAATGGCTTTTGCACCTTGCGCCTGAATAATTTTTGCAGTTGCTTTTAGGCTTTCAATTTGCGATTCATGAATCGCTTCAGGCTGCCCATGAAATGCTTTGCCACCGTCCTGTACCAATGTTGCAGCAGTAATAAACATACCCATGTTGCCAGCACGATTGGCGATGAATGTGCGTTCAGCATCGCCCAAAGTGCCGTCAGGATTTGAGCCGAAGTGGGTCATGGGTGCAACCACCAAGCGATTTTTGATTTCTATACCGTTGTTTAGGGTATAGGGTTGAAATAAAGGTTGGAATTTAGGGTTCATTGTTTTACTCCTGTATGGATAACTTGATGATTAACCAACGCGTTTCAGAATGCTTTTGCTGTGGCTCAATTCATAGAAGCTGTTTGCACCATGATAGCCGCCGATACCGCTATCACCTACGCCACCAAAAGGCAGGTCAATATGGGTAACATGCAAGAACGTATCGTTTATGCAGCCGCCACCAAAAGATACTTCTTTCAAGACACGGTTTTCAACGGTTTTATCCTGTGTAAACAGATACAGTGCAAACGGTTTGGCATTGGCTTTTACGCGAGCAATCGCTTCGTCTATATTGGCAAATGTCAGCATGGGAAATATAGAACCAAAAATTTCTTCTTGCATAACAGGGCTTTCCCAGCTTACGTTATCCAACAGGGTAAAGGCTAATTTGCTTTCTTTATCGTTGTATTCGCCACCAACCAAAATCGTGCCATCATTTAAAAAGGCTTTCAGACGTTGATAGTGGCGTGGGGTAACCACTTTGACATAATCGGCGATTTCGGTGGGATTCTTGCCTTGATAAACAACAATGATTGGATTTTATATTAGAGTTTACCCTACAATAGCAAACCTTATCAAAACACCCTATGAAACTGTTTTCAGGCTGCCTATCCATTCCATTCAGGCAGCCTGAAAATAGTTTCATGAAATGCCCATCAAGAGGAAACCAACATGGCTAAATTTCGTTTTTTGCAACAACCGTTTCAATTAAAAAATCTGCAACTCAAAAACCGCATCGTGATGCCGCCCATGTGCCAATACAGCGCGCAAGACGGCGTGCCGAACGATTGGCATTTCGTGCATTACACCAGCCGTGCGGTGGGCGGCGTGGGCTTGGTTATCGTGGAAATGACCAATGTCGCCCCCAATGGCCGCATTTCGCCGCGCTGTTTGGGTTTGTGGAACGACACGCAGCGTGATGCGTTTAAGCGCATTGTGGATTCGGTGCACGCGCAGGGTAGCAAAATCGGTATTCAAATCGGACACGCAGGGCGCAAAGCGCAGGAATGCGATGATGTGGTTGCACCGTCTGCCATCCACTACGGCGCGGAGGATTTCGCAGGACAAAATCTGAAAACGCCGCGCGAACTGTCCAAAGCGGAAATTTTGGAAATCGTGGAATTGTTTAAACAATCGGTGCAACGCGCAGTGGATGCCGGGTTTGACATGATTGAACTGCACGGCGCGCACGGCTATTTAATCCACCAGTTCTACTCGCCCAAATCCAATACGCGCGATGACGAATACGGCAAAGACCGCATGCTGTTCGGCGAACAAGTCATCAAGGCTGCCAAATCGGTGATGCCGTCTGAAATGCCGTTGGCGATTCGCATTTCTGCGCAGGAATATTCCGAAAACGGTTTTGACAGCGATTACGGCGTGGAAGTCGCCAAACGATTTGCGGCGGCAGGTGTGGATTTGATTCACGTCAGCGGCGGCGGCAACGGCGTGTTGGCAGACGGCAAGCACCCCGAGTTTTCCGCAGGCTACCAAGTGGGCTTGGCGCGCAAAGTAAAACAGGCAACAGGTTTGCCGACCATTGCGGTGGGTATGCTGGACGATGCGGCGGTAGCCGACCATGTGTTGGCAATGGGCGATGCGGATTTGGTGGCGGTGGGACGTGCCATGCTGCGCGATGCCAACTGGTGGCTCAACACGCAATACCAGCAAAACGCATCCGATGCGCAACCCATGCAGGACGTGCCAGCACCATACCAACGCGGTTTCGCATAACCGTTTTTAACGGCTGCTTGGTTTAATTGAATTTCAGGCAGCCTGAAATCTGCGCGAGGCGTATTCCAGAATGGTTGAGAACCCAAAAGCTGCCTGAAAATAGAAATACCGTCTGAAAAGATTGGTTTTTTCAGACGGTATTGATTTTATTGGTTAAATACTTATTTATCAGTTTGGTTGTTTTCAGGCAGCCTGAAAAGTACACAATCGCCTATTTTTGCACGCCCATTCGATCCGTTTTATTCACCCTAAAACCGAAGAACAAATGCACATCATCGCACCGCTCGACAAAACATTAAAAGCAGTGCTAGCGAAATTAAGAACGGAAAGATAGAAACAAGCGATCAGATTGATCGCTTTTTTTACCATTAACGCTCCAATGCTTTGACGGCTAATTTAATCGCTTCTATCGACAAGCGTTGCTGATCGGAAATCAAATTAAATACCGCATCTTCACTTAACACACCGCACGACATTCCTTGCGGGATCTTGCCATTATCAAATGCTTCGTAATCTGCTCGCCAATCACCTTGAAAATAGTAGTCGAGCAACGCTTGAATATGAGGTTGTTGGTTTTTCCATTCCTCTTGTAATTGTTCTATTTTCGCCATCAGCTCGGTCGCATCATTCAGCGTTTGTTCCATTTGGCGGATTTGGTTTAAACGTTGTTCATCTAACATTGAATACTCCTTTTTATTGTTTACGTTTTTTGGAAAGGCGATCCCACAAATCGCCCTTGCCGAGATACAGTCATTATAATGAAATCGCATACCTTATAATACTGACTTTTCAAATCCATAAATAGGAATTCTCATGAAATATCATTTACTTATCCTGGAAACATTATTACTTGCATCAACTTCATCATACGCACAAACCGTGCTGACCTACATTGACCATGAACCCTACGGCAATATGCGCACAAAAGTGATTTACGATGAATTTTTCCGCGAAGTAGAAAAACAATCTCGTGGCAATATCAAATTATTCAGGCTGCTTATCGCCAAATTCCCGAATTAAATGCGGAATACCACGCCCAAAATCTTGAACCTGTGTTTATTGCACTGGGTTATCCTGTGACGTTTATGGCTGGCAAACCGCTTGCCAATTTAAACGACATCAAAGGACAAAAATGGCGCAGCGCAAGTTTTTGGCATTTGGATTATCTGAATAATGCAGGCGCACAAGGCATAAAAACCCTTGGAACACAGAATGTTAAATATCGTGCAAAACTGAGCCAGGGAAATGGGGAGTTGTGCTCCAAAAGTGAGCCACTCTCCGTTTGTTATAAACTGCTCCGCTTTATCACACAGCGGAGCCCAACCTGGATGTTATGTATGGAAACCATCGCAAAAGTGCACCGGCTTTTTCACCGGCAGAAACTCTCACAACGTGAAATCGCCAAACAACTCAAACTCTCCCGCAATACAGTCGCTAAATATCTGCAGCACGCCACCGTAGAACCCCCCGTCTACCGCAGAGAACAAACCCATTACCCCAAGCTCGGTCCTTTTCTTGACGCATTAGCCCAACAATTGCTCCAAGAAGCCAAACTGCCCAAACAGCAACACCTTTCCGCACGCCGGCATTTCGAACGCATCAAAGATGCCGGTTATACCGGACAGTACAGCGCCGTTGCCGCATTTATCCGCAAATTCCGTCAACAGCACCAACCCAAACCAGTTCCGGTCTTTATGGCTCAGGCTTTTGCTCCGGGTGATGCTTATCAGTTTGACTGGAGTATCGAAACCGTTTGTTTGGCCGGACAGACCGTCAAGGTGAATATCGCCCATTTCCGCTTATGCCACAGCAGGGCTTTTTTCATTTGTGCTTATCCCAATCAGAAAGCCGATATGTTGATGGATGCGCACAACCGCGCATTCGCTTTCTTCGGCGGCGTACCTACCCGCGGTATCTACGACAATATGAAGACCGCCGTTACCCGCATCGGCAAAGGTAAGGAGAGGGAATTTAACGCGCAGTTTTTACAGATGATGACCCATTTTCTCATTGAACCGGTTGCCTGTACCCCGGCTTCCGGCTGGGAGAAAGGGCAGGTCGAAAGGCAGATACGCTACCTACGTGAAAGATTGTTCAAACCGACTTTGGCTTTTGATTCCTTCACCTCTCTCAACGACTACCTGCAGCAGCAATGCCTACGGCTGATGCAGCAGCACAAACATCCCGAATACAGGCAGCCGGTTACCGACATATGGGAAAGGGAGAAGCATTCGTTGGCCGCTTTCCGTCCCTATCCGGCAGAACGTTTGGAGATACTCAAAGTCAGCAACCAGTCTTTGGTTACCGTCGAACGTCACCGTTACAGCGTACCGGTCGAATGGGCGGGCAATACGGTTAGGGCTTATATCGGCGCACAGACCGTCCGCTTTTGTAGCGATACCGACTGCATTGCCGAACATCCGCGCAGCTTTGTGAAGGACGGCATCAGCTATAACCCTTGGCATTTTTTGCCCTATCTGCAAAAGAAACCCGGCGCGTTAAGAGACGGCAGGGCTTTTATCGGCTGGGTGCTGCCGCCCGTCATAGAGCGACTGAAAGCCTGTTTGCTTAAACAGCCCAAAGGAGACAGGGTGATGGTCAAACTGCTGAACCTGATGGCCGAATACGATGCTGACTTGGCATTGACGGCGGCGGAATTGGCATTGGACGAAGGTATGCCGACACCGGAGGCGGTATTGAACATCATCAACCGTCTGAAAGAACCGCCTTCACCCCGTTTCCATATCAGGGACATCCCACTTACCGTCCCGCCGTCAGTTGATTGCAGCCGTTATGACCGCTTACTGAGTTTGTCGGGCAAACAAACGGATACGGTGAAGGAGAAACATCATGCAGCATGAACGTTTGGTTGGATTGCTGAAAGAATTGAAACTCGGTGCGATGGCGGAGCAATGGGATGAAATCGTAGTGGACGGCATCCGTCGCAAACGGGGTACGCTGGATATTCTGGAGCGGTTGTTGACTGCCGAACATATAGCCAAAACAGCAAGAAGCACCCAAAACCGGATTAGCCAGGCAAGGTTTCCGCAACACCGCAGTTTGGCCGACTTTGATTTTGAGCAGAGTTTGATACACCGTCCGGCCTTGGAACTGCTGTTGGGCGGGGGCTATATCAGACAAAAGCGTAATGTGGTGTTGGTAGGCGGACCGGGTACGGGTAAAACACACATTGCCACAGCACTGGGTATCGAAGCTGCGACACAAGGATTTAGGGTACGTTTTTGGAATGTACTGGACTTGGTCAACAAATTGGAAGCAGACAAAGACGAAGGCCGTCTGAAACTGACCGAACAGCAATGTCGGTACGATTTGTTGATTCTTGATGAGTTGGGGTATCTGCCGTTTAGTCAGAAAGGCGGTGCGCTGCTGTTTCATCTGATGAGTCAACTGCATGAAAGGACGAGTATTGTCATGACGACCAATTTGGCTTTTAGCGAATGGGTGAAGCTGTTTATGGATGAAAAGATGACGGGTGCTTTACTGGACCGCCTGACTTATTGCTGCGATATTTTTGAGACGGGCAATGATTCTTACCGGATGAAACACCGCTCATAGGGTGGCTCAATTTTAGACCACAACTGTGGCTCAGTTTTGGAATGGAATTGACAGGTGGGTATCAACCCACAGTTTGATGAGGTATGAAAAGCGGTGGGTTGACACCCGCCCTACGAGTTTCAGACAGGCATTTCAGGCTGCCTGAAACTAAACTCAGCGGAGCTAAAATCACAACCCACACCGTCCCAACCACCGAGCAACAGCGTCCAATTCTTCCACCACAATCTGATGCCCCAAACCCGAATATGCTAAAAATTCAAAATCTTGCTGTTTCGCCAAAAGCTGTTTTCCGTGCTCGATTTGCGAAAGCGTAACCAATTCGTCCCTGCCGCCATGTTGCCACAAAACAGGCGTCTCTTGATTGACTTTTTCAGGTTGCCATAAATCCGCCAGCGGCAAATAGCCTGACAAACCGAAAATACCGCCCAATTTTTGCGGAAAATGTAGCCCAGCCCAAAACGAAATCGCACAGCCCTGCGAAAATCCGCCGAGCACGATTTTATCCGCCGACAGCCCCGATTGGATTTGTTCATTAATTAAATCATGCACATAAGCAGAAGCAGCTTGGATGCCTTGCGAATCTTCCGCTGCTGTAAAATCATCGTCCAACAAATCATACCAAGCAAAAGTCGCCTGCCCTGCCCATTTCACAGGACGGACGGGAGCGGTGGGCAACACAAAACGCGTGTCGGGCAATTTTGCAGCCAAATATCGGGCGATGGGCAAAAACGCCCGCCCGTTTGTAGTTAAACCGTGCAATAAAATCACACAGCTATCCACCTTTTCTGACGACAAAACAATGGGTTGCGAATGCGGTACAAAAGATTTCATCAATGACAACCGTCCACGCCGCAAGCCATGCCTTCGGCGATGGCGGTTTTCGTTTGCTCGCTCCAAGCCTGATCCATAGCTTGCAGCATCATTTCAACAGGCTGTGCCCCCGACATGCCCAATTTTCCATCAATCACAAAAAATGGCACGCCGTGAATGCCCAATCTCGCTGCTTGTTGTTCATCAAGCCGCACATCATCGGCAAATTGCTCGGAATCCAGCATTTTTGCCGCCAAATCACGGCTGATGCCGACATCTTCCGCGCATTTCAACAAAGTTTCTCGGTTGGACAACACCGCATTTTCAGTGAAATAGGCACGGAACAAACGCTCGTTTAACGCCACTTCTTTGCCCAAAGTCGCCGCCAATTTGGTCAAGCGGTGTGAATCAAACGTATTGCTATATTGCACTGTTTCGTAATTCATTTCCAAGCCGACGCGCTTGCCGGCATGCTCCACGGAACGGATAAAATCCATCGCCGCTGCAGGGCTTCTGCCGTATTTGCGTTCAATCCGCTGCTGCGTGGTGGTGTTCACTTCAGCGGAAACGGTGGGGTCAAGCTCAAACGCCCGATGGACAATTTCCACCGTTTTGGCGTGTGGGAATTGTTTAAGTGCTTGTTCCAAATGGCGTTTTCCGACGTAGCAATAAGGACAGGCATAATCTGACCAGATTTCAATTTTCATCGTGCTTTCCTATCTTCATATAGTGATTTATAGATTTGTACAGGGTTTGAAAAACGCCGAAAAAGGCGTGATTCAAAAGATTAAATATTTTGCTGCAAATCCGCTAAAAACCGCTCAACGGCTTGGGCTTGATAGCGGTAATACATCCATTTCCCCGAGCGGCTTACGCTCACTAAACCAACAGTTTTCATACTATTCAAATAGTTAGATACCACCGATTGAGCCAAACCCGATTTAACCGTAATCGCCTGAACACACACTCCCCCTTCGCTATTAATCGCATCGGCAGTAAATTCCGCCCCGAGAAAATACCGCTCGGGATTTTTCAGCCATTGCAGCATTTGAACGCGGTTTTCATTCGCTAATATTTTGCAAATTTCTATAAAATTCATCGTTTGCTTTTGCTGTTTATTGAATGAGCGGATTTTAAATCTATAAATATAGATTTGTCAATGTAATGTTTTTAATAAGTAAGTTAGAGGGTAAACCCAACATAATCAATATATTCGCCAAGTTTATTTTAAAATAACGGCTATTGGCGTGCTGAAGTGTAGAAAAACCTAACGTTGTTTAAGTATCCGAAAGAAAATACTGTTATGGACATCCACAAAAACCACCCGCCTCACTCCGCACAGCCGTCAAGCCGTTTGGCGGGCCCACACCCAAGACAAAGAAAGCGTCACTTCGTTATCCCGACGCTACAACGTCAACAGGGTTACCGTTTACCGGGGCCTCAAAGCCGCCCGCGGCAGATTGCCGGTACCGCAAAAAAGCTCCAACAACCGATTCAAACAGGCAAAATACGGCATCAAACGGCTGGCTAAGGTCGAACGGGAAATCGAAGAAAAGCTCAAAAAGAAAGCCCGACGCTACAACAAATCCTATCCCGGCGAAATGGTGCATTTCGATACCAAACGGCTGCCGCGGCTGAAAAAACAAACCGTTGCCGACCCGTCCGAGTACCTGTTTGTCGCCATCGACGACTATTCCCGCGAGCTGTACGCGGCCATCCTGCCCGACCATACCGCCTCAAGTGCCGCCAAGTTCCTGCTGCGCGATGCGATTGACCGCTGCCCGTACACTGTCGGGTGTGCGTATTCGGACAACGGGGTGGAATACAAAGGCAACGGCTCCCTCCCGTTCGGCGCTGCCTGCCGTCAAACAACATCGTTCAGAAGTTCACCCGCATCACCCGTCCGCAAACCAACGGCAAAGCCGAGCGCGTGATTCGGACGCTGACGGAGATGCGGCACAGTAAACGGACGTTTGACGACCCCGAACACCGCCGTAAGGAGTTATGCCGCTTTGTGAACTTTTATAATACGGTTAAGCCGCACAGGGGCTTGGAACAATACGCCGTTTGAGATGACGAAGGCTTATTTTTCTCAGCCTGTTGTGTAAACAACGCGATGATTTTCTACATTTCAGACGGCCTGCAATGCCGTCTGAAAACCTCACTCGCGCACATAAACGACTTCGACGTCGTAATCGTCTTCGTTCCAATCGTCGTCATCGTCGCCGTCGAGTTTGTCTTTCCATTCCTCTTCGTTGCTCAGCGACGAATCCAAGCCGGCTTCCAAGCGTAAGACGGACAAGAGGCGGTATATATCCTCGGGCATGGGCGCTTCAAACGAAACGGTTTCCTGCGTTTTGGGGTGGATGAAACTCAAGCGGTAGGCGTGCAGCGCCTGGCGGCCGCCGAGGGCTTTGACGGCTTCTTTGACGGCGTCACTGCACGGGTGGCGCGGATTGCCGTAAACGGCGTCACCGGCGAGCGGATGGTTGGCTTCGCGCATGTGGACGCGGATTTGGTGGGTACGGCCGGTTTCGAGGGCGCATTCGATGTAGCTGTGGGAAAGATAGCGTTCCAACACTTTCACATGGGTAACGGCGGGTTTGCCGCCGTATTTGACGACGGCCATTTTCAGGCGGTTGTGCGGGTCGCGGCCGATTAAGGTGTCGATTTTTCCGTCAAACGGCACGATACCGTTGGCGACGGCGCGGTAGATGCGTTTGACCGCGCGCGCTTGCAGCTGTTGAACCAGTGAATTTTGCGCGGGCAGGTTTTTGGCGACGACCATCAGGCCGCTGGTTTCTTTGTCGAGGCGGTGCACAATGCCTGCGCGCGGTACCTGCGACAATTCGGGGCAGTGCGCCAAGAGACCGTTGAGCAGCGTGCCCGTCCAGTTGCCCGCAGCGGGGTGGACGACCAAACCGGCGGGTTTGTTGACGACAATCACGGTATCGTCTTCGTAAACGATGTCCAAATCCATCGCCTCGGGCGTGAAAGCGAGGTTTTCTTCACTGGGCTTAACGCTGACGGCGATAATTTCGCCGCCTATCAGTTTGTCTTTCGGCTGCGCCGCTTTGTCGTTTACAATGACCGCGCCGTCTTTAATCCAAGAGGCCAGGCGGCTGCGCGAATAGTCGGGCAGCAGTTTGGCCAATGCAGCGTCAAGGCGCAAGCCCGCCATTTCGAGCGGAACGGTCAGGTTAACGCAACTTTCCGTTTCAGGGGCTGACGCAAAGTCGTAATCATCGCTATAATCGGCTTCATTTTCAAAGGAAGTGTTTTGCATGAAAAAAATTCTTTTAGTCGTTTCTTTAAGTTTGGCTCTGGGCGCTTGCGCCGGTACGAAAGGCGCGGCCGATAAAGACGCCCAAATCACTCAGGATTGGAGTGTGGACAAGCTCTACAAGGAAGCGCAGGACGAATTGAACAGCAACAATTATACGCGAGCTGTAAAATTATACGAAATCCTCGAATCCCGTTTCCCCGACGGCCGTTACGCCCAGCAGGCGCAGCTTGACACGGCCTACGCCTACTATAAAGACGACGAGCCGGAAAAAGCGCTGGCCGCCATCGAGCGCTTCCAACGCCAATATCCCCAACACCCCAACACCGACTATGCGCTTTACCTCAAAGGCCTGGTTTTGTTTAACGAAGACAAATCCTTCCTCAACAAACTCGCCTCGCAAGACTGGTCGGACCGCGACCCCAAAGCCAACCGTGATGCCTATCAGTCGTTTGCCCAACTGGTTCAGCAATACCCCGACAGCAAATACGCTGCCGACGCCACCGAACGCATGACCCGTCTGGTTGACGCGCTGGGTGGTAACGAAATGGCCGTTGCCCGCTACTACATGAAACGCGGCGCCTATCTCGCCGCCGTCAATCGCGCGCAGAAAATTGTCGAGCGCTATCAAAACACCCGCTATGTGGAAGAATCGCTGGCGATGATGGAACTGGCCTATCAAAAAATGGGCAAACAGCAGCTTGCCGGCGACACCCGCCGCATCCTCGCGCAAAACTTCCCGAAAAGCCCGTTCTTGACCCATCCGTGGCAGCCAAACGATATGCCGTGGTGGCGTTATTGGAAATAAAAGAGCCGAACTTAAGCAAAAAGGCCGTCTGAATTTTCAGACGGCCTTTTTTACGGCAAACGGCTCGGAACTTTTCTCGGAACTTTTATAAAAAACAATGGACAAATTTTAATCTGCGCCGATCTATTTTCAGACGGCCCGAGATATTCTTTCAATCAATCCCCAAGGGCCGTCTGAAACCGATTGTCCGATCCAAATGAGGTTCAAATGAAATTTGCCACTCCTAAAAAATTCAGTTGGAAAACCGCCTGTGCCGCCGGCGCAATTTTCTTCGTGCTGTTTGCCGCATTGACGTATTGGTCCGACCGCGATGCAGCCTCGTCCTTGCGCCGCGCTTTGATTGCAACGGTTTTTTATATCCCGTTTTACTATTTTTTTATGAAACTTGCCATTGCCAGAATGAGCCAGACCCATGAAAAATAAGCTATTCGATACCTTACGCCGTCGCAAAATAACCGTTTTCTTTGCCTGCGCTTTCGCCGTCGGCTTTGTGGCAGGCGTTATCTCCGGATTAAAGCATTGAGCGCTATCTGAATTTTCAGACGGCCTGCAATCCCAGTAAGCAGCCGGCGCGGAAAAATGTTAACATTCCTACCTCTTTCCCAACGCCGCAAACCGCCATGAATTCATTACTCGACCTACTCAAACCCTACCCGTTTGCCCGCCTGCGCGAAGCCTTGCAGGGTTTGGAAGCGCCCTCAGGCATCGCGCCCGTACCGCTGCACATCGGCGAGCCGAAACACGCCACGCCCAAAGTCATTACCGACGCGCTCGCCGCTTCGCTGGCGGAATTGTCGAAATATCCGCTCACAGCGGGCGAATCCGAGCTGCGCCAAGCCTGCGCCGACTGGCTGTTCCGCCGCTACGACGGTCTGAAGGCCAACCCGCAAACCGAAATCCTGCCGGTTTTGGGCAGCCGCGAAGCGCTGTTTTCGTTTATCCAAACCGTGCTCGATCCGGTTTCAGACGGCCTCAAGCCCGTTGTCGTCAGCCCGAATCCGTTTTACCAGATTTATGAGGGTGCAACGCTCTTGGGCGGCGGGGAAATCTGTTTTGCCAACTGCCCCGCGCCGTCGTTTAACCCTGATTGGTCGAGCGTTCCCGAAGCGGTGTGGCAGCGTGCGAAAATCGTTTTGGTCTGCTCGCCCAATAATCCGAGCGGCAGCGTGCTGCAACTGGATGATTGGAAGGAACTGTTTGATTTTCAGGACAAATACGGTTTCGTCATCGCTTCCGACGAATGCTATTCCGAAATCTATTTTCACGGCAACAAGCCCATCGGCGGCTTGCAGGCGGCGGCCGAACTGGGGCGCGGTTTTAAAAATCTGGTGATGTTTACCAGCCTTTCCAAACGCTCCAGCGTCCCCGGCCTGCGCTCGGGTTTTGTCGCGGGCGACGCGGATTTGCTGAAAAACTTCCTGCTCTACCGCACCTACCACGGCAGCGCGATGAGCATTCCTGTACAGCGTGCCAGCATCGCGGCGTGGAACGACGAAACCCACGTCGAGGAAAACCGCCGCCTGTATCAGGAAAAATTCGACAAAGTCATCCCGATTTTGCAGCAGGTTTTCGACGTCGACCTGCCCGATGCCTCGTTTTACGTTTGGCTGAAAGTCCCCGACGGCGACGATTTGGCCTTTGCCAAACGGTTGTGGTCGGAAGCCGCCATCCAAGTCCTCCCCGGCCGTTTCCTCGCCCGCGAAACCGCGCAGGGCAATCCGGGCGAAGGCTATGTGCGCATCGCACTGGTGGCCGACGTGGAAAGCTGCGTGAAAGCGGCGGAAACGATTGTGACGCTGTACCGCTGATTATTTTTCATTTAATAAGGCCGTCCGAAAAATGTGTATAGTAAATTAAAATAAAAAATCTACTTCGTTGGCTGCGGCTTGTCGTACTACCCGTACTGTCTTCACCTTGTCGCCTTGTATCTTTTTTATTTTAATTTACTATACACATTTTTCGGACGGCCTTATGGATTTCACCTGCGGCATTTGCTTTCACAGGATTTGTTCCTACTATTTTTCAGACGGCCTATAACGATAAAACCGTCTAGGCCGTCTGAAAACATTAATTTCCGCGAAGCAAAAACCGAACCGTTCATAAAAATCTCCAAATGCCAAATCCTTGCCGATAGCCTTCTTTAAACCTAAAATAAACCGTCTTCCACACCAGCCAGCGAGCCAGAAATGCTTTTCGTCTTATCCCCCGCCAAAAACCTCAACGAAAAAGGTCCCGCCCCCGTTAAAGAGTTTACCCAGCCCTACCTGCTCGATCAGGCCGAAATCCTGATGGGCGCGCTGCGCAAACTTGCGCCGCAGGAAATCGCCGCGCTCATGCACGTTTCCGACAAAATCGCCCTGCTAAACGCCGAACGCAACGCCGCATGGCACACGCCGTTCACCTCCGAAAACGCCAAGCAGGCGGTGTTTATGTTTAACGGCGATGTTTACGAAGGCTTAAACGCCGCCGGCCTCGCCCCCGAAAAAATCAACTATCTACAACAACACGTCCGCCTGCTCTCCGGCCTCTACGGTATCCTGCGCCCTCTCGACCTGATGCAGCCCTACCGCTTGGAAATGGGTACGCCGTTTGCCAATCCGCGCGGCAAAAACCTGTACGAATTCTGGGGCAGCCGCCTTTCGGAAGCTCTCAACGCCCTGCTTCCCGCCGGCGACACCCTCATCAACCTCGCCTCGCAGGAATATTTCAAAGCCGTCGATACCAAAACGCTCAATGCCAAAATCATCACTCCCGTGTTTCAAGACGAAAAAAACGGCCAGTTTAAAATCATCAGTTTCTACGCCAAACGCGCCCGCGGCCTGATGGTGCGCTACGCCGCAGAACACGGCATTACCGATCCCGAAGCGCTCAAATCCTTCGATCTCGAAGGCTACGCCTTCAACCCCGCCGCTTCCAATGAAACAGAATGGGTTTTCCAGCGCCGACAACAAGTTTAGTAAAAACAAAAAGCTGGGCAGTTTCCCAAAAATGCAGCTTGGCAAAACCGTCCAACTCCGCTAAGATACGCGCTTCAAGAAAACGGAAGCGTGGCAGAGCGGTTTAATGCAACGGTCTTGAAAACCGTCGAGGGTTGATAGCCCTCCGTGAGTTCGAATCTCACCGCTTCCGCCATTTCTTGAATTTTTTTTATCTTGGAAACGTGGCAGAGCGGCTGAATGCAGCGGACTCGAAATCCGCTGAGGGTGCAAATCCTCCGTGGGTTCGAATCCCACCGTTTCCGCCAGAACTCAGGAAGCGTGGCAGAGCGGTTTAATGCAACGGTCTTGAAAACCGTCGAGGGTTGGTAGCCCTCCGTGAGTTCGAATCTCACCGCTTCCGCCATATTATTTGAATAACGTCATGATTTCTCATGACGTTATTTTTATTTATGTTATTTTGGATCCCTGAATGAGTACCTACCGAAAATTACAGCAGCAAAAGCAACTGCGAAACGCCGGCTGGAAAAAACGGAGAGACGGCATTATAGAAAAAAGCCCATAACCGTCAGATAGGACGGGAAAATTCCCTGAAATAGGTACTCTTTAGGAGTTTCATAAAATTTTGAATGGAATCTGGAAAAACAGCCGAATCGGGGATATAACCCGGTTCGGCTGTTTTTTTGCAAAAGACTCGGCCTTCCGTTTTTTTACGGCGTTGTCCCGACTTTTTCAGACGGCTTCTTCGCGCCCGTTGAAATATTCCGTCGCGCCGCCCTCGAAAAAGCCCTGCAAAATCGCCTGCGCGGCCACTTGGTCGAGCACGGATTTTTGTTTTCTTCCAAACACTTGCGCTTCGTCGAGCAGGCTCTCGGCGTAGAGCGACGACATCCGTTCGTCCACCCAATACACGGGCAGGTTGAAACGGCCTTGCAGGCGGCGGCCGAATTTGCGGCTGAGGCGGGTTAGTTCGTGTTCCGTGCCGTCGGTGTGGGTCGGCAGGCCGACGACGAATTGCACGGGCTGCCATTCTTCCACCAATTTGGCGATGGCCTCGAATTTGGCTTCGTTGCTGTTGCCCGTCACCGTTGCCAGCGGGTGGGTTAAGCCGACTTCGGCATCGCCTTGCGCCACACCGATGCGGGCTTCGCCGAAATCAAACGCCAGCGTTGTGCCTTTGCCGCCCTTAAGCATGGCCGACACCCGAAGCGAGGTCGGTCGGGGCAATGCCGAGTTTGTCGAACACGGCGGCGTAGCGCAGTTCATACGGCACATCAAACAAAATATGTTCGTCGGCAGGCACGGTCAGCCAGACGTTGTCCGCCAGTTCGCGCTCGAGCTGGCCTTTGCGCCAGCTCGAATAGCCAATGCTCACCAGCGCTTTGTCTACCGCCCCCGGCTCGGAAATGTTTTCGATGATGTCGCGCGAGGAAGTCAAGCCGACGCGGTCGGTTACGGCCAGCGTGTTCTGCCAATTTCCCGGCGGCGTATGCACGACATAACCGCGGTCAACCTGAACCGGCCCGCCCATCATCACGCAGTCATGCTGCATCCGCTGCGGGATGTTGTGGTCGGTCGCGGCGAAAATCATATCCATCGTAATCGGCGAGGGTTTGTTGATGACGATGCCCAATGCGCCTTCGTCGTCGTGTTCGCAAAGATAAATCACGCTTCCCTCGAAAAACGGGTCGTCCATATCAGGCATAGCCACAAGAAAATGATTCACTAAATCCATATCTGTCCTTTATTTGGCAGGAACTGCCGCCGTTTCCACCACACATGCACCGAAAATCCGGCGGTTCGGCAAACCTGCAATTTCCCTGCCGTCAGCTGTTTTTCCGCCGAAGCACGACAATGCGCTCAAAGAATTTTTCGGCGAACCCTGAATGATTTTATCGCTGTACACCATATAGGCAAACGCCTTACGTTTGGCATCGTAGTAGCGGATAATCTGCTGGCTTTTAAACGCCACACTCGCGCCGCGTTTGAATACCTGTCTCGGCTTTATGACCGCCGCCTCTTTGTAGCGGATGACTTCGGCCGTCTGAACGCACGACACCGACGCATCGCTGGCGTCCTCTTCCAAATTGACCGTTTCCTTCAAGCCGCCTTTTTTGGCGTAGGAAATATAACAGGCCACGCCCTGAACGTCGGGGTCGTCAAAACCTTCCACCTCAATGCGGTCGTTTTTGCCGAGCATATGGAACACCGTGCTGGCATTGCCGATTTTATCGGTGTCGTTACCGCCGCAAGCCGCAAGTAAAACGGCGCAGAGCGCAGTTGTCAGAATTTTTTCCATCATTTTTTGCCAGCCAGAAATTAAGTCTCTCCGCTACTATATAAGAGCGCCGCGCCCGATTGCAAGGCTTGGCAGACGTTTTCAGACGGCTTCTCAGGCAGTATAATCGCGCTTGCCTTTACGCGCTCAAGGCTGTTTGAACAATCAATCCGCACACTTCACGCTATCTTTACGCTATCTTTAAATTCCAACTTTTCCCGTCAGAATCCGTCATGTACTACAAACCGCTCCTGCTCGCCCTCATGCTCTGTTTCACCGCTCCCGCTTTTGCCGCGAAAGACGCGCCGAAAAAAGAAAAAGCGGCGGCTGTGAAAACCAAAAAAGAACGTGCCCAAGCCGCTGAAAAATCAAACAAAAAGCCGAACAAAAAAGCTGCCGCCCGGCCGGAAGCCGAGCGCAAACCGGCGCAAGCCAAGCGCGCGGAAAAAGCGGTGAAAGAAGTTTCAGACGGCCCAAAAGCCAAGAAAACCGCAGAGCCGGCCAAAGACAGAAGAGCGCGTCAAGCCGAGAAAAACGACGAAGCAAGAACGGCTAAAAAAAGCCGTCAAGCCGAGCCGAAAAACAACAGGCCGTCTGAAAAAAACGACAAAAACAACGATAAAAAAGCAGACACCCAAAACTGGAAACGCGCCGACAAAACCGGTAAAAAAGGCAATGTAAAAAACGCCGACGAACGCCGCGTTCCCGATAAAAAAGCCGATGCGCAAAACGACGCGCGCAAGGCGGCAGAACGCCAAGACAAACGCCAAGCCGAACGCGCGCCCGCCAAAAGCGAAGCCGGTTTCCGCGATGCCGTTACCGCCGCCGCCAACGATTTGGAAGCGAAAAAAGCACTCAACCGCCGCGCCGGAAACCTGCTCGTGCGCGTCAGCGGCAATCTGAGCCAAAGCCGTTCCAACCTCGCGCAAATCAACCGCCGCCAACGTGATGCGTGGGACAAACTGCAACAGGCCGCCACCGACCTGAGCCGTCTGCAAGCCGAAGTCGCCAACACCCGCGCGCAGATTGCGCGTTTCGTTGCCGGCAGCTACAAAAGCAGCCAGCCGCAGGCCGTCACGCTCTTTCTGAAAAACGCCGAACCCGGCCAGAAAGCCCGTTTCCTGCGCTATACCCGTTACATCCATAACGCCAACCAAGCGGTTGTCAAAGACCTCGACAAACAGCAAAAAGCGCTGGCGGCGCAGGAAAGCCGTATCGGCGCCGAGTTGGGCCGTCTGAAAAAACTTCAGGCCGGCGCGCAGGCTTCGCTGCGTAAACAGGGCGCGGGCAACATCGCCGAGCAGGCCGAAAGCCGCCGCCAAAATGCCAAAATGGCCGCCGATACGCAGAAAATGGCGAAACGCAAAGAAAACGAGCAGCGCCTCAACAAACTTCTGGAAGAACTCAACAAGCGCAAGGCCGAGCAGCGCAAACGCGAAGCCGAAGCGCGTAAAAAAGCCGCCGAAGCGCGTTTGGCTGCCGCCGAAAAAGCGCGTAAAGCCGCTGCGAAAAAAGCCGAACAAGACCGCGCCGCGATGTCCACGCTGACCAGCGAAGACATGACCCTCAAAGCGCCCGCTTTTGTGCCCATCAGCAGTCCCAACAGCTTCAGCCGTATGCAGGGCCGTCTGAAAAAACCCGTTGCCGGCGGCGCCGTTGCCGGAATGTTCGGTCAAGACAGGGGCGAGGGCGAAGTTTGGAAAGGCGTGTTTTACGCCACACCGCCCGCGCCCGTAACCGCCATTGCCGCAGGTATGGTGATGTATGCGGGCGAACTGGAAGGCTACGGCAAGGTTGTGGTTGTCGATCACGGCGACCACTACGTCAGTGTTTACTCAGGCTTGAGCCAAACCGCCGTCGCCGAAGGCTACAACATCGCCGCCGGCCACAACATCGGCACCAGCGGCACCCTTCCCAGCGGCGAACAGGGGCTGTATCTGGAAATCCGTTACAACGGCCAGAATATGAACCCACAGTCGTGGATTAATTAATCTGCTGTATTTATTTTTCAGACGGCCCTGAACCGAAAAAACCACATTCAGGCCGTCTGAAACCGTCATAGAAACACGCCCTAGCATTTTTTTACCCTAATACGGTTGTTTCCACGCCCCAAATCACATAAAGTTTCACAGATTACGGTTTCCGCCCACACCATACCGGGCGGTTAAGCCAAACAGATTAAGAGAAAGCCGAATCCAGCATGTCAAAATCCACTTTGAAAAAAGTTGCACTCTACACATTAGGCGCGTTCAGCGGCGTTGCCGTCAGCCTGAGCGTTCAGAGCTTTGCCGCCGAAAAGGAAAAAACCGAAGCCCTGCCCGTCCAATCCATCCGTACCATGGCCGAAGTGTACGGCCAGATCAAAGCCAACTACTACCAAGACAAAACCGATGCCGAGCTGTTTGAAGGCGCCATGAAAGGCATGGTTGCCGACCTCGACCCGCATTCGGAATACATGGACAAAAAAGGCTATGCCGACCTGAAAGAAAACACCAGCGGCGAGTTTGGAGGCTTGGGCATGGAAGTCGGTCAGGAAGACGGCTTCGTCAAAGTCGTCGCCCCGATTGAAGACACGCCCGCCGAACGCGCCGGCGTGAAAAGCGGCGATTTCATCGTCAAAATCGACAACGCCTCCACCCGCGGCATGACTGTCAGCGAAGCGGTGAAAAAAATGCGCGGCAAACCGGGCACCAAAATCACCCTCACCCTCTCGCGTAAAAATGCCGACAAACCCATCGTCGTCAACATCACCCGCGCGATTATCAAAGTCAAAAGCGTGCGCCACCATCTGCTCGAGCCGGGCTACGGCTACATCCGCGTCACCCAGTTCCAAGAGCGCACCGTCGGCGCCGTCAACGACGCCGCCAAAGCCTTGGTCAAACAAAACAAAGCACCGCTTAAAGGCATCATCCTCGACCTGCGCGACGACCCGGGCGGCCTTCTGAACGGCGCGGTCGGCGTTTCCGCCGCCTTCCTGCCCGAGGGTGCGACCGTTGTCAGCACCAAAGGCCGCGACGGCAAAGTCGGCATGACGCTCAAAGCCATGCCCGAAGACTACATCCTCTCGCGCGGCAGCACGCCCCTGAGCGGCCTGCCGCCCGAACTGAAAACCATCCCGCTGACCGTATTGATCAATTCCGGCTCGGCCTCCGCCTCCGAAATCGTCGCCGGCGCCCTGCAAGACCACAAACGCGCCGTGATTGTCGGTACACAAAGTTTCGGCAAAGGCTCGGTGCAAACCGTGATTCCGCTGTCCAACGGCAGCGCGGTCAAGCTGACCACCTCGCTCTACTACACGCCGAAAGACCGATCGATTCAGGCGCAGGGCATCGCTCCCGATGTGGAAGTGAAAGACAAAGACCGCGCCTATGAAAGTCGCGAAGCCGATCTCGTCGGCCACATCGGCAACCCGCTGGGCGGCGAAGATGTGAACAGCAGCCAATACGAACCGATTCCGAAAGACGAAGCAGAAAAAGACGCTAAAGATACGAAAGCCAAGTCGGACAAAGACAAAGCGAAGGAAAAAGAAGACATTTCCTCCCGCCGTATCCCGAATCCGGCAAAAGACGACCAACTGCGCAAAGCGTTGGAACTGGTGAAAAACCCCGCCGAATGGCAGAAATCTTTAGGTTTGGCCGCAAAAAAACCCGCGCCGAAAAAAGGCAAAGATAAGAAAGACGAAAAATAAAGCGTTTTTTTTAAACTTCAGGCCGTCTGAAAAATACCGGAAACCGCATCCGTTTTTTCAGACGGCCTTTCACAAGGGAAAACATCATGGCCAAAGCCCCGAAAACCGTTTACCAATGCAGCGAATGCGGCGGCACTTCGCCCAAATGGCAGGGCAAATGCCCGCATTGCGGCGAATGGAACACGCTTCAGGAAAACCTCACCGCGCCCGAGCCGAAAAACGCCCGTTTCCAGTCTTGGGCGGCGGATATTTCCAAAGTGCAGGCATTATCCGAAGTGACCGCCGTGGAAGTGCCGCGCGAACCGACCGGCGTGGGCGAACTCGACCGCGTGCTGGGCGGCGGGCTGGTGGCGGGTGCGGTGATTCTGCTCGGCGGCGATCCCGGCATCGGCAAATCCACGCTGCTGCTGCAAACCGTCGCCAAAATGGCGCAAAGCCGCAAGGTTTTGTACGTTTCCGGCGAGGAATCGGCACAACAGGTCGCCCTGCGCGCACAGCGTTTGGAACTGCCCGCCGACGGAGTGAACCTTTTGGCAGAAATCCGCATGGAAGCCGTTCAGACGGCCTTGAAGCAGCACGAACCGGCTGTAGTCGTCATCGATTCGATTCAGACCATGTATTCCGACCAAATCACCAGCGCGCCCGGTTCGGTGTCGCAGGTACGCGAATGTGCCGCGCAACTCACGCGCATGGCCAAACAGATGGGCATCACCATGATTCTGGTCGGCCATGTCACCAAAGACGGCGCCATCGCCGGCCCGCGCGTGCTCGAGCATATGGTGGACACGGTTTTGTATTTCGAGGGCGACCAGCATTCCAACTACCGCATGATCCGCGCCATCAAAAACCGTTTCGGTGCGGCCAATGAGCTGGGCGTGTTCGCCATGACCGAACACGGCCTGAAAGGTGTTTCCAACCCCTCGGCGATTTTCCTTGCCAGTTATCGCGGCGACGTCCCCGGCTCGTGCGTCCTCGTCACCCAGGAAGGCAGCCGCCCGCTTTTGGTCGAAATCCAAGCCCTCGTTGACGACGCACACGGCTTCACGCCCAAACGCCTCACTGTCGGCCTCGAGCAAAACCGCCTCGCCATGCTCTTGGCCGTGTTAAACCGCCACGCCGGCATCGCCTGTTTCGACCAAGACGTGTTCCTCAACGCCGTCGGCGGCGTAAAAATCATGGAACCTGCCGCCGACCTTGCCGTCATCCTCGCCATGCTCTCCAGCTTCCGTAACCGCCCGCTGCCTGAAAAAATGGTCGCCTTCGGCGAAATCGGCCTCAGCGGCGAAGTCCGCCCCGTCGCCCGCGGACAGGAACGCCTGAAAGAAGCGGAAAAACTCGGCTTCAAACGCGCCATCGTGCCGAAAGCCAATATGCCGCGCAACGCCAATGAGTTCCCTAACCTGAAAATTTTCGGCGTTTCCAGCTTACAGGAAGCGGTAGACATCTGCCGCAACAGCGAATGAGTTTTCAGACGGCCTGTATTTTCACTAAAACGCCAAAGGCCGTCTGAAACTTCAGTTGATGCCGGACTCGCTCAGCCCCACATTCAAAACATTGGTTTGACCGACATGAAAATACGTAAAGGCCGTCTGAAAAACGATTTTTCAGACGGCTTTCGTTTAAATACTGCTGCGGCTTATTTCACTTCCAGCTTGACTACGCCGCCCATATACGGCTGCAACGCGGCGGGGATATTGATGCTGCCGTCGGCGTTTTGATGGTTTTCCAATACCGCCACCAGCGTGCGGCCGACGGCCAGGCCGGAACCGTTGAGGGTGTGGACGAGGCGGTTTTTGCCGTTTTCGTCTTTGAAACGCGCTTTCATGCGGCGGGCTTGGAAATCTTCGCAGTTGGAACAGCTTGAGATTTCGCGGTAGGTGTTCTGCGCGGGCACCCACACTTCCAAATCGTAAGTTTTGGCAGCGCCGAAGCCCATATCACCTGTGCAGAGGGTAATCACGCGGTAGGGCAGTTCCAATAATTGCAAGATGCGCTCGGCGTGGCCGACCATTTCTTCCAGCGCTTCGTAGGATTTTTCGGGGCGGGTAATCTGCACCATTTCCACTTTGTCAAACTGGTGCTGGCGGATCAGGCCGCGCACGTCTTTGCCGTAGGCGCCGGCTTCCGAACGGAAACAGGGTGAGTGTGCGGTCAGTTTCAGCGGCAGATCGGCTTCGGCGAGGATGCTGCCGGCCACGGTGTTGGTCAGCGTCACTTCGGCGGTCGGAATCAAGTATTGGGTTTTCTTGCTTTCGTCGCCGCCGCGGGTAACGTGGAATAAATCTTCGGCAAACTTCGGCAGCTGGCCGGTGCCCTGCAGCGTGGTGTCGTCAACGATATAGGGCGTGTAATGCTCGGTATAGCCGTGTTGCAGGGTATGGGTGTCGAGCATAAACTGCGCCAGCGCGCGGTGCAGGCGGGCGATTTGGCCTCTCATTACGGTAAAGCGTGCGCCGGAAAGTTTGGCGCCGCCTTCAAAATCCAAACCCAGCGGTTCGCCCAAATCGACGTGGTCTTTGATTTCAAAATCAAACGTGCGCGGCGTGCCGACTTTGCGCACTTCCACGTTTTCCGTCTCGTCCGCGCCCTGCGGTACGCTCTCGTGCGGCAGATTGGGGATGGTCAGCAGCCAGGCATCCAATTCTTTTTGTACGCTTTCCAACTCGGCGGCGTTGGCGTCCAAACCGGTTTTGATTTTGGCCACCGCCGCCATCGCCGCTTCAGCCTCTTCGTGTTTGCCCTGCCCTTTGAGCATACCGATTTTTTTAGACTCGGTATTGCGCGCGGCCTGAAGCTCTTCCGTCGCCACCTGCAAAGCCTTGCGGCGCGCTTCGATGCTTTCAAAACGCGCGGTATCAAACGCATAACCGCGCTGCGCCAAACGTTCGGCCACAGCGGCGGTGTTGCTGCGGAGCAGTTGGATGTCTAACATTTCAGTCTCTCAATCGGGAAAATTTCAGATGGCTGCTATTGTAAACCAAATTTAAGGCGGATTCATGCGGAAGGCCGTCTGAAAAATCTGGTGTGAGTTTGTCGTATTATGATTTCGAGATACCCCATTTTCGGGATGCCGCTTGACGCAGCTCACACGGCTTAAGCTTGCTGCCATATTTATTGTTACGAACCATCGCACCGCGTGGGTGCAAGCACCCACCCTACGCTTGCTGAAAAGTTGGGGCTTTCAGACAGCATTGGGGCTTGTGTACGGTTAGACTTTGCTTCCCAAGCAGTGCCGAAGGAAATCTGCGCCCTTACGCCGGCATTGCTTTGGCTGTTTTCCTGTTCGATGTGGTCTTGGGCACTTTCGATACGGAGTCTGCCTTTGATGTCGGTGTCGATGCGGTTGGCGGTGGTACCAAGTTGTGGGCTTTCAGACGGCATTGAGACTTGCGTACGGTTACGCTTTGCTTTGAGCAAAGCTAACCAACCGTACCTACGCTTGCTGCCGTACGATGCGGTGGTTTTTGTCGGATTCGCTGCCGTGGCTTTCGCGTTTGGCGGTTTCGACAGTACCAAGGCTGATGTCACCTTCCGAACGGATAATGGTCTGCCCGCCTGCGGCGCGGTTGCGCAGGGTGGCGCCGACAAAGTCGATTTTACCCGCTTCGACCATCTGCGGTTCGAGCCAGACGATGTCGGAAGCCAGCCGTGCGGTCTGCTCGGCGGTCAGGGCAATGCCGGGGATGAGGCCGAGCTGTTTGGCGGCGGTAATGCCGGCATCCATCAGGGCTTTGAACTGCGCTTCGTCGCCGGCATAGCCTTCGAGACGGCGGTAGCCTGTGAGGCGGGCAATCTGTTCGGTTACAAGACGCTGTTCGTAATAGAGCCGTCGCCGAGCCGTTTTTGGGTGTTGGCGGTATCCTGTCCCAACGCTTTGAGCATATAGCTGCTGCCCAACCATTGGCGGCGGTCGGTAAAGGCGGGATCGGTTTCGGCCAGGTAGTCCGGCCGCGCGGAATCGACGGTAAACAGGCTGCCCGACGGCAAGGCCGATGCCTGCGGCAGGCTGCGCATAAGCACCTTCGTACTGCCTTCGGGACTGACGGCAGCAGTAGAGACGGCAGCCGCCTGCGGCTGTCCGGCGAAGGAAAGTGCGGCGGTGTTTTGTCTGACTTCGGAGACGGGGACTTCGAAATCTGCGCTTGCCGGCGGTATGGCGGATACGGGAATCACGTCTTTGTCGAACTCGATATGCCGTGAGCCGCGAGAGCCGTGCTTGTCGTAACTGCCGCGGCGGCTGAAGCCGTCATTAACGGTGCGAACGGTCTGTTTCGACGGTTCATTATTAATGAAAGCCGTGCCGCCGATTGTGCCGCCGCTGAGGATAAAGCTGTCTTTGTTCAGCCAGTTTCCGCCGTCGGCCTGCAAACTGCCGCCGACGATGATTTCAGACGGCCTGTTTTCGACAATCCGCTGTTTGTAAACCGATTGGATGTAATCGGATTTGCGGAGGCTTTCGACGGCATATTTGTGAAACGGAATGTTGGTACCGTCGTAACGGTACAGATTAAGGTCGTGATCTTCCTTCTTCATCCAACCGCTTTCGCCCTCAATATATATTTCAGGCTGCCTGAAAGATTTTCGCTGGTGCTTACCCCCAATCCACATAAACCCACTTTCAGGCTGCCTTAAAACCTATCCCAATCATCAGGACGATGGTCTGCCGCCGCCCAAATAAACAACGCGTAAACCAAATACACTATCCCCACCACCGCTGCAATACCCTTTGCCAGCGTGGGGAAAATCTCATGCAGCACACACAATGCACCCGCCGCAGCGAGCCACATCAGCCACACTTTGAACGGCGGATACCGACCAATCATGTGGTCAATATAATCTGCCCGCTCAAATTGCTCGCGTAACCAATTTTTCAATCCATCCCACATCGTTTACTCCTTTCAATACGGCTTTCAGACTGCCTTTGCCGTATTGTATCCCCCAAAGGCAGCAAAAAACGGCTCTGCTTCGCCGACACGCGTATAAGACACGACATGCTTCTTCTCTGCCGGATATTCTTCCGCCTTGAAATGGTTGTTCAGATTCTGCAAATCTGCCGCCGCAATCACGGCATCCCCTTTTGCTTCGATGCGCGCTGCCGTTAGTCAGACGCTGCGCTGTTCCCTCGGCACGGTTCTGCCCGTTCAAACGGCCTCCGATATACAGGCTGCCTTCGGATGCGATCAGACCGCCTTCGCGGTTGTGGATTTCCGTCGCGCCGATGTCCAGCCGCTCCCGCGCGGTAACCACGGCGGCGCGGGTGGTTCCGTCTGCATTTTCTTCGTAGTTGTTCAGACGGCCTGCGGCAAGGGCAATATGGTTGCCGTAAATTCTGCCTGAGCCCGCATTTTCGATTTCCGCCGCTTCGACGCGGGTCAGCCCGCCGCTGTTGATCAGGCCGAGGTTGCTTAAAATGGCTTGGCTTTCGCGTTCAGACGGACGCTTTCTCCCGCCTGTATGCTGCCCGTTACCGACGGCGGCGGCTTCGACGGTTGCCGCCGTACTGCCCGTCAGGCGGCTGCCGGCGTTGTTCAAACGGCCCTGTGTATGTGCAGGGTCAGGTTCCGCCCGGCTTCAAGGGTTTGCGTGTTGGTAAAATCTTCTTTTAGGGAAACAGCCATGTCCCGGCCGGCAGCCAACGTGCCGTCGGTACGCAGGCCGGCGCTCTCCAGGTTCAGATCGCGCCCCGCTGTCAGGCTGCCGCCGCCGTTTTGCAGGGTTCCGGTTTGGATGCTGACATCCTGTTTGGCACTGATGAGGCCGCTGCGGTTGTCTAGGCCGTCTGAAAGGCTCAATACGGCGGCTTCGTCGGTACGGATCATGCCGCCGCTGTTGTCCAGCGAACGCCCCGTCAGATTCAGACGGTCTGCATCCAACGTTCCTCCTGCGTTTGCCGTTTCGGCAGTGATGACGGCCTGCCGTGCAGCGGTCTGCCCGCTGCGGTTATCGAACTGCGCCGAGGCGATCTCAAGGCTGCTGTCCAATTCCAGCGTGCCGCCGCAGTTGTCGGTCAGGCGGTTGCGGAAGACTGCTCGCTCTGCGGCGGAAAAGCGGCCGTTTCGGTTGGCAAAGGTCTGCGCCGCGATGTCGGCTTGGCGGACGTAAACCGTGCTGCTGTTGGCAAAGTGCGCACCGCCGGCGCTCAAGGTGTCGAGACTGTGTGTGCCGCTGTTGTCGATACGTTCGCTGCCGATACCGATACGGTTGGCGGTAATGCCGCCGCTGTTGGTCAGGCCGTCTGAAATGCGCAGATAGCCGTCGGCAAAGGCGGAAACGTTTGGAACGGCGGCTGTCGAAGTCTGCTCGCCGCCTGATGCGGAGGATGGTGCCGACGGGGTCCGGGTGCCTGCGGATACCGCGCCCGATGCACCCTGCCCTGCGCCGGCAGAACCTATGCTGCCGCTGTTGGCAAGCGAAACTGCTGACGGTCAGGCCCTGCAAACCGCTTTGCACGATGTGACCGCTGTTGTTCAGACGGCCTATGGAAAATGCCAGCCTGCCGGCGCGGATTTCACCGCTGTTGGCGGTCTGTCGGGCATCGGCCTACAAAGTTGCGCCTGCGGCAATAAAACCGCTGTTGTTCAGGCCGTCTGAAACGGTTTCTGCAAAACCGCCGTCGGACGCAGCGATGCTGCCGCTGTTATCGATCAAGCCGTCGGCGCTTAACCGACACGTTTCCCGCCCGGGCAAACAGTTGCCCTGCATTACGGATAACGGCACCTTTTTCATGGCTGAGAAGCGTAATTTTGTCTGCATACATTCCGCCCAGCCGACCGGTATCGATGGCGGTATAGCCCGACGGGACGGTGCTATCCCCCTACTCTGCCGCCTGCCGCATCAGTGCGGCTGCCTACGGCGACGGTCAGGTTTTTTGCCCAAATGCCCGCATCGGTCTGTACGCCGCGTGCCAAAATCCGGGTGCAGTCGGCATCGGCGGTGTCCAAACCCGCCCCGCCGATACGGATGCCGCCGCTGTGTGCGAAACCGTCGATGGCACCGTCTTTCCAAACCGGCCTCCCGCCTGCCAGGGTAACGCCTGCGGCATTGATAAAACCGCCGCTGACGCTGATGCCCGCCGGATTGGCCATGACGGCTTCGGCACGCCGTCCGCCCACTTCGATATAGCCGTTCAGCAGACTGGGATTAGCGCTTTCAATCTGGTTGACGATGACGCGGGCTTCGCCGCGCGCCAGCCACGGATTGCCCTGTATCCAGCCGCCGAGCTGTGTCTGCACGTCGGTACGGCTGTTGTTGAACAGCGCGCCTCTGCCGTCCACGTCGAAACGGCTGAAGCGGTTGAGCGAAACGCCCGCGCCGTTCGGCGTTTGGATGTTGGCCTGCGGCAGGCCGTTGGCGCTCAGCAACACGGTTGCCTGCTCATGTGCCGCCGCGCTGCGGTCGGTACAGATGTCGGCAGCTGCTGCAAAGCCTGCCGAACCCAGCGCGGCGGAGGTAAAGAAAGCGGCGGTGCAAAGGCGCAGGTTCGGCATACGCGGGCTGCGGCGGCTTGTGCGCCTGCCTGCGCTGCGGCCTGCGGCAGATGCGGTTTCGGGTACGGCCATCAGGCTGTTTCGGTGCGGATTGAAAATGATTTTGTAGAGGTTGCGGTTCATGATGCGGCTTTCGGTGCCGTCTGAAAACCTGCCTGCGGCAGCGGGCGTATTCGGACGGCACGGCAATGGTTGGAAAATGTCCGGTGGGATTAAAAGCTGTAATTCAGGTTGAAGCCGTAAACAGGTGAGGCGGTTTGGAGATAATCGGGCTTTCTGAACGGCCTGCCCGCGAAAACGTCATACGACAAAACACCGCCCGCTTTCAGACGGCCTTTCAACCCGACGGCACCGCCCGACAGGCTGCTTGCGCCTGTATTTCTTCCACCGCCGACACCGCCTGAATCGGCGGCAAGATAAACCTGATGCGACGGCAGATACTGCCAGCCCAGCGTGTTGCACCATTGCCAACCCCTTTCGCCGAGCAGGGTCTGTTCGCCGTCGAATCCGCGGATGCTGTAACGCCGCCCCAGCGACATTTGCTCCTGAAGCGTCAGCGGGGTGAAATTCCATTGGCGCCGGAAAGCCGTGTCATAGGCAAAAGTCTGCCCGCCGATGCAGAAAGAAATACCGGCGCCGATGTCGGCGGTCAGAGTCTGCATTCGCGACGTGCCGCCGCCGAATGCTTCTTCAGGCGCACTCAGACTGTGGTTGCGGCCGGTCCCGCGTTTGTAGTCCAAACCCAACGTCAGCGTGCTGCGGCCTATGTATTCTCGGTGGTCGAAATGCGCCGACCAACCTGCCGTTCTGCGGTGTTGGACGTCGATTTCCGCGTCGTCGATGTAGGTTTGCGTTTCGCGCTGCCAAAGTTTGAAGCCTGCACTGCTCCTGCGCCGGGCGTCGCGGTAAAACGTATAGTCCGTACCGAAACTGCTGCTGCGGCTTTTCCCGCTGTAACTGTAATTCTGCAACAGCCTGACGGTAGCGGTAGTAGCTGTGTTCCGCCGTCCAGAGCCATTGCCGGCGGGTACGGAGTAATGGAACGAATAACTGTTGCTGCCGCTGTCCGGACGCCCTTCCAG